>JAIFMF010000108.1 GCA_020048635.1 Desulfobacula sp. | reverse complement strand
AAGGAGGAGGCCAGAAGACAGGTGATGATTGCCGCGAGCACGGCGATCTGTGGGGTAAAACCCCGCATCAGACATACAACGATGGCGATCAGAGATAGGAAATGGTAGCCGTATAATTTTGTCAATTGCCACAGGCTGTGGTCTTTTTGGATTTCAACGGCTTTGAGGCCGAATTTTTTGGCATCGAATTCAACCATGAGCAGAAGGCCCCAGTAGTAGAGGGCTGCAGGAATGGCTCCCATTAAAACGACGTCGACATAGCTCATCTTCAGGAATTCGGCGATCAGGAAGGCTGCCGCTCCCATGACGGGCGGGGTGATCACCGCGCCCATGCCGCCGGCAGCCAGAAACCCGCCGGCATTGTCCCGGTCATAGCCGGATTTTTTGAGCATGGGGTAAGCTACGGACCCGATGGCAACGGTATTGGCCACACCTGAACCCGAGGCCATGGCCAGGAGATAGGAGGTGGCAATAACGGCTCTTCCTGCTGCGGTTGGCTTTCTGCCCATGGCGGTGAAGGCAAATTCCACAAAAAATTTGCCCGCGCCCGACACGGAAAGAAAGCCGCCGAAAATGCAGAACATGATGATAATGGTGGACGAAACATCAATGGGCACGCCAAGGATGCCTTCCAGGGTCATGTACATATGACCGATGATGCGGTCGATGTCATATCCCCTGTGGGTCCAGGGTGCTGGAAGAAGCTGCCCGAAATAGGCATAGAGCAGGAAAAGGAAACAGGTAACGGGCATGACCCATCCGGAACTTCGACGGGTCGCCTCCATCACCAGGACGATGAAGAGCACACCTAAAATCTTGTCCCAGGGTTCAGGGGTCACGGCCCGGTAGATAAACTCCTCAAAATCCACGAGCATGTAACCGATGCAGGCGAGGCTCAAAAGGATGAGAAGCAGATCTATAAGGTTGACCTTTCCCCTGAACTTTCTGGCCATGGGATAGTACAGAAAAGACAGAACCAGCAGAAAAGCCACATGCACAACCCTCAGTATCTGGGTAGTCACCGGGAACAGACAGGTGTAAATGGCGAAAAGGGACATGGATACCGCCAGTGCGGTGATGACGGTGTTCCAGACTCCCGATAGCTTCCGGGTCACACCTTCTTCTTCTTCGATCAGTTCTTCTATCTTTTTTTCCTGCTCTTCCGAGAGCAGGCTCTTACGGCTGATACCGCCGTCCCTTTCATCGCTTGTCATTACTTGCCTCCCAAGGACATTCCGTTATGCATCAGTAAAGTTTTAAAAAACGTATTTATCCCGTGTTTATTCGAAAACCGTCAGCCCATTTTCGCTGAAAAATTTGGCAGCGCCTTTGTGATAAGGAATAAATGTGCTTGAAGCCCCGGTCTTCAGATTAATATTGTTTGCTTCCTTGTGGATGGCAACTAGCTCAGGCAGTTTATCAAACAAGGTCTTGACCACGTTGTAGGCCATTTTTTCATCCATGTCCTGATGACATAGAAGCACATTTGGAACGGTGGAAACAATTATATCTTCGCTGATGCCGGTGTAGACTCCTTTCGGAATGTCGGATTGATAATAGATATTACCGTATTTTGCATTCATTCTATCGATCAGATCACCGTGGGAAATCAACGCCATCTTTATTCCAGGGGAGGCGGAAACATCTAGAACCGCTGCTGTGGGGACACCGCCCGACCAGATATAGGCATCTATTTTTCCGTCTTTCAGTGCACCACCGGATTCAGCAACCCCTAGCCGGTCCATGGTGATGTCCTTTTTAGGATCAAGCCCGGCCGCTTCCAGTATCCTGAATGCAACCACTTCGGTACCGCTTCCTGGGGAACCGGTGGAGACCCTTTTCCCTTTCAGATCCGCGACCTGTTTGATTCCCTTTCCTTCCAGGGTGACCACATGGTTTTTATTGGGATAAATCACTGCAAGGACCCGTACCGGGATCGGGCTTTTAAAAGCGCCCGTACCTTTAAAGGCATCAAAGCCCGTATCGGCTAGAACAAAACCGATTTCGGCTTTTTTGGCGCCAATCAATTTGCAATTGTCCACAGATGCAGCGGTCACCTCGGCAGTGGCATCCACATCGGCATATTTGGTTAAAAGGCTGGCCAGACCGCCGCCCATGACGAAATACACTCCACCCATGCCGCCGGTGGCGATGGATATTTTTTGTTTTGATTCAGCCAGAAGAGCTGCTGGCGATCCGAGAATCAGAAGCCCGCAAAACAAGGCAATAAGTTTTAAAAATCCTTTTTTAAACATACTTTCACAGATGTCGAACACTTTTTTGAAATCCATTCCGTACCTCCTTAAAATTAATTGATGCTTTGTTTCTAAAACAACCTCAACCCATTGACATTTTATCCAACCGACGCTTACTGCAACAAATCAAACCGTTCAGGGTTTTTTCTGTCCCGGATGGTTTTCCATTCTAACAATCCGGCACATACCCTAGTGCCTGAGATATCTGCCGGGCCGTTTCCACAACGGCCGGGACAATCTCGGTTTTCAGGCGCTCAAGGCTAATGGTGCTGATCGATCCAGACACGTTGATTCCGGCAATGGCTTTTCCGTGGTGATCCCGGATCGGTGCTCCGGCGGCCCGGAGTCCCGGCGCCAGCTCTTCATCACAGATCGAAAATCCCTGTTCACGGGCAAGGGACAGTTCTGCCAGAAATCCTTCACGGGTGGTAATGGTCTTGGGTCCGTATTCTTTGAGTTCTGTTCTTTCAAAAAAAACGGCCAGTTTTTCAGGCGGATATTCTGCCAGGAGGACCTTTCCGATGGTAACGGTATGGGCTGGCAGACGGGAACCGACCTCCAGTACAACACCAACGATGGAGCGGTTTCGGACCCGGTCGATATAAATCACGTCGGCCCCGTTCATGACTCCCATGCTGACGGTTTCACATAATTTCTGTGCCAGACGTTCCAGGTAAGGCCGACCTATTTGGCGAACATCCAGGTTGATGGCCCGAAAGCCGAGCTGGAGCACTTTCAGGGAAGGGAAATAGCGCCGGGAAGAAGAATTCCTTTCCAGATATCCCAGGGTTTCCAGTGTTGTGAGGAAGCGATAGGCCGTACTTTTATTGATCTCAAGGGCAGCAACGACCTCGCTGAGGCTTAATGTCGGTACCTCGCGGGTAAATAATTCCAGAATGGCAAGGCCACGGGCAAGAGCCTCAACCTGATAACGGGATTCAGACGGCCCTTTGATTTTACTTTTTAGTTTCATTTATTAAAACTTGGTTTCTTTTAATGGCACGAATTAACACATATATGAGCCGATTATCCTTGTCAAGAACTTTTTTTAGACTGTTTTTAATATGGAGATCATGTCCATCTTTTGATTTTAAATAGATTGATGAAAAGAGTTTATGGTGGTAATTCTTAAGTGAGGGTTCAATGATTATTTCAAAAATGAGGGTCAATTTTTAAATGTATATTGTTTGTTAAAAAACCTCTGGAGCTGTTATGTATACAATACCAAAAGAGATGAAACTTTATGTGATAATTCTGGCCCTGACAGCCATGGGCCTGGGATTCACTAACGATATTATCTCTAACTATTTTAAAGATGCCTACCAGGCTTCGGCCTTTCAGCGCGGTATCATCGAGCTGCCCCGTGAACTTCCTGGAATATTGTGCATCCTGATCATTTCTATTTTCTCATTTCTTAGTGACATCAGGATCGCCATTCTTTCCCAGGTGTTCAGTATCATCGGTATAGTTTTTCTGGGCCTGATCACTCCCTCTTACACAGTGATGCTGGTATTCATTTTTATCAACTCCATAGGGATGCACCTCTTTTTTGTCCTGCAGGACAGCATCGGCCTGGCCCTGATCAAAAAGGAGGAAACCGGGAAAAGGATGGGCCAATTCAGAGGAATTTTTACTGCATTTCAGATGGTGGCTGCAATCCTTGTGTTTATTGGTTTTCGCACAGGATTTTTCAGTTTTGAAACCCCTCTTAAAGTGCCGTTTCTGGCTGCCGGTGTTTTATTTTTGATTGTACTGATTCTTCTTGTCCAATTACAACGCATAGTTCATCTTCCCGGAAGCATTCACCAACAAAATAAAATGGTTTTGCGCAAAGAATACAGATATTACTACATACTGACCATCATGTTTGGTGTGCAAAAGCAGATCATGATGGTCTACGGGCCCTGGGTGTTGATCGATCTGCTCAGCAAGAAAGCAGATACTATTGCCATGCTGGCCATTATCGGCGGTTTGATCGGTATTTTTTTCATTCCAGCTCTTGGACGCTGGATGGATCGTTTCGGCATCAAGACAATGCTCTATGTTGATGCCATATCTTTCATCGCTGTTTATCTGGTTTATGGCATCCTGGCGGCCGGGTACAATGAAGGGTGGCTGTCCCGCGTCGGTTGGCCTGTCATTCCGGCTTATATGATTTTCGTTCTTGACCGTATGTCCACTCAGATGGGGCTGGTGAGAACCGTCTACCTACGCACCATTGCTGTTAAAACCTCAGATATCACTCCGACCCTTTCGGTCGGGATCAGCCTCGACCATATCGTCACCATTATCTGTGCTGCCTTGGGAGGGGTAATTTGGGGAGTCTGGGGGCCTCAGTATATTTTTTTTCTGGCTGCCTTGTTATCGCTGGTGAACCTCTATGTGGCCGTCAAAGTCGAATTACCGGCAAATTCAGAACAAAGAGGGTAAGGTCATGGAGAAGATAGACATGGATCATCGTAAGTTCAAACTGATTTCAGGAAAAGATAGACATTTCTGAATTTCTGTGGTATCCCAAAATATAAAATTGTTCCAGGGGTATCACATGACAACAAAAGAAAAATTCAAATATTTCTTCAAATGGACCAAGATTGTTCTTATCGAAGCGTTTGAAAAGCTTCAGAAGAAATATCAGGAACTGGAAGAACAAAATAAAGAACAGCGGGAAGAAATCATCCGTCTCAAAGCGGAACTCGAAAAAATCAAAATCAAATCTATAAATTTGGAAGTAAACAAACCATCGTCCAAAAAGCCGGAGTGGGATAAAAAAGGTGTTGGGAATGATGGAAAGGGGAATAAGAACAAAGGAAAAGGCCGGGGACATAAAGCTCGAAAGGGAGCTGGGAATCGCGGGAAAGACAAAAAAGAAGTTACTCGAACAATCAAGGCTACAATCGATAAATGTGATAATTGCGATAGAGATTTGACTGAGGAACCCGCCTTGGAAAGCAGCAATGAAAGAATCGTCGAGGATATCCCGGACATTGTTCAAGAAACCTTGATCACCCGCATAGAGCTGGAAAAAAAGTGTTGCCCGGATTGCAAGGCAGTAATCACAGCAAAATCTATTTTGGCTTTGCCAAAATCGGATATTGGTTTGAATGCATCCGTTCTGATTTGTTATTTTTGGGTTGCATTGTCAATGCCTTTAACTCGCACGCGTGACTATCTGCAGACATTTTTCAGTTTAAAAATATCGACATCGGGCCTCTCAAAACATGTTATCCGGATAGCGGAGATAATGAAGCCGGTTTATCAAGAGATACTGAAAGACATAAAGATTGGTGTAACGCTTTATGCCGATGAAACCGGCTGGCGAGTAAGAGGCAAGAACTGGTGATCGAGAGGATCTGCTGTAGTACGCCGTGTCCTGGGAGAAATATTCTTCGGGGTGCTGGTCGTTGATGGGTGGAGTGCGTATTTGTCATTGATTTGTGAACAACAAAGCTGCATGGCCCATGTATTGCGTAAAATCAGGAAATTTTGCGAATCGTTTCCACATTTGAAAGCCATCAGTCAGTTTTACCTGAAATTCCGTCGAATTCTTCGTGATGGTGAGAAGTTACAAACTGAACGGAAAGAATTGGGGGAATTGGTTTTTAGGAGACGGTTGAAAAAGCTGCATGAAAGGCTAAATAAGTTGATTGAATGGCAGGACCCGGATGACATATTGAAGGAAATTATCAAAAAAGTTAAACGACAACAACCAAGGATTCTGACATTTGTGGAGCATCCAGGAGTACCATGCCATAACAATTATGGTGAATATTTAATTAGGATCGGTGTTTTAAAACGAAAAGTCTCCGGTGGAAGTGTATCTTTCAAAGGGGCAGAAGCCTACGCAGTTTTGCTTTCGATTTTTGTTACCTGTAAATTGAGGGGCATTGGCTTTCCCATGTATATGAAAACAAGTTTGCAGCATTATATCAAAACAGGACAACCAATGCTATTAGGCGAATATAGTGCGGCCAAAAAAATGGATTTAGCAGCATGATTTCGAATACAGGTCTTCTAAGTAACAAATTAATTTTCCCAATAATTTGTTACTGTTAGGATTGGGCTCAGCCATGGCTGAATGTAACGCTATTCACTCTGAAATCAGTTTGAACTTACAAATAAAAAAGGTTTTCAACCAGAAAGCTGAAAACCCTTGTGTTTTATGGTGGGCCGTCGGCGGATCGAACGCCGGACCTACTGATTAAGAGTCAGTTGCTCTACCGGTTGAGCTAACGGCCCATAAAATTAATCCGGCAAATTTATCAGTCTAACTTTGAAAAGTCAACAGCTTTTTGAATATGAAGCTCCAACAGAAAGCGATTGACCCTTTAATTGCAGGTTTGATATATTCAACCGCCTATGAATGAGGAAACAACATTTTCTATTATGAAGGGAATACTGATGCAAACATCAAAGTCGGAACAATTATTTTTGAAAGCTCAGGAATTGATTCCAGGGGGAGTCAATTCTCCTGTCAGGGCATGCAGCTCCGTCGGAGGGCAACCCCTATTCATTAGAAACGGTGAAAAAAGTAAGATTTATGATGTGGATGGGAATCAATATATTGACTATGTATTATCATGGGGACCTTTAATTCTTGGCCACAGGCCTTCATGCGTCATTGACGCCCTGAAGAAAGTTCTGGAAACAGGCACCAGTTTTGGTGCTCCTACTGAACTTGAGACCCGGCTTGCCGGACTGGTGATTGATATGGTGCCGTCAGTGGAAAAAATCAGAATGGTAAATTCCGGTACGGAAGCCACCATGAGTGCTGTCCGGTTGGCCAGGGGATATACCGGCAGAGATATGATCATCAAATTTGACGGCTGTTATCATGGCCACGCAGATACACTTCTTGTTGCGGCGGG
>JAIFMF010000078.1 GCA_020048635.1 Desulfobacula sp. | reverse complement strand
TATATCTTCAGGAAAAAAGGAGAAAGGGTTCTCCCGTCTGAAGACATCATCCTGCAATCCCGGATTACCAGAGAAGAATGGAAGGTTTATGGACCCTCTGTCTGGAATATCTCCCGGAACCGGAAAGCTGATGGTCATCCAGCAGTGTTCCCAGAAGAACTGGCTCGCAGGATCATCAAAATGTATTCCTTTGTTGGCGACACTGTTCTTGATCCCTTCCTGGGTTCCGGCACCACCATCAAGGTTGCCAGAGAATTGGGCCGCGATGGAGTTGGTTATGAAAGAGATCTTCGGTACAAGGCAACTATCCTGGCAAAACTGGAAAATAATGTAGTTCCTGAAATTGAAACTGAAGGTGTTGGCGAGTTTGTACAAAAAATTCTGGAAGATTTGGAAGCAAATCAACCGGAAACACCGAAAGTTGAAACCTTTGCTTCTGAGGGAATTAAAAAGTTTATTGCAGACCTGCACTCTAAGCAAGAATTGGAACTTGAAACAGTTTAACTAATCAACCGGGCGGGGGATAAAAGGTTATCAAATCCCCTGCCCTCTTCCTCGCAATAAAGAAATATAAAAAGATGTAGGAGAAACATTAAAGTGCTGACCTTTACGTTGTATCTACTTACTTTTGAATATCAATTAATTTTTTATCGATACTGAACATTAATAATGGAAGAATTTAAAAACATACACCCATTTGAAATCCTTTTGATAGATGAATATGCTGACCGCCTTAAGGTTGGCCGTTCAACTATCTGGAATTGGAAAAATGATGGTACTCTTGTACCAGGCCATCATTATATCCAGAAAGGAAAGGTATTACGATTCATCTGGGCAAGGGATTTGATATTAGAGTTGCATGATCTAAATAGCTCTAATTCAGATCCAAATGATAAAATCCTTCCAGAGAACAACTCTCCATCAAGGGTTCGAACCAAAAAAATAGGACTAAACCTTAATTATTGAAAAAACTCTTCTTTTCGGATAATCTTTGATAATGGACAATCCAGAATGAAAGGAGGAGTTTGAAAAGGAGGCTATCATGGCAGCGGTTATACAACTTAATCGTTATTTTGAACAACCAGTTAAAAAAACGGGAGTAATCAGGAAACCTGGATCAAAAAAATTATATGTTGACATAAGACCTAATGGAATAAGAGTGCAAAAATCTTCAGGCCTGGAAGACACTCCTGAAAATAGAAGGGCTCTACAGGATTGGGTTGATCGACAATTAGAACGTATTGGAAATGGAACTTTTAGATTCTTAGAAGCATTTCCAAATGCATTTGAAAAAGAAAAGGCCTTACATGCGACGCTTGAAGGATGGGACTACAAACCAGAATCTAAAAATATACTTTTGGGAGAGTATGTTGAAAAGTGGATGCAAAAGAATTTCAAGGATTTTTCACCAAACAGAATTAAAGATTATAGTGATATCATTGATTACCGAATTATCCCATTTTTCAAGGACAAAACATTTGATCAAATCAATGGTGTGGTAGTGAAAGATTTCATACGCACTTTAAATTGGAAGGAGGGTAAGAAAAAAGGACAACCATTATCTGCCTCAAGGGTATCCAATATTCTGATGGTACTTCGAGCTATTTGGAATGATGCAGTTGAAGAGCATCAATGGGAACGTCCAGATCCATTCAACTTTGCAAAAAGGTTTCTAAAAAGAAATTTGAAAGAAAGACCTAAGAAAGATAACCCAAAGGTATTTCGTTTTGACGAATGGAACCGGGTAATTGAAAATATTGACCCCTATTTCCAGACAGTGACTGAGGTAATGGTGATGACTGGTATGATTGGTTCCGAAATTGCGGGTCTAAAAAAAAGTGCAGTTAAGGATGATCATATTTGTATAAACAATTCAATTGTTAGGAACCATGAAAAAACAAAATTAAAAACTGAATACCGTAAAAGAAATTTACCCATGACCAAAGCATTGAAGGGAAAACTGGACTTTGCAATTAACTGCTCAGACTCTGATTATGTTTTTACAATGAAAAATGGACGTATCTTTGATGTGGATTCTTTTAGAAAAAATGCTTGGACAACAGCTCTAAAAAAAGCAGGTGTTGACTATCGTGTGCCGTATACAACACGGCATACTTTTGCAGCCTGGGCTTTAGCTTTGAACATGGACTCTAATAAACTGGTAAGTTTAATGGGACATGGATCGAAAAAAATGGTCTATGAGGTGTATGGCCGCTATGTAAATGACCTTGAAACAGACGCGGGAAAGATTATGGAGTATTTTGGTAATGATTTTAGCCCATTACATAACAAAAAGGCCTTGGCTTTCACTTAATCCCTCTGGTGAAAGGTCGGTGAAAGCGACAAGGCCATTCAAGCTAAGTATCTGTAATTACTACAGATTTAATGGTGGAGGCGGCGGGAGTTGAACCCGCGTCCGAAAACAATCAACCTGGGCTTCTACATACTTATCTCAAAATTTATATTCGCTGCCTTGTCCCCTTTGAGATGGATACATGACAATATATCCTGAATCATTTAGCTTTTAAGGTTCAGGCGACCTTAGTAAGCGATCCTGCAATGTCGACGCCCTGACCTGAAATCTGCAGGAAGGATTTCAGCAGGACGGAAGCTGCCTTAAGCAGCTACAGCGTAATTATAATCGTCTGCGATTATGTTTAAATTTTGCCAGGTTTTACGAGCTGACAAAAAGCTCGGTATGCTACCTCAGGCCTCAAGATCTCCGTCGAAGCCATTACGCCCCCAAATTTTAAAAGATCAGATTATTAATTAATATAATCTTAAATGCTTGAAAAGTCAATATTGACAAGCTAATTAGAATTTTTTTTGTAGTCTCTGTCCATTTCCCGCTTTATGTCTTTCTGTTTGATGGATTCCCGCTTGTCGTATAATTTTTTCCCCTTGCAAAGCCCTATTAAGACTTTGATTTTATCGTTTCGAAAATATATTTTCAAAGGAACCAGTGTGTACCCTCTTTCCTTTATTTTTGCCAGAAGTTTTTTGATTTCATATCGATGAAAAAGAAGCTTTCTTGTCCTCAAAGCTTCATGATTGCTGTAATATGCATATTTATATTGGGAAATATGCAACTGCCGCAGGAATATCTCACCATTTTTTATATCTGCATAGGCATCCTGGAAACTAACCCCTCCTTGACGGATTGATTTGACTTCCGTTCCGGCAAGAATGATTCCCGCTTCAAATTCTGACTCAATGGTATAGTTATGCCAGGCTTTTTTATTGGTTGCTATTATTTTTACAAAATCTGAATTCATATGGTTCCATCTGCCCCCTGGAAAGGGAGGATGTCTTTATATTCATTTAACAGATAATCCGTGATTTCTTTCACAGTGTTCAAGGTCATTATTTTTCCCATGCTGTCTCGGGCTTTTTGACTGTCTATATTTCGTATCATGTTTTTGATTACAGGAATCGAAGCAGAGTTCATGGATAGGTTTGTCAATCCCATACCAATAAGAACAGGAATATTAATAGGGTCACCTGCCATTTCTCCACACATGACAATATCAATCCCTTTTTTCTTTGCTGCATCACAGGTCATTTTTATCAGTCGTAACACAGCTGGATTTAATGCCTGATACAGATGGGCCACTTGTCGGTTTCTCCTGTCAATGGCCATAGAATACTGGATCAGGTCATTGGTGCCTATGCTGAAGAAGTCTACATGCTCTGCAAGATATTCAGCAACTATAGCCGCAGAAGGGACTTCGATCATAGCACCGAGTGGTATATCCCTGTTAAATTTTTTCTTCTCACGCTCAAGTTCAAAAATGGCCTTTCGGATGACCTGTTTGACTTGGATGATTTCTTCGACACATGAGATCATGGGTATAAGCAGCTTGATATTTCCAACTACCGCAGCCCTTAATATGGCTTTTAATTGTGTGATAAACACATTCTCATTCTCAAGACAGAATCTTACCGCTCTTAATCCCAAAGAAGGGTTGGCTTCTTCAATCACAGATAGATAGGGATTAACCTTGTCCCCATTGATGTCAAGTGTCCGGATGGTAACACTGTGAGGGGCCATGAGTTCTACTAGTTCTCTGTATTTAGAAAAAAGTTCGTCCTCGGTCGGGAAACGTTTCAGGTCAAGGTAAAGGAATTCAGTCCGGAAAAGTCCAATATCAGTTGCGCCATAATCTTTAGCTGCAACAATCTCTTCTACCAGTTCAATATTGGCCATGAGCTTCAAAGCAACCCCGTCTTTTGTGATTGCTGGCAGATGAGCTTCCCTCTCTAATCCAGCCCTGTATGCTTCAAATCTTATCTGGCGTTCTACATAGTCAATAATCGTATCCTCATCAGGATTGATGATCAGTAGACCGGATGATCCGTCTACGATCAGAATGTCATCATTTTTTACATTTACGGTTGCCTTTCCAAGCCCAAGAACAGAAGGGATTTTTAATGACTTGGCAACAATGCTGGTATGAGAATCCTTTCCTCCTTTATCCGTAACAAACCCTTTAATCATTTCAAGCTGAATCTGGCTAGTATCTGCCGGGGAAAGATCATGGGCCACAATAATAACTCGTTTATTGATATCAGATATCTTTTTGTCCTGAGCGCCAACAAGACTTGACATGATTTTGTCTGTAACCTGATCAATATCATTCACTCTTGCCTTCAGATAAGGATCATCAATCTGTGCAAACATGGCTTTGGCTCTTCGGGATACTTTTCTCAATGCCCATTCAGCATTGATTTTATCTGTTGCAATGGTATCAAGGGTTTTTCCGTAAAGCATTTTATCTTTAAAAAGAACCAGATGAGTTTCAAGAATATCGATGTTACCCTCTATGGCCTTATCAATTGATTTTATAATTTTTGCATAATCATTTTTTGCTTTTGAAACGGATTGCTTGAATCGGTCAATTTCTATTGGGATCTGAGCATCACTAATCGGATACCGTTTGATTAGATTTACCCCTTCTCTATCAACGATATAAGCTTTTCCGATACAAATACCAGGTGATCCACTAATTCCTCTGATACTGATTTGTTTAGACATTAGCTCACTCATCTCTGTAATTCTCCAAATCCGGCTTCAAAGAAATCAATAATTCGATCCAAAACGTCCATATCCTTCTGGTTCTCAATTTCAACCACGATATCAGTTCCTTTAGCCGCACAAAGCGTCAGGATATCTAGGGTACTGGTAGCGTCAATTCTTGTTGTATTTGCATGAAGCCATATGTTGAATTGAGCGGATCCAGCTATTTGTGCGATTCTGGATGCAGGTCTTGCATGCATTCCAAATTCATTTTTTACCGATGTTGTTCGCGTAATTGTTTTGCGGTCCTTCAATATTCTTCTTTCTTAAGAAAAAAAATTTAGTTTTCTTTATATCTTTCAACTGAAAATGTCAATGTCAGGATAGCAATGAAAAATATTCCATATCGAGATTACTGACTCTTCTTGTTCTTAATAAAATTTATCGCGCTACTCCTTTTGAAAAATAATAAGAGGTATTTAATGGAAACTTTTTTATACCCATCTTGTTCAAGATATCATTTTTTGTCTCTTCAAGGGACAAAAAACCCTTTTCTGAATAAAAGGGTATGCAGAACATTTCTCCCCATGAATTCAAATAAATAGCTGTATATTCAGTAACTTTACCCTGTTGTCGGGATGCGTAAAAATTAATGGAGATAAATAAAGAGACAATTCTGCTTTTCATTAGCAATTTATCAAAAGAGACCTCATTTCTCAGGGCAGGGCTGAAAAATTCATGCATGATTGCAAACAGTTTGCGTATATCGTCAAAAGTAACAAAGGTAGGATTCGGGATAAGGTGAATAACAGAATCTTCATAATAGAGATCATTATATATCAACCATGCACCGATTTCTTCAATTGTATATGCCTTGATAAGGGATTCTTCCTGTATGTGATGGGATCTGGCATTTTTATTGATCAGTTCCCAGGTTCCGGTTTTACCTAAGTTTTTTAAATATTTTAACTGAAGCCCCTGAAAATGCCTGTCACTTCTTGATATAAGAAGAACCTTGCCGATTTTGCCGGGCTGTTTTGAGAATTCAATAAAGATTTTTCTGCCAAGAACAGTCCGGTCTTCAAGACTGATCATTAACCGCCCCTTGAAATTCTGTTCAAAAGTGTCATTTACCGTTTTATATTTTTGAATCATGAATTTTTCTATGGTGGCTGAGAGCTTTGCGATATCGGTATATTGCCAGGTTTTAAATCCGCCTATTTCGAAAATCGTAGCTTTACTCCATCCCCATTTGAGCATGCATTGTTCAAAGAGAATCTTTCTTAAGCCAAAGACAGTATTATCAATTTCAGAATCCTTTGAAATACCAAGCTTCAGGAAAAAACAGGTCAGAAGAAGTGAGATAGTGTCTTGATCTTTGGATTTTTCAAAATACCGGATAAGATTATTCAGTAAACTATAATATGAATCATTCTGGGCAAGCTTTAGCTGGGTTCCGGAATTCATCCATTCATTTTTATATTTGTTGCATAAAAGGGGTTCTTTGCCATACTCATAAATATATTTTTCCAAAAGTGCCATTTTGATAACGGATTTAAAAGGGCTTTTGAGCCATTTAAACATTTGCCAAATTGAGGCCCCATAATATTCACTTGTCGGTATGGCATGGATGTCCCCGAGATCAATATACCGGGTAATGTTTCCAATATTCGAAACATTGGATAGAATGCTGTTATAATAATTGACACTGATGGTTGTTGGGAGAACAGACCAGAGGGGAATTTTCCCAGCCACATGGATCATTGTTCTGTAAAATTCCTCTTTTAAGAGTCTGGATTGAGCAGAGCCTGAACTTTCTATAGTTGAATCTCCGAAATCATTGTTTTTTGCTTTTAGAATATCCACTAAAAAAAAGGTGACCTTTGTCTGAAACCCTTTCCATGCCATATGTTCAATCATTTCTAATTTTTTTCTCAGCAATTCAACAATTTTTGGATTTAATTGTTCTTCATTGATACAGATCCAATAGTCGATATCAGAATCTGCAGTCTGGGCAATGGATCCGGTACTTCCTATGGTAAAAACGCCTTCAATCAAAGGATTCAGACACCGTCTTGTAATGATGGATTCTTTTTTAAGATATTGTTTGAGAATATCCTTTGTTTCAAGGCTTGGCAGATAATCATAAATGCCGGAAGGTGTTTTTATATCAACTATCTCAATACCAGGAAACTCTACGTTTTCATGAAGCAAAAAAGGAATGATCTGAAACAGGTCCGCCTGTTTTTTCCGAAATATGTCAAAGGCGGTTAAGAGGCTAAGCTGATTTTGTTTTAAAAATTTCACTTCACCATAATGAATAAACTCAGAAAAAAGCTGTATATTGATTTCAGACACCATGCTTTCATTCATTTGTGGCATATCTTCAAGTGAAAGTTGAAATTGCCGGGCATTATAATCCATATCCTCGGTTCGAATAATAAATTTTGAGCTGGAAGGAAATCTGCAGAATCTTGCCGACACGCCTGAAAAATCAGTTTGATCGATATTTGAATGGACAAAGGAGACAGCCGATATTTTCGAGTAGGCAAAACAGGAACCTGAAAGATCAGCATGATTAAAAGATGTTTTTGAAATTACGGCATTCAAAAATGGTGCATCCAGTATCTGTGTATGATTAAAATTACCATTGAAAATGGAGATGTTTTGAAAGCTACAGTTTTTAAATATAGCTCCTTCTGCATTCACATTGATAAAAACTGCATCATCAAAACTTGCATCGGTAAATTTAGTTTGCCTCATATCGATATTATAAAAAATTGTTTTTTTAAAATATGAATTGATAAATCCTGATCTTGAGAAATCACAACTATCAATTATACATGAATTTAAAAAAAGCGTCGATGCACTAAAGTCAGACGAAGACAGGTCGACATGTCTGATGGTTTCTTTATTAGAATGAATAACAACCGGTTGTTTTTTATTTTTCAATGTTTCTAATTTTTTACCGGTTGAATCTTTAAACAGTGATCTGATAAGACCCGTATTTTTTGTTGATTCCTGTCCGATTCCTTGAATTATGGGTTCAAATTCTGTTTCAATGCTCTGCTTTTCCTGTGACAAAAGTTCTTTTATTTTTTCAATAAACCGGGTGATATCTTCTCTGATCTCGTCTTTAGTAACATTGTCATATTTTTTAAATATTTCAATCACCCGTTCAGGTCTTTTCTTAATAAGTCCAAGAACACAGGCAAGGTTCACGTCAAAATTTGCTTTTAGATATTTTTCTTTGTTTAGAGCAATATCCTGAATAATAAAAAAAGAAATTCTGGATAAAGTTGAAAGTTCTCTATTGATCATCGCCATCAGTGATGGATACTTTTCCCGAACCATTTCGAGAAAAGTATATACGGGAAGCTTTCCTGAAACCACAAGCGCTTTGAATGCCTGAAAGGCCTCATCTTGGTCACATTTATAAAAAATATCCAGCAAGGAATAGAATATATCTGCATAAGCGCCCATGGAGGATTTTTCGATAATCTCATAGATGGCAAACCTGACTTTTCTGACATCTTCGGTTTTGAGAATATCAATCAGAAGGTTTGTTGAAATTTTTGTGGAAATCATGGATAGGGCTTTCAAGCCTCTGATTCTCGTTTCAGGCGATTGAGACTGTAATTCAATGGAAAGAATTTTATCAGGATCTCTAAAATCCGGAGATATATTATTTAAAAAAGGATCGGCATCCCTCTGCCGGTCAAAAAGATCGGCATAGAAATTAATAACGGCTTCCCTTTGTTTGATGGATTTTAAAAACCGGATAAATGAAAATCCGAATTTCAGCCTTACACTGGGAATAGCCTGAAGATATTGGTCTAATAAAGCGAGACGTCTGGAGTCTGAAAAAGAATTGATCAATTGTTCCATGGTGCCAAGGCTGATGATTCCGTTATAAACGGCCATATACGCAAAATATGGACCTTTTCCTTCGAAATCCAGCAGCAGTTTAAAAAAATAAGCCATATCCTTTGGCTGCATATCAGGTTTAATCTGTGCATATATTCTGTAACAGACAGATGCAGAAGCCTTCATCCCTTTAATGTATTGTTCTTCATTACCAGGATCTTTAAGAAGGCTGGAGATTTTTAATCGAATTAGCTCAAGACCTTTTTTTGCCTCAGTTCTTACAGAAAATTGATACGATGATATCCCAATCAAAACTGGAATTATGGTGTGTTCAGGATCAAATTCGGCAGCTTTTCGTATCGCTTTAACTTTTTCTTCTTCGGTGAAATTATCCCATTTTGCCTCAATTTCTTGATTTCCATCATCGGTTTTTCCGAATTCCATAATGAATCTAATTTCCAGTTTTTACATTTGAAAATAAAAATGATATAGGGGTATTTTAATTTATCCTATAGTTAATTAACATTTATATCACAATAGAATAATTTATGAAATTATTTGAGTTGAACACAGAACCGAAAACCATAAGCAACACCTACAACTCTGAATCAATTGAGATCTTAAAGGGCCTTGACCCAGTTAAAAGAAGGCCTGGAATGTATACAGACACTTCAAGTCCGGATCATCTGGCTTTTGAAGTGATTGACAACAGTGTGGATGAAGCAATTGCCGGTTATGCCACTCAGATCGATGTTGTTCTGAAATCGGACAACTCTGTGATTGTTGTGGATAACGGCCGCGGAATGCCTGTGGATATTCATCCTGAAGAAAAAGTTTCCGGTGTTGAACTCATCATGTCAACCCTTCATGCCGGGGCCAAATTTTCAAATAAAGACTACAGCTATTCAGGGGGACTCCACGGCGTTGGTGTTTCAGTCGTAAATGCATTATCCTCTAATTTGTCAATTCTTATCAAACGCAATGGGCAGGAATATCATATTGGATTCAGGAACGGTTTTAAAACCGAAGAACTTTCCATTGTAAATAAAGTGGGTGGAAAAGAAACCGGGACTTCTTTGCACTTTTACCCTGATTCATCCTATTTTGACCAACCCTTGTTTTCAAAAACATTACTGAAAACTGCTTTGAAATCAAAAGCCATATTATGCAAAGGACTTGTCACAACATTTTCTGATGAAACATCCGGTGAAACCGACCTGTGGAAATATGACCAGGGAATCGATGAATATCTTAATGAATATTTCAAAGACAGCAAATGTATATTCAAGTCACCTTTTTCAGGTGATCTGAAAGGCGAAGATATCCATGTTACCTTTGCAGTAAACTGGACAGTGGATTCGGGCCAGAATCCTCAGGAAAGTTATGTCAATCTTATCCCGACAAAGCTTGGGGGAACTCATGTCAATGGATTCAGATCAGGTCTTCTGGAGTCTGTCCGGGAATTCTGCAAATTCAGGAATCTTCTGCCAAAAGGGTTTTATCTTGCGCCTGAAGATATCTGGGACAATGTTGCCTATATCCTGTCCGTCAAGCTTTCCGATGCCCAGTTTTCAGGGCAGACAAAAGAAAGACTGTCCTCACGCCATTGCGCCAACCTTGTCAATATACAAATCAGAGATGCCTTCACCCTCTGGCTCAATCACAATGTCGAAGAAGGGGAAAAGCTTGCAGCCATAGCCCTTGAGAATGCAAGAAGCCGGATAAAAAAGGCAGACCGGATATCAAAAAAAAAGACCTCTAACGGCATTACCCTTCCTGCCAAATTGTCTGACTGTACCAGCATGGACCATAGCCGTAGGGAATTGTTTTTTGTTGAAGGGGATTCTGCCGGCGGATCGGCTAAACAAGCAAGGGACAGACGTTTCCAGGCAATTATGCCGTTGAGGGGTAAAATCCTGAATACCTGGGACTTAGATTCATCGGAAATCATTGAATCCAGAGAGATTAGGGATATTTCCCAAGTTCTCGGAGTTTCACCCGGATCTGAGGATATTTCAAACTTAAGATACAATAAAGTCTGCATTCTTGCCGATGCAGATTCCGATGGGCTGCATATTGCAACACTAATTTGCGCCCTTTTCCTGAAACATTTTTTGCCGGTTGTTAAAGAGGGCCATGTTTTTGTAGCCATGCCGCCCCTGTTTCGGATCGATGTCGGCAAAGAAGTGTTTTATGCACTGGATGAGTCCGAAAAAAATAATATTGTCAAACGGATTACCAAGCGCAAGAAATATGGGAAAATTAATATTCAGCGGTTCAAAGGCTTGGGTGAAATGAACCCGGCACAGCTGAAGGAAACTACAATTTCACCGGACTCAAGAAGACTTGTCCAGTTATCCGTCAGCCGGGATTCTGAAGATGAATTAAAGGAAGTGTTTGATATCATGGACATGCTCCTTGGAAAAAAACGCATAAAGGACAGGAAGACCTGGATAGAAACCAACGGCAATATCAAAGAGATTGGATCATGAAAGAAATTCTTCCCTCATTAATTGAAGATTATGAAAAAATTCCTTTTCAGGACTTTGCCACAAAAGCCTATCTGAATTATTCCATGTACGTTATTCTCGATCGTGCATTGCCTCATATCGGGGACGGCTTAAAACCGGTTCAAAGAAGGATTGTCTATTCTATGAGTCAGTTGGGTTTATTGTCCACAGCCAAACACAAAAAATCTGCAAGAACCGTGGGTGACGTTCTCGGTAAATTTCATCCCCATGGTGATACTGCCTGCTATGAAGCTATGGTTCTCATGGCCCAACCGTTTTCTTTAAGATACCCCCTGGTGGACGGGCAGGGAAATTTTGGAGATCCCAATGATCCCAAATCGTTTGCTGCCATGAGATATACGGAATCAAAGCTCTCAAAATATGCAGATATTTTGCTTCAAGAGCTTGAACAGGGAACAGTGGGCTGGGTTCCAAACTTTGATGGAACTCTTGAAGAACCATCCCTTCTTCCAGCCCGGCTTCCCAATCTTTTATTAAATGGTTCTACAGGGATTGCCGTCGGCATGGCAACCAGCATTCCACCGCATAATCTGCGTGAAGTGGCCAATGCCCTGATTCATTTGATTGATAATGAAGACACAAATATTGAAAAACTTATCCGGTTTATTAAAGGCCCTGATTTCCCGACAGAGGCGGAAATCATAACTCCAGCCCAAGAGATTCTGGAAATGTACCAGTCCGGAACAGGCAGGATTAAAATGCGGGCCAAATATCATGTGGAAGATTCTGAAATTATTTTCACCGCCCTCCCCCACCATGCCTCGGCAGAAAAAATATATGAACAGATTGCTGCCCAGATGGAAGAAAAAAAGCTTCCAATGATCAGTGATATCCGGGATGAATCCGATCATGAAGAATCAACACGCCTTGTGATTATTCCGAAGTCCAGCCGTGTTGATCTGAACGCCTTGACAGATCATTTGTTTGCAACTACGGATCTGGAAAAATCATTTCCCGTTAACATGAACATGATCGGTGTCAACGGCAAACCCCAAGTTAAAAATCTATTGACTTTTTTGACCGAATGGCTTGAATTCAGGGCTGATACAATCCGGAAAAAATTAAATTTCAATCTTACAAAAATAATTGAGCGCCTTCATATTTTGGAGGGGCTTTTGATTGCATTTCTGAATATCGATGAAGTGATAAGGATCATCCGAAACTCAGATCATCCGAAAAAAGATCTCACGAGGGCCTTTTTGCTTTCCGAAATCCAAGCCCAGGCCATCCTTGACATAAGGTTACGCCAGCTTGCCCGGCTTGAAGAAATAAAGCTGAAAACTGAAAAAGAAGGTCTGGAATCCCAGAAAGAATCCCTGAAGAAAATTCTTGGCAATGAAGCCACTTTTAAGGAACACCTCAAGGAAGAAATCCGGCTGGATGCCAAGGAATACGGAGACAAAAGAAGATCACCCATAAAAGAGCGCAAGGAAGCTGAAAAATTTTCAGTCATGGATGTCATGGATATAGAACCGGTATCCATTATTCTGTCGAAGAACGGGTGGATCAGATCTGCAAAAGGCCATGACATCAACCCCATGTCGGTTAAATTTCTTTCCGGTGATTCACTCCTGGGATGTCTGCGAACAAAAAACGATAAACCCATTGTTTTCCTGGATGATACAGGCAGAAGTTATATGCTTTATTCCCATTCTCTTCCATCTGCCAGAGGAAATGGGGAGCCCCTGACCGGACATTTGTCCATACAACCCAATGCCCATATCCGATATATGTTATCATCTGAAAATAATCAGTATTTTCTGGTGGGGTCTGACAATGGGTATGGGTTTATCATTAAATTTGAAGACTTAATGACCAGTTTTAAAAACGGCAAAGCCGTTGTGAGTTTAAAAAACAGCCATGAATTACTGGAACCGGATGGTGTCAATGACCTTGAAAAAGACAATATTCTTGCGGTAACAAACAAAGGCCGGATTTTGATTTTTCCGCTCAACCAGTTGCCTTATTTGAAAAAGGGACAGGGGAATAAAATCATTTCCATCCCAGAAAAAGAAATGGCTTCATCAACCCCTGAACGGCTTAAATTTCTTAAGGGATTGCCGGAAAATTTGAATATTGTTATCCATTCCGGAAAACATTCTTTTAAATTAAGTCCGGGGAACCAGAAAGATTATACCGGAATGAGAGGCCAGCGCGGGAAAAAACTTCCTCGGCCATACATGAATGTTGATCGGGTAGAAATTATCCCGGTTGAACTTGTTGATGTTTAAATATGAAAAGTTTTTACAATAACTATCTAATTTTATTAAGTTTAGTCCTTATTTTAGCTGTTTTTATTGTTTTTTCTATCCTGATTCATAATAAGGATATCGGTTCTGATTTAACTGCTTTAAAAAGAATTAAAAAAACCGGAATACTAAGGTTAATCACTGATAATGCAATCAACTCATATTATTATTACAACGGTCAGCCTACCGGATTTGAATATGAACTTGCCATTGCCTTTGCTGATTTTCTCAATGTTGAGCTGGATGTTGTCGTTCCAGGCTGGAATAATATGTTCCCCTGTCTTGAACAAGGAAAGGGAGATTTTATTGCATCAGGCCTTGTCATCACCCGGGAAGGCCTTGAAAAAGTCAATTTTTCAATCCCTTATATGACCATCCGTCAACATATCATTCATCATAAACAGAACTCAGGCGCTGAAAATATAGAAGAACTCAAGTCTCGTACCATACATGTCAATCGTGGCACTTCATATCATTCCCGGCTCAGTGAACTCAAAAAATCGGGCGTTCCTTTAAATTATATTCTTTATGATAATGTATCGACGGAAGAGTTGATCCGAATGGTTCATGATAAAGAAATCAAATATACCGTTGCTGCAAATACTATTGCTCTAATGAGCCGCAGATATTACCCGGATATCCGGATCGGAATTTCGATTCAGGAAAAGGAATCTCTTGCCTGGGCAGTCAGTAAAAAGGACCCAGAGATGCTGGAGCAGGTGAATAAATTTTTTCTGTATGCAGTTGAAACAGGGATATTAAAAAGAATTTCAGATAAATATTTTTCAAATATCAAAGATCCTGATCCGCTGGATTTGAAAAAATTCCATCAGAGCATTGAAACAAAACTGCCGGCATATAAGCAATTGATCTATAAAGAAGCCATGAAATATGGGCTTGATTGGAAGCTTATCGCAGCCATTGTTTATCAGGAATCTCAATTTGATCCGGATGCAACTAGTTTGAACAATGTCAAAGGACTGATGCAGGTAACATCAGTAGCAGCTGAAGAACTGGGGATTGCCGATTCTTTGAGGCCTTCTACAAGCATAAAAGCCGGAATTCAGTATTTTGACAAAATGATAAAAAAATTTGATTACCTTGAAAATGATTATGACAAAACTCTCTTTGCCCTGGCCAGCTATAATGTGGGTTACGGACATGTGATCGACGCCTTGCAAATCACAAAAGACATGGGGCTTGATCCAACCAAATGGCAAAATTTGAAAAAGACTTTGCCATTGTTATCAAAATCAAATTATTATACCAAAGCTAGATACGGATACACCCGGGGCTGGGAATCGGTTCAATATGTTGAACGCATTCTCACCTATTATGACATTCTTAAACAAAAAGAATATAAATAAGGTCGCATTAATGAATCCCAAAAAGAACAACTCCGGAAGAAAATATTCCAATGATCCGGTTTTATCCAATTACAAAGACCACGGCTTTAAAGGAATGCTTGTTAAACCGTTCACAATAAACGAACTCAGAGAAATACTTGATAAGGTTTTAAAATAAATATATCTTGAAAGGAAAATATAAAATTTGACTTGATTCAATCAATTTACTACTTAAAAAAACAATATTTTTTTAGAGCAGGTAACTAAAACAAATTAAATTAAGATTTAAGAGCGATATTAATGACTACAAAAATACTGATCAATGCTTTGGATTCTGATGAAAACAGGATTGTTGCGTTAGTCGATAACAAACTGGAACAATTTCATATTGAAACGACAGCCAAAGAAGTCACACAGGGCAATATTTATAAGGGGATTGTGACACGGGTCGAACCCAGCCTGCAGGCAGTCTTTGTCGATTATGGTGCTGCAAAAAACGGTTTTCTTCAAAAAAATGAAATTCATAAAGATTATTTCCAGGATGTTGAAAAAGGTGAAAAGGCCTTGTTCAACCTTATTCGGAAAAATCAGGAACTGATCGTTCAGGTCACAAAAGACCCCATCAACCAGAAAGGCGCCATGCTGACAACCTTTATCTCTCTTCCCGGCAGGCTATCGGTTCTGATGCCGGGGACTGATACAAAAGGGGTATCGAGGAAAATTACGGATGAAACAGAAAGGAAAAGACTGCAAACCATCATTAAAAAAATGGAAGTTCCTGCAGGGTTTGGAATGATCGTCCGAACTGCCGGAAAGGATACCACCAAAACCATGCTGATGGCTGATTTAAAATACCTGATGCGGGTCTGGAAAAATATCGATAAGGAGGCCGTCAATAATACTGCGCCTTCCCTTCTTTATAGAGAGCAAACCCTTGCCGTAAGATCCTTGAGGGATTATTTCACATCCGATGTCAATGAAATCCTGATCGACAGCCCTGAAATTTATAAAGAAGTAATTGATTTTATGGATGTCATTGCACCGAAACAGAAAAGAATTGTCAAGCTTTTTACAGGTGAAAAGCCCATATTTACCAAATACCAGGTTGAGGATCAGATTGCATCTATTTATAAAAAAGAAGTTGACCTTAAATCAGGTGGATTCATTGTTATTGAACAAACCGAGGCCCTTGTGTCCATTGATGTGAATTCAGGGAAATCAACCAAAAAGAAGAATATTGAAGAAACCGCCTTTCATACCAATCTCGAAGCATGTGAGGAAGCGGCAAGGCAACTGAGGCTCCGGGATATGGGCGGATTGATCATCATTGATTTCATAGATATGAAAGACTCCCGCCACAAAGCTGAAATTACCAAAACACTGAAAAAACATCTGAAATCCGATAAAGCCAAAACAAAGGTCGGCGGCATTACTACCTTTGGTCTGCTTGAAATGTCCCGGCAACGTATCCGGCATTCCATTACATTCGGAAGCTATGAAACATGCAGGCATTGTAAAGGTAGAGGCCAGATACCGTCGGTGGAAACCCAGGGACTTGCTTTTCTAAGACAACTCAACTTGAAAACATTAAAGCCTGAAATCAAAGAAGTATCCGGACAGGTACCTGTTGAAGTAGCGAGCTATCTGTTAAACCGGAAAAGACACGAACTCTCTGAAATAGAAGCCAAAAGAAAGGTTTTTATTACAATTGAAGGGGATCAGATCATGGTATCCGGAGAAAACAGAATTGTCATTATCCCCCAAAAACAGATTGAAGACCTTCCTTGACATAAATCATTCTATTGTGTATCTGAAACAATTTCAATCATTATGAAAATGGAGACTGTATGCTCCTGGAAAAGAATGAAAAGAAAAAGGGAAGATTGACAATTGCTGTTTTGTTCGGAATGATAATTCTGGGCCTCCTGTTTTTTGGAACGCCTTTGAAAATGGATCAACCGGCTGAAAAGAATAATTCTAACAAGGATATTCCTTCTGCCGAGGACGGAACCGTTCAGGGTAAAATTGTTGTGATACCGGATATTGATTATCAGAACCTTGAAAAGGATAAGCAATTACAGGAACTCATGGAATCACGCAAAGACAATCTCGGGATCAAAAAAAGTCTTGATATGATAGTCCATTCCGACGAGAGTTTGAAAATAGGTGATGTAAAAATATCCATGAGAGATATCCTTGAAAAAGCCTTTTTAAAAGAAGGATCTGTATTCGAAGAGAAAATTAATGAATCTGGAGCGGTTACTCCTCAAAGGGTAAAAACATATGGCATATATGTAGTTCAGCCGGGCGATAATATCTGGAACATTCATTTTAATATTTTAAAGGAATATTATGAATCCAAGGGCATCAATGTCTCTCAGAATGCTGATGAACCCACGGATCAGGGCCAGAGTTCCGGAGTGGGAAAGGTTTTAAAGTTTTCTGAAACCATGGTGATGATTTATAATCTTCTTGAAAAGAAAATTGATATGGATATTAATCTTCTTAAACCACTGAGCAAAATCATTGTGTACAATATGGATGAAGTTTTTTCACTTCTTCATGATATTAATTTTGATAAGATAAACAGGATCCGGTTTGATGGAAAAACTATCTGGAATCCTGCAAAAAAAATTTAAACTTTGTTTTAATTTATTATAATTAATGGAGGATTTATCTTGATGAGCATCGCATTCGCAATGGGGCAGACTGGTGGACAGGCAGGTCCGGCCGGAGGACTTGCAGGTTTTTTGCCGATAATTATTTTATTTGCAATTTTTTATTTCCTTCTGATCAGGCCCCAGCAGAAAAAGGCAAAGGAACATAGAGAAATGATTGCTAATCTAAAAAAAGGAGCCCGGGTTCTAACCGCTGCAGGAATTTATGGAACCATCCAGTCCATTGATGAAGCAACAATTGGTCTTGAAATAGCTGAAAAAGTAAAAATCAAGATTTCCAGAGCCAGTGTTGCCGCAGTTGTCTCAGAAGACGATTCGGTTCAAAAGGAAGATAAAAAGAAATAACAAATCCATTAGGAGCAATGAGATTGAAACCGTTTACCTTTAAAATTGCATTATGTATCAGTGTGACCCTGGCATCCATTATCTGGTTGATGCCGACTTTTTATAACTGCTGGCCCCATAAAAAAATCAATCTGGGTTTGGATCTCCAGGGAGGAATGCATCTTGTTCTTGAAGTTCAGACTATAAAAGCTGTTGAAACAGAGGTAGAAAGAACTGTCCAGGAAATTAAAAAACAACTGAGAGATGATGGTATCAAGCATTCCGGCATCTCCCGACGGAATGACAACGCAATTCTTGCCAAATTTGAGGGAGAGAAAGACAAATCCGGGTTTGAATCCACACTTTCCAAATATTATAAAAATTTGATTATTGATTCGACCCAGACAGAAAATAATATTTCCACCTTTGTATTGAAATTACCAGAAAATGAAATCGATGAAATTAAAAAAATGGCTTCAAGCCAGGCATTGGAAACCATCCGAAATCGAATTGATGAATTTGGTGTGAGTGAGCCCGATATCAGAATTCAGGGCGAAAATCGAATTCTTCTGCAATTGCCGGGAATCAAGGATCCGGAAAGAGCAAAAGCCCTTATTGGCAAAACCGCCCAACTGACCTTCCAACTTGTTGATGATGATGCAGATGTGACTGCTGCAATGAGCGGTTCTGTTCCCGCAGGGGATGAAATTCTGTATCAGGAGAAACTGGATTCAGCATCTGGTTCAACAACAAAGATTCCGTATTTGATACAAAAAAAGGTTCTTCTTGACGGCAGCCTTCTTACCAATGCACGGGTTGAGTTTGATAATTACCAGCGGCCACAGGTAGGAATTGAATTTGACAGGCAGGGAGCGAAAATATTTGACCGGATAACAGGCGAGAATATCCAGAAACGGCTGGCCATTATCCTCGACAATACAGTATATTCAGCCCCGGTTATTCAGGACCGGATTGCCGGAGGAAAAGCTGTGATTACTGGAAATTTCACATTGAATGAAGCCAAAGATCTGGCCATTGCCTTACGAGCAGGATCACTTCCTGCACCGGTCAGTATTATTGAGGAAAGAACCGTAGGGCCATCCCTTGGTGCTGATTCCATTCGGATGGGTCTTCTTTCAACACTGGTCGGCGGGCTCTTTGTTGTATTGTTCATGGTGTTTTATTATAAAAAAGCTGGCCTGATAGCCAATTTTGGTCTCATTGTTAATATGCTGATGATCGGAGGCGGCCTGGCAGCCTT
>JAIFMF010000178.1 GCA_020048635.1 Desulfobacula sp. | reverse complement strand
GGAAATAAAATAGTAACCCCAAAGGAAGGGGTGGAGTTTACACACCCCTTCCTTTTTATTTTGACAAAGAAGTTTGTTATCATCCGTAAACTGATTGTGATGGTAACTTAATAACTGTGATACCAATAATGAGTGCTAAACAGAATTTAGTGTTAGGAGGCGTATGGGAGGATATCTTATATTTATTGAAAAACTAAGCAAATTGATGAATGTGGTTGCAGGGACTGCACTTTCATTTATTATGCTGCTTACGGTTTCAGATGTGGTGTTGCGCTATTTTAAAATGCCGATTGTAGGAACTTTTGAAATGGTCGGCCTGGGAGGCGCAATCGCCATTGGTTTTGGAATTCCAATTACTTCTGTTTTTCGAAATCATATCTTTGTTAATGATTTTGTTCAAAAATTTCCTAAAACGGGTCAGAATATTATCAACATTATGACTAGATTGGCCACCATCGCTATCTTTGCATTAATCAGCTATAACCTTTTCCTTTATTCAAGCGACCTTTTAAAATCTGGGGAAGTAACCCTGACAAGGCAGATTCCATTTTATCCGATTGCCTATGGATTGAGCTTTTGCTGTTTTGTTCAGTGCCTTGTCATGATTGGAGACATTATGAAGGTCATTGGGGGTACATATGAATGAGGTACAGGTAGGCCTAGTAGTTTTAACGATCACGTTGTTTGTTTTTCTGACAGGAATAGACCTTGCTTTTGCAATGATTATCATGGGGTTTCTTGGCTTTGGCTATTTGATTTCGTTTCCTGCGGCTATGAATCTTTTAGCCAAGGACTTTTATGATGTCCTGAACTCATATGGATTCACCGTTATCCCCCTCTTTGTGTTAATGGGTCAAATTTCTTTCAACTCCGGTATTGCCAAGCGCCTCTTTGATGCCGCTCACAAGTTCATCGGTCACATCCCGGGTGGTCTTGCAATGGCTACAGTTCTGGGAGCGACCGTTTTCAAAGCCATCTGTGGATCATCAGCAGCCACATCAGCTACCTTTGCTTTTGTAGCTGTGCCGGAAATGGATCGATATGGATATGATAGGCGACTCTCCACAGGAGTCGTTGCCACTGTCGGCACCCTCGGTATTCTTCTTCCCCCCAGCGTTACCCTTATTATTTACGGCATTATTACAGATCTTTCCATTGGAAGGCTTTTTCTTGCTGGTATTTTCCCGGGACTCATGATTGCCGTTTTCTTTGTAGGCATCATTTACGGCTGGTGTAAAATCAATCCTGCCATCGGACCCAAAAGTGAAAGATATTCCTGGGTCGAAAGAATCAAAACAGTTCCGGAAGTTCTTATCGTTGTCGGCATTTTCTCTCTAGTCATCGGCGGAATTCTGGGTGGTTTTTTTACCCCTACAGAAGCAGGTAGTGTTGGCACGTTTTTGGTTCTTATACTGAGCTTGGCCCGGAAAGATATTACAATTAAAGGATATATAAAGTCTACTTCCGAATCCGTCAGGACTGCCTGCATGGTCATGATGCTCATTGCTGGTTCAACTGTTCTGGGTCACTTTATTGCAGTTACAAAGATCCCTATGATTACAGCAGACTGGCTCATAGGTCTAACCTTGCCGTCATCAGTAATTATAATTTTTATTTCTTTGATTTATCTTATCGGCGGCTCTTTCATTGACGATCTGGCCTTTATGATCCTTGCCACACCGATTTTTTATCCAGCAATTATTAAACTCGGCTACGATCCTTTGTGGTTTGGTATTCTGATTTCCATTACCGTTATGATGGGAGTTGTTATTCCACCAATGGCCATTTGCGTTTTTATTGTAAAACAAATAACAAAGGAACAATTCGGTACAATTTACGCGGGCGTATATCCATTTCTCATAGCCTTGTTGCTTGGCGGTATAGTCATATTTATGTTTCCGTCAATTGCTACCTGGCTGCCTTCCAAACTTATGCCTGGCTAAACATCCCTCTGTTTTTATATGATAGGAAAAATTCTTAAGCCGGTATCAATTTTTTGCCTGATATCGGCTTCTTATTTTTTATAATCGCCCCAATAAGTGCTGTCTTAAATTTCTTCTTACTTGCCTGCCAACAGAACAAAAAAATAAATTTTTAAAAATATTTTTTCTTGACATCTATGGGTACTATATTGGAGAATCCCCAGTCGATAATTTGTGAATACTTAGGAAAGTTTGGTTTCCCAAGTAGTAAAAAAATTAATGCGCCATATTCCGCAAGGAGGATTAATGGATAACTGGACGTTCGGATGGACAATGATCATTGTGGGCATGGGTGGAACCATGGCTACCTTGGGCTTTTTTGCAATTCTAATGGGGGTTTTAAAAAGAATTTTCCCCGTTAAGGAAGAAAAATAGGGCAAGTGATCCGTACAAATCAATTCTATGAATAAGGAAATATAAAAATGTGGGATGCCGTAATAAATGGAGTTAGTGGACTGGGAGCGGGCTTTGTTCATATGCACTGGTCCAACCCGGTAATGATCGTGGTCGGTTGTTTTCTACTTTTTCTGGGTATCAAAAAAGATGTTGAACCGATGTTGCTGGTACCCATCGGATTCGGTGCCATTCTGGTCAATATTCCCATTGCAGACCTGATGGGCAATGACGGTTTTTTACGCACCATTTATGACATGGGCGTTTCAAACGAGCTTTTTCCGTTGCTGATCTTCATCGGCATCGGTGCCATGACGGATTTCGGCCCTCTGCTTGAGAACCCCAAAATTTTCCTGCTGGGTGCAGCCGGTCAGTGTGGAATTTTTCTTACCATCGGTCTGGCCCTTTTCTTTGGCTTCCCTCAGCTTGACGCTGTGGCCATCGGTGTGATCGGAGCCTGTGATGGCCCCACAGCCATTTATGTGACATCCAGATATGCCCCCCACCTGTTGGGAGCCGTATCTGTGGCGGCCTATTCCTATATGTCACTGGTACCTGTTATCCAGCCGCCTATCATGAGGCTGTTGACCACGGAAAAAGAGCGTAATATTGATATGAACGCTGTCAATAAAAGTTACAAACCGGCTTCCAAAAATGCCCGCATGGCCTTTCCTCTTGTCATTACCATTATCGGCGGAATGATCGCTCCCCAGGGACTGCCTCTTTTGGCGACCATCATGCTGGGCAACCTGATGAGGGAATCAGGTGTTGTCGGTCGACTCACCAAGGCATCTGAAAACGAAATCGCTAATGTGGTAACCCTGTTCCTCGGCATCTCCATCGGTGCTACAATGGATGGTGAAAAATTTCTAACAGGCCAGACACTGATGATCCTGGCGTTCGGTTTTATTGCCATCTGCCTGGATACAGTATGCGGGGTGCTCTTTGCAAAGCTCATGAATGTGATGACCGGCGGAAAAATCAATCCATTGATTGGTGCAGCCGGTATATCCGCTTATCCCATGGCAGCACGAGTAGTCCAGCGCGAAGGACAGAGACACAACAAGCAAAACTTTCTGCTCATGCACGCGGTGGGCGCCAATACAGGCGGTCAGGCTGGATCAGTCATGGCAGCGGCGATCATGCTCTCCGTGTTGAAGGGAATGGGAATTATTCCATAAAACCAATTTTTTTGAAAACCTGAAAACCATAGATAGATAGATAGATAAAAAAATTATAAACTTATAAACGTTATCAAAAATACTTTTACAAATATTATAGATCAATTTAATTGGTGGCGGCCTAGCTGGATATAGTTTTTGCTTCCGTCAGGGTACTACTATTTTAATTTAAAATTTTGAGGACAAGGAAGCTGCGGCAGATGGAAAGTACCGCAGCTTTTTTTATTTAGAAAAGACTGCATAGAATAAACTATCGTAAGTCTTTTATTATTTGTAAGGACAAAAAATGATTCTAAAACAGTTTCCCAAAAAACAATCGTTTTTAGAACTTGTCCGAACATCCAATGTCATCCCGTTGTGTACAGAGATTCTGGCAGACATGGAAACCCGCGTTTCCATTTTGCAGAATTTTTTTCCAAAGTTTATGGTGGGCAGCAGGTTATATTTCATTTCCCGGTAACATTAATTTTGCTATCATCATACGAACCGCGGTGATGGAGAATGATAAACTGATTGTACTGTACAGGCAGGGGCCGGGATTGTATATGATTCAGATCCTGAAAAAGAACTGATGGAATGCAGAAATAAGGCAAAAAGTGTAGAAACCGCATTACGGCTTGCTCTTGATAATCATAGTGGAGGCAGATAAAATGTTGGTTGCAATGATTGATAATTATGATTCGTTTACCTTTAACCTTGTCCACTATATTCTTGATACCGGGTCAGACGTAAAGGTCTTCAGAAATGACAAGATATCGATTGACGATCTAAAAGAACTGAACCCAGGAGCCATCGTGATCTCTCCCGGCCCCGGCCGGCCGGAAGATGCGGGGATTTCCCTTGATGTTGTCCGGCATTTTTCCGGCATCATCCCCATTCTGGGTGTGTGTCTCGGTAACCAGGTCATCGCTCAGAGTTTTGGTGGAACCATTATCCATGCAAAAAAAATCATGCATGGGAAAACATCCACGGTGACCGCTGACGCAGAGTATGTTTACTCAGGGATTACCAAATCCTTCACTGTCATGCGCTATCATTCTCTGGTCGTCATGGAAAAAGATCTTCCCTCATGCCTTATGGTAACGGCAAGATCTGAAGACGGTGAGATCATGGGAATCCGGCATAGAGAACACCCCACCCAGGGAGTCCAGTTTCACCCGGAATCCTTTATGACCATGGTGGGAAAAAGACTGATTCGAAATTTTATCATTGGAGCGTAATCATGGATCTTCAATAGCTGCTACAACACTCATGATTTACACCCCATAAGGCAAGAAAAACAATCAGCTCTGAATTGATTTTTAATTGTGACCAGATAAAGATATCTGAGTGAAACAGAGGCATTCGAGGGGGGGGACACCCGATGCCAATGGATAACTCGGTGCGGTAGACTGCTGTCTGCTTGGGGCACGATGGTTTTAAAACTGCCGGGCCTACCCCCCAAAAGGTAAAATTGCCCGACATATTCTTGGGATCAGAACTCGACAATCGACATATATTTGGCTAAGGCTTTTTTCAAATAATAACCAGTATAAGATTTTCTGTTTTCCGAAACTTCTTCAGGAGTACCAAGAGCGATAAGCTCACCACCCTTTTCTCCACCTTCCGGTCCAAGATCAATAATATAATCGGCACATTTGATTACATCAAGATTGTGTTCAATGACAATCACTGTATTTTCTGAATCCACGAGTTTATTGAGCACAGATATCAATTTGTTGATATCATCAAAATGAAGCCCTGTTGTCGGTTCATCAAGAATATAGATCGTTTTGCCGGTCCCTTTTTTTGAGAGTTCTTTTGACAGCTTAATCCTTTGGGCCTCTCCGCCGGATAAAGTGGTTGCTGACTGGCCAAGTTTCATATAACCCAGGCCCACTTCAACCAGTGTATTCAGTTTGGTACTGATAAAAGAGATATTTTCAAAAAAACGGAGTGCCTGGTTAATGGTCATATCTAAGATCTGTGCAATATTCTTCCCTTTATAGGTGATTTCAAGTGTTTCCCTGTTATACCGTTTCCCTTTGCAGATATCACAGACAACATAGACATCGGGTAAAAAATGCATTTCAATTTTGATAATTCCGTCACCTGTACAGGCCTCACATCGACCACCTTTAACATTAAAACTGAACCGTCCCGGATTATAGCCTCTTGCTTTTGATTCCCTGGTTTTTGAAAAAAGGTCTCTGATATGGTTGAAAACCTGAGTGTAGGTGCCGGGATTACTTCTCGGGGTTTTACCAATGGGGGATTGATCAATATGGACAACCCTGTCCAGGTATTCAAGTCCTTTTA
>JAIFMF010000015.1 GCA_020048635.1 Desulfobacula sp. | reverse complement strand
CTGCCTTTAAAACGCTTTCCGCACAAAAAAAGCCGGAAGCAAACAATTCCTGTGTTTTTTTCCCTGTCTGATTCATTTAACAAATCCTTTATATACATATCCTTAAGATACTTAGCATTATTCCAGTTCAAATGCCTTAATTTTTCTCCAGAGTGAAACCCGGTCAATCTCCATGATCTCGGCAGCCCTGGATCTGTTCCAATTTGTTTTCTCAAGAACCCATTGAATATATCTTTTTTCCTGTTCTTTCAAGTTGGGAATTTTACCATCGGGTGTAATCCGGTAAGTCTCTATGGCAAGTTGGGTAATGTGATCCGGAAGTGATTCTGGATGGATGATCTCACCGGTTCCCATGGCAACCGCCCTTTCAATAACGTTTTCAAGCTCCCTGATATTACCGGGCCAACTGTATTGAATCAGGTACTCCATGGCCGAATGATCGATTTCTTTAATATCCTTGCCCATCTCCCTACTTTTTTTCCCGAGAAAATGATAGGCCAGCAATGGAATATCCCCATGCCTTTCCGTTAAGGGAGGCAGCTGAATGGTGACGACATTCAATCTGTAATACAGGTCTTGCCGGAAGGTTCCCTTTTCCACTTCGTGCCTGAGATCCCGGTGTGTGGCCGCGATAAATCTTAAATCCACAGGAACGGTGTTTGTACCCCCGACTCTCATCAGTTCTTTTTCCTGTAATACCCTTAAAATCTTGACCTGCATGGTCAGCGGCATATCACCGAGTTCATCAAAAAAAACCGTTCCCTTATCTGCAAATTCAAAAAGCCCTTTTTTGGTCTTTCCGGCTCCGGTAAATGCCTCTTTTTCATGGCCGAACAGTTCATTGGCCATGAGTTCTTCGGAAAAGGACCCGCAATTGAAGGCCACCATTTCATGACCGCTCCGGTTGCTCTGGTTATGGATGGCTTTGGCCACCAATTCTTTGCCGGTCCCGCTTTCACCCAGGATCAGAACACTGATATCGGTTTTTGCAATCTGTGCAATGCTCTTTTTAACTTCATTCATGGCCGGGCTGTTGCCGATGATGAACGGCGGCCGGACCTCTTTTTTCATGGCATCCTTGAGGGCAAGATTTTCCAGTTGAAGCGATCTTTTCAGAAGTGCTTCCCGGATAATCCGCCTGACTTCCTCGATTTGATAAGGTTTTGCAATATAATGATATGCACCTTCCCTCATTGCGGTGACGGCACTGTCAACCGTCGCATGCCCCGTGATCAGGATCACTTCCGTATAGGGTTGCAGTTTTCGGCTCTGTTCAAGAACCTGGAGACCGTCAACCTTTTTCATCTTGTAATCAGTGATAATCAAATCAAAACTTCTGGATTTTATCAGCGTCAGGCCTTTGAGGCCGCTATCCACAGCAGTAACATGATAGCCTTCTTTTTCAAGAATATACTCAAGATTTCTACGTGCAATTTCCTCGTCTTCAATAATCAGAATCTGTTTTTTCATGGAATATACCTATACCCTTAATCAGCCATTCTCAACAAGTAGAATTTTCGAAGATGATTTTTCTCTAAAATAGTCGGTTGGATCGATAGATGGATATGCATTGAAGTGCGGATGCCGAGTGAGACCTATGAAGACTTTACCACCACAAGTGGCACGCCAAGATTTTTTCTTATTCTTTCAATAAGTGCAAGAGAATGCTCAGACGGGTTTTGTTGATCTCTTGACGGATCAAAAACCGTCAGAATAATATCCTGATGCTTGTCAACATAATTTGATAACTCTATTTCCGGATTGCCGGTACTCGCGGCTACCTTTACGGATACCTCTGGCGGATTGACTTTGATCAGTTCTTTTAAAGGGCCTGATACACTGGACAGGAATTCATCAGCCATATCGGGCACTCCTTCCTCTGCGAATGCAATCCCTGCAAAAGAATCTTCAAGAAGTTTACCCAAGCGCTTCACCCGTTTTTTTGTGTTTGAAATGCATTGGGCAAACTTTTCTTGTTTAACAAACTGAAGGATATTCAATTCAGCATTGATTCTTTTGCAGAGGCCCACTGAATAATGGAATACTGCGTTTGTGGGAATATCACCATTGATTGCAAGCAGGACTTGCTTCATTCTTCTTATCCCTTAATTCTAAAAATTATGCCCGCATCTGGGGTCTTTTTTTCACCTGTTTGTTAAGATCTTTCCTGACGGTTTTCCTGTTTTTTGTCTCCTGATCCTGACTCATGACCCAGATGGCATATTCATGATCCCCTTTTTCAGCAAAAGTTACTGCAACCATAAGGTCTTCCAATCTTCGTAATAGTTCTGTTTTCATGTTGGTCTCCTTTTTTAATCTGTTGGATGTTTGAAATATGAAAATGCATATGCTGTACCAACCCGTGAACAACTGATTCGAAAACTTTGGAGCCAATGACAATAAAAGCATTCAGGAGAGATTGGATATGACTGGTTTGACGGAAAGAAAATCAAAAACAGGGATACAGTGTTGCATCTTGAAATATGAATGATGTAAAAATTTTAATTGCTATGTAAATACAAAGAGTTATATTTGTATTGCAGAAAGGAAACCAGGCGTTGCTAAATGCAACGGCACTCTCTTCAAAAAATTAGAATTTGCTTGATATATGCCTTAAGCTTTAATATCATCCCCCTTGGCGTTGTTTGGATTAAATACAACCTCATTTTTTATAGGATTCCAATAGCTATCATGTTTCATTTGAATATTCGTCAAAAGATTACTGTGGGAATGGTTATATTTGTGCTTTCAGTGGGGTTTACAGGTTCTATTTCCTACCAGCACTTATATAAAATCGAACAAAAACAGCATGTGGTTGAGATTGCCGATGATTTGAGCAATATCATCCTTGAAATCCGGCGATATGAAAAAAACTATCTGCTCTACGGGGCTGATGAGGATTTGAAAGAGAACCGTGAATATATCAATAAAGGAATCCTGACCGTAGAAAAAATTGCGCCGGAATTGATGCATCTGAAAGGAAAGTCAGAGATTGAACGTCTTTATAAAAAAATTATAACTTACAGCCGGTTGATGGACGAAATGGCTGTCGAAACGACTGATAATGAAAACTCAACCGCCTTGAAAAAAATTGAAGAACAACTTCGTGAAGAAGGGAAACAGCTTGTTGAATTATCCCAGGAATTGGTTGTGTTTGAACGGGAGCAGATTCTTAAAATCATCAAGTCGTTAAAAACCCAGATGATTGCATCAGCCATCATTTTCCTTGGGGTTGCACTTTTTTTAATTACGGTGATGACAAAAAAAATTATCAAACCATTACGGGATATTGAAGAAAAGACCCTCAGAATTGCCGAAGGTAAATTTGAAATTTTCACTGTGACCGAACCCCGAGATGAAACACAACGGGTCTTGGAAGCCTATAATCGCATGATTACGGTATTGGAAAGGCACCAGAAACAGTTGATTCAGGCTGAAAAGCTCTCTTCTCTCGGTATTTTAACTTCTGGAATAGCGCATCAGTTAAATAATCCTCTGAACAATATTTCAACATCATGTCAAATTCTTATTGAGGAGATCACTCAGGCTGATCCTGAGTTTTCAGGTAAAATGCTAAAAAACATTGAGCATGAAGTTTACAGGGCAAGAGACATTGTAAAAGGCCTTTTGGAGTTTTCACGGGAAAAAGAGTTTTCTTTTGTTCCCACATCATTGCACAATGTGGTTGAGCATTCCGTCCGCCTCATTTCAAGTCAGGTGCCGCCAGGGATCGATATTACAAAAGAAATCCCGGAAGACATCATGCCTTATATGGACGCCCAGGGAATGCAGCAGGTGTTCCTAAATCTTTTAATGAATGCAATCCAAGCCATACAGCACCCGCCTGGAAATATCAGGATTTCTGCTAAAACGGATGTTGCTGAACAACAGGCGGTAATTGCTATCGAAGACACAGGCATAGGCATTCCCCAAGAAATTATAGGCAGGGTATTTGATCCTTTTTTTACAACCAAAGAAGTCGGCAAAGGAACCGGTCTTGGACTTTCAGTGGTGTATGGCATCATCCAGAAACATAAAGGGACTATTTCAGCAGAAAGTCAGGAGGGAGAAGGGACAAGATTTTCTATCCGTCTGCCGTTACAACCTGACGAAGGGAGTGTTACAGCCGGATAGGACTGTAACCACAATTATCTTTTGATGAAGTAATCGAACAGATTTATATAAAGGGAAAAAGGAACTATTCTGAATGGAACAAGCCCTGATACTTATTGTTGAAGATGAACAAATTGCCCGTGATAATCTTTCTCACATTCTTGTCAGGGAAGGCTATCAAACCGTTTGCGCTGAAAACGGAGCCGTTGCCATTGGCGAGCTGAAAAAAAAAGAATTTGATCTGGTCCTGACAGACCTTAGAATGCAGCCCACCGATGGGATGCAGGTCTTGGAATATACGAAAACAAAATATCCAAAAACGGAAGTCATCGTCATAACAGGGTTTGCATCCATTTCATCTGCTGTGGAAGCCATGCAGAAAGGGGCGTTTCACTATCTCCCCAAGCCATACAATGTTGAAGAGGTACGGATTTTAGTTCGCAGGGCTTTGGAGAAACAAGATCTTACCCGCGAAGTGGCTCAGCTCAAGCAACAGGTTAAACTTCAGCAGAAGACGCCGCTGATCATTGGAAAAAGCCCGAAAATTGAGGCATTAAAAAAACTGATCGCCCAAATTGCGCCAACAGACTGTAATGTCTTGATACTTGGAGAGACCGGCACAGGAAAAGAGCTGGTTGCAAGAGAGATTCATCATTTAAGCAGCCGTTCGGAAAATCGGTTTCTGGCTGTAAACTGTGCCGCATTCAACGAAGAGCTTCTGGCAAATGAACTTTTCGGGCATGAAAAAGAGGCCTATACAGGAGCAAAGGGAATAAAAAAAGGACTATTTGAAACCGCTTCAGGGGGTACTGTTTTTTTAGATGAGGTAGGCGACATGCCTCCTTCCATGCAGGTGAAACTGCTTCGGGTGATCCAGGAGAGAAAATTTATAAGAGTCGGCGGAACAGATGAAATCCCGGTTGACATCAGGGTGATTGCTGCAACAAATAAGGACTTGAAAGCTGAAGTTGAAAAAGATAATTTCCGTCAGGATTTATATTATCGTTTGAATGTGATTTCCATGAATGTTCCAAGCCTCTCTGAAAGAAAAGATGATATCCCGCTGCTGTGCAACCATTTTCTTCAGAAATTTTCTTTGGCCCAGGGAAAGCATATTGAAAGGATTTCAGACACTGTAATGGAAATTCTCATGAGATATCAATTTCCGGGAAATATCAGGGAACTGGAAAACATCATGGAACGGGCCGTTGCATTGACTGAAGGCTCTGTTATAGAGCAAAAACATCTGCCTGAAGATATCCAACAGATGACGTTCCAGATTCAAGGACAAAAACAGGGCAGATTCATGACCCTTGATGAAAATGAGAAAGATTATATTGTCTGGATTCTTGAACAGACCAACAACAATAAAACCAAAGCTGCTGAAATACTGGGCATTGACCGTGTTTCTCTCTGGAGAAAAATAAGACGGTTCAACCTCGAACTATGACTGGGGCATAAGGATTGAATCAACCAGCGATACAGTCATCTCATCTGCAAAAATCATCTCCATCCCCTCTTTTACATCAGGTTCCAAAAGATCTACCTCTGCTTTGTTCTGTTCCGGAAAAACGAGTTTTCTGATTCCTGCACGCTGGGCTGCAAGCATCTTATCGCGAATACCGCTTATGGGAAGAATTCTGCCGCTCAATGTGATTTCACCGGTTAAAGCGATATCTCTTCTGGCAGCTCTTTTTGTAAGCAGTGACATCAGCGCCACAGTAATGGTTATTCCTGCGGATGAGCCTTCTTTTGGAATTGCACCGGAGGGAATGTGGATATGGATATCGTTTGCTCTGAAAAAATCCGGATCAATGGAAAATTGATCTGCATTGCTACGGATGAAACTCAATGATGTCTGGGCTGATTCTCTCAACACATTCCCGAGAGAACCGGTCAGAATCAATTGTTGACTGCCCTTCATCATGGTGGCTTCAACAAAAATGATTTCTCCGCCAAATTCAGTCCATACCAATCCTGTGGCAATCCCTACCCTGCTTTGTTGTCCTGCGGTTTCATGCCTGTATTTTTTCAGCCCGAGAAAACTTTCAACTGATTTTTGATCAATCTTAACCGAGGTCTCATTATTCTCCACACTTAATTTTGCAATTTTTCTGCATATGGTCGATATTTCCCGGTCAAGATTTCTCAAGCCTGCTTCCAGCGTATAATCCTGAATTATTTTGATGATGGTTTGATCTGTAAAATTGATATTCAGATGAGTAAGAGCATGTTCTTTGATCTGTTTTGGAACAAGGTAATGTTTGGCAATCTGGACCTTTTCTTTTTCCGTGTACCCCGGGAAATTGATAATCTCCATACGGTCCAGCAATGGTCCTGACATGTTTTCAATGACATTTGCAGTGGCAATAAACATGACGCCTGAAAGATCAAACGGAATTTCAAGATAGTGGTCGTTGAAACGGGTATTCTGTTCCGGGTCCAGGATTTCAAGCAAAACAGAGGACGGATCACCCCTGAAATCCTGTCCTATTTTATCAATCTCATCCAGCATGAACACCGGGTTTTTAACGCCAAGACGCCGGATCTCGTTCATCAGTCGTCCAGCCATGGCCCCAACATACGTTCTCCTATGCCCCCGAAGCTCTGCTTCATCTTTTAACCCTGCCAAAGAAAACCGGACAAATCTTCGCTTCAAAGACTCGGCAATCGACCGCCCAATCGATGTTTTGCCTGTTCCGGGAGGCCCTGCAAAACATAAGACCGGACTTCGGGTCATCTGCAGATGTTTTCGGCTCTCCGTAATTTGCCGGATAACAGAGCGGAGTTCTTCCAGATCAAGGGGTTTGGGAAGATAGTGAGCCGCACCCTTTTTCATGGCATCAATAGCGGAATTTACCGTTGCAAAACCGGTAATCATAACAATGTCGGTATCAGGCGACACTTCTTTGACCGATTCGATGAGTTGAATCCCGTCCATTTTTTCCATTTTCAGATCCGTAATAATAATTTCAAATTCCTGATCCTTCATCTTTTCCAGGGCATCCAGACCATGTATGGCAGTTGCTACCTGATGGCCTTCTTTTTTCAGAACGTGTTCAATATTGGTTCTGGATATCTCCTCATCATCTACAACAAGTATCCGAAACTTTCTCTGGCTATGAAGGGTCATGACTGCCAGGTATTCCAAAATCCGTTCTTTAACGTGTTTTAACCCATAATGATGGGTTTCAAGAATTGTTTCTGCCCGTTTGAAATCCAGGTTGTCTTTGGTAAACCGGTTCCAGGGAAGAGAAACCACATAGTCAATATAATTCAGTCCCATGCTGTATTCGGGGAGCCCCGGGTCCATCTTTTCCAGACGTTCCAATTCCCTTTGCAGCATAGAAGACACAGAGGTGTCTAATTTTGTTTTTTCGATGGCATTGCGAAGTTTTTCAATTTCCTGGTTTTCCTGGTTTTCAGGTCTGTCTTTATCGGATTTATGGAAGAACATGCGTATTATCCTTTTTATCTACATTTTGCCAAAGTCAGGTTAACGGATTGTTACAGGATATTGACCAGCTGTTGCTGAATGCAACGGCATCGATTTTCCCTGTAATACTTCATATCTATTTGAAAATAAAGACATAATTCAATATTTCCAAAAGTGACATAACGATAATGCAACACCGCCTATTCGGAGAAAAATCCTTCAATTTTAAAATATCAATTAATTTCAATACCTTATCTTAAAATTTCAAAGTGGCACAATATTTGAAATATCAATTATTCATGGAAATACCACAGTACATGGATTCACTTCAATAATAAATGGATTCATAAAAGGAAAAAAATGCCGCAAAACCATAAAAAAATTTTAATGATCGGAAAGGAAGACTTTTTTCCTGTTGCAATGGCGGATTATGCGATTCAACTGGCATCACGTTTGAAATATGAACTGATTGCGATCAATGTCAACACCGGCAGTATGTCCCACGATCTATTTATAAAAACAGCATTTAAATTATCCTCAACTGCCGGATTTCGTGAAACTGCTGCCTTACAGGGAGTGGAATGGAACTATCAGGTAAAGTGCGGAGAATTCGGCAGGGCCGTTGAAGAAATTATGAATGAAATCAAAGGGATAGAATTGATTCTCACGGATTCAGAACAAAACAAATTGGAAATCGGGAGATACTCCAGTATTCCCGCCTATAGTTTTATAACACAATATAAACAAAGAGGAGAAAGCATTATGGCAGAATTGGAAAATAATAAAAAACCTGTGGGCAAAATGGTGGGGTATGGAATCGGGTCAGCTATTCTTTATACAGCCGTTTTTATGAATGCTGATATCGTTACCACCTATTTTACCAGGGGTTCATGGTATGCGGCATTGCCTATTGCAACAGTGTTTGTATTTTCATTTGTTCATGGCGCATTTGCCAGCAATCTATGGTCGGTGTTGGGAATTGAAGCTCAAAAAAGTACTGGAAAACAGCTTGATCAGAAAAAATCGATTCAGGTTTCAAAACGCCCAGTAACAAGACCTCGTGCTTATGCAGCCAAGCCTGAAGCAAGAGTCAACCCGTTTCACAGGATGTAGCCAAAACTCTTAAACACCATTTTTTAATGATTTCCATAAAGGAGAAAAAAAATGCACGATACAGTTACTAGTGCGGTTCAATTTATTGATTTGAATACAATGAATATCTTGTTTTTGTTTGTCGTAGGGTTTATCGGGGGTCTTGTCAGCGGGTTTATCGGCTCGGGTGGAGCGTTTGTCCTGACACCGGGCATGATGAGTCTGGGCGTGCCGGGAACAGTCGCAGTTGCAAGTAATATGTGCCATAAGTTTCCCAAAGCAATGGTGGGTGCTTTTAAACGATTTAAATATGGCCAGGTGGACATCAAATTAGGTCTTTACATGGCCGTTTTCGCTGTCGTTGGCGTTCAAGCCGGCATCCAGCTTCAACATTTTATTCTTAAACTCTGGGGACCGGCAGGGTCTGACCTCTATGTCAGCCTGTCATTTTTAGCAATCCTTGTCATTGTCGGCTCTTTTGTGTTCAGAGATGCATTGAAAACATATAAAAGCGGCGGAGAAGAAAAGGTTTCGTCCTGGGCAAAAAAACTTCAGGCTATAAACCTGCCGCCTATGATCCGTTTCAAACAGGCAAATCTTACAATCTCTTTATGGTTTATCTTACCGGTTGGTTTTGCCACAGGTGTTCTGGCTGCAACAATAGCCGTAGGCGGATTTGTGGGAGTGCCCGGAATGATTTACCTGATAGGGGCCACAAGTCTTGTGGCATCTGCCAGTGAACTGGTTGTTGCTTTTGTCATGGGATTTGGTGGAACGGTTAACTGGGCAATGCATGGAATGGTGGATATCAGGCTTGTTCTGATCATTCTGGGAGGATCACTGCTTGGGGTTCAGCTTGGGGCCATCGGTACAACTTATGTAAAAGAGTATATGATCAAGGTTGTCATGGCAGCCATTATGCTGATTGTAGCCTTAAGCAGAGGGCTGGCAATTCCAAAATATCTTAATCAGTTAGGGCTGACATCTCTGAATGAATCTTTGATAGGCGTGTTGGATAAAATAAGCTTTATCACCATGTGCATTGCATTGTTGGTTGGCGTAGTCATCATTTTGACCGCCATGGTCAAAGGCAGAGCCGCAGAAATTCGGGAAATGAAAAAATCCGAGCCATTGCCGGAAGTGGAATATGTCGAAGCATAAATCAAAGCCATCATTTTTCTAACCTGCAAGGGCAGGCCGCCTTGGTCTGCCCTTTAATTTACCGACGATTTCAAAGAATTCTCAAAAAAATTCGAAAAAAAAGAGGACTGATATGGCAATCATTACTATCTCAAGAGGATCGAACAGCAGAGGCAGGGAGGTTGCTGAACGTGTTGCCAAAAAATTAGGATATGACTGTCTCTCACGGGATGTTTTGCTGGAAGCATCAGAACGATTCAACATTTCGGAAATAAAACTGAGTAGAGCCATCCATGATGCTCCTTTGATTCTAGAGCGGTTTACATACGGCAAAGAGGAGTATATTACCTATATTAAGGCGGCGCTTTTAAAATACCTGCGTGAAGACAATATTGTTTATCACGGTTTGGGCGGTCATTTTTTTGTCCAAAATATCACCCACGTTCTCAAAGTCAGAATTATTGCCGACATGGAAGACCGTATCCGCTTTAAGATGAATAAAGAAAACCTTTCCAAGGATGAAGCGGAACAGTTTATTAAAAACGATGACGAACAGAGAAAAAAGTGGGGACTCGCATTATATGGAATTGATACGGCAAATCCGAATCTTTATGATCTGCTGATTCACATTGGAAAACTGACAACGGAAGATGCAGCAGATATTATTTGTCAGACAGTAATGTTGAACTGTTTTCAAACCACTCCGGAATCTCAGAAAATTCTGGATGATATGGCTCTTATCGCTAACATTAAGGCATCATTATTTAAACTTACTCCTCATATTGAAGTCTCTGTGAACGAGAATGATATAAATATAACGACGCGACTCAGAGCACCCGATTCTGAAGTCATTGAAAGACTTCAAGAAGCAGCGAAAGGAATTGTCGGGAATAGAAATGTCAATATCGAAGTGCTTCCCATAACAGTATTTACCGACTGACTCGACCCCTGTCCGGACAAACGATATTCCCGGAAGCAAAAAACGGTCAGGCCTCTCTATCGAATTATCACATCATAAAGAGGCCTGGCTAATTTTTATTACACAAACGAACGATTGAAAAGCTCTTCAATGGCATCCGTACCCTGATCGGAAAGATTTCGGGTCCCTGTTCCGCAAAATGTTTTATGGGTAATTACAGGAATCTCCTGAACCCATTCACCCGATTTCCAGGCATACCATTCATTGGTTTCCTGATCAAAAACACTGACCGGTCGGTTGAAAAACTTGGCAAGCTCAACCCCCCATCCGGTTCCGCCTTTAACAGTTCCATCGGCCTGAATAAAGCCCACGGCAAACACCTGATACCCTTTATTGACCATATGAAAGATGGTCTGAAACACCTTCCTGATCTTATCGGCCTGAGCATACCGTCTGCCCATCCGGACCGATACGATTTCCATGCTGATATTGCCTTTATTAAGTTCCTCATCGCTGAGCAGTGTCACATTCTTATTCCTGGAAAGGGTATGACCGTCAAAAGAAAAATTGATTTCATTGATTCCGAATTTTTCTGCACATTCACCAAATGTTTCTTCGGCACCCTTAAGCCCGCCGCTGTAAAAACTAAAGTCCTTATTGCCCATGGTTTTTCCTCTTTTTTTATATTATTTGAATAGCCGGTTGGATATCAGCGTGATGATATCATGGAAAACAGAATATGGGATAGAATTATTTTCATTCGCTTTTAAAAAAACTTTGCATTAATATCCATTTTGTACTATCTGGATCATTTTTAAAATTGAGGTGTTCCCCATGAATTTTCAGAAAATAAGCTATTCAGTCCCTTGGAATTTATTTTTAATCACCCTTGGCAGTGTTATCATCGGTATCGGTCTGAAATCCATTGTCATTCCTCACGGCATGATAACCGGCGGTTTTTCCGGGACCGGCATCCTGATTTATTATTATACCAAAACCCTCACCCCGGGTATCTGGTATTTTGTTTTGAACATCCCGGTTTTTATTGCCGGTTGGCTTTTTATCAGCAAGAGGTTTCTATTATATAGCGTCTACGGAACCATTATCCTGACCCTTGTCATTGACCTGATTCCCTTTGAATTTCCGGTCAAGGACCTGATGCTGGCCTCCATTGCAGCGGGGACCATTATCGGGGCAGGCTCCGGTATTATTTTCCGCTCCCTTGGCTCTGCCGGCGGCAATGACATCATCTCCATCATCCTGAACCAGCGATACGGCATCCGCATCGGAACCTATAATTTTTCTTTTAATTTTGTCTTGTTTTTGTTGAGCTTCGGTCTCTTAGAAACCGATATGATCCTCTATTCCATGGCCATGAGCTATATCACTTCACAGGTTTTGGAATATTTCATGACCCTGTTCAACCAGAGAAAAATGATTTTCATCATCTCCAAAAATCCAAAGGAAATTGTAAATGAAATTATAGAAAAGCTTAAACGCGGCGCAACCCTGATTAAAGGTTCCGGCGGCTATACCGGAGAAAAAAAAGAGATCATCCTGACAGTGGTCAACAATTACCAGATCAAAAGAGTTGAGGAAATCGCTTTTAATATTGATCCGGATGCATTCCTGATCACAGAAAACACCTTCAATGTCCTGGGCAAAGGCTTTTCCACCCGGAAGGTGTATTGATCCATAAACAGGATACATCCACAGCCATAGGGCTGGAGCCCGTGTTTGTGAGGGTCTACAACAATTGAATCCGCCCTGTCGATGAAAAAAAATAGAGTTTTGCGATGCTGTTTCAAATTGAAAAAAACTTTCAGAAATCAAAGAATTTTGCTATGGTGTTGCGCTGGTTTTTTTTTAATTTTTTATTATTCAACAACAAAGGAATATAATATCGGCTCATGAAAGGTTTAAGTCTTAAGGGGATCAATAAAACCTTCGGCAAAGTTCATGCCGTGCGGGACGTTTCAAAGGATATTCATTCCGGGGAGTTTTTTACACTCTTAGGTCCTTCCGGATGTGGAAAAACAACCTTGCTTCGCATGATCGCCGGACTGGAACTTCAGGATTCGGGTCGAATTATACTGGATGGCGAAGACATTACAGGTCTTCCAGCCATCAAACGCCATATCAATACGGTTTTTCAAAGTTATGCGCTGTTCCCGCACCTGAATATTTTTGATAATGTGGCTTTTGGACTTCGCTCACGAAAGGTTCCCGGAGTTGAAGTCAATAAACGGGTAAAAAATACCCTGGAAATGCTGGAACTGGGTGAGATGACCAAACGGTTCCCCCATCAGCTTTCGGGTGGGCAAAGCCAGCGGGTGGCCCTGGCAAGAGCGCTTGTGAATGAACCCAAGGTGCTGCTGTTGGATGAACCCATGTCAGCCCTGGATGCAAAACTCAGAGCCCAGGTCCAGGTGGAACTCAGAAGGCTCCAGCAAAAACTCCATCAAACCTTCATCCTTGTCACCCATGATCAGGATGAGGCTTTGATTGTATCCGACAGAATCGCCGTAATGAAGGATGGGCAAATCATTCAGTATGGAACGCCTGCGGAAGTCTATGACTTTCCCAAAAACAGGTTTGTTGCAGAATTCCTCGGATCTGCCAATCTCATTGAAGGAAACTACAGGGATGGCCTGTTTCATACACAGATCGGCATATTTGAACTGGAGAAGCCGCCATCATGGGAAAAAGGGTTCATTGCCATACGGCCTGAATGGATCCGGATTTCCGACACAGAGCCTGTGAAGAATGGTCTTCGGGCAACCGTCACTGAAATCATTTATCGGGGGACCAATCTCGATATTTCACTGACTCCGGGACCCATCCGCCTTAGAACCAGTACCTATAGCCATATCAAGATCGGGGATGAACTATGGCTGGATCTTGCGCCCAAAGAAATAGCGGTGCTCAATGAATAAGCTCATTATCTGGTACGGGGAGCTCATTACCGGCCATAAACTTTTAAAAAGGGGTCTTTTTTTCCTGACACCCGGAATGCTGTGGCTGATCCTTTTTCTCGTCCTGCCGGGCCTGATCCTGATTCTGGTCAGTTTTGCCGGCAGGGGAACCTATGGTGACCTTGTTTGGGAATTCAGTTTTGAAAACTATACTCGTCTTATCGGATACGGCATATTCGGCTGGACCCTGGATTATGTGTATATTCTTTTTCGCTCCATATGGGTTGCGCTTGTGACCACTTGCCTGTCTGTTGTTCTTTCCTATCCGCTTTGTTTTTATATTGCAAAAAAACCGCTGCGGACAAGATATCTGTGGCTTACCATCGTCATCATACCTTTCTGGACCAATATGGTGATCCGTGCCTATGCCTGGTTTCTGATCCTTGCACCGGAACTCCCCTTTGCAAAACTGGCCGCATTCCTGAAGCTGATACCGGAAGGAGCGCCGCTTTATCCGAGCGCCCTTGCCGTATATCTGGGCATGATATCCATGTTTCTTCCCTTTGTGGCCCTGCCGCTTTTTTCCAGTATCGAACGCCTGGACTGGACCCTTGTTGAAGCGGCCCAGGATCTCTATGCATCCAATTTCAGAATTTTCATGCATGCCATCCTGCCCCAGACCCTTCCGGGACTGTCCGTCGGGATTATTCTGACCATCGTACCGGCCATGGGCATGTTTGTTGTTCCCGATCTTCTGGGCGGGGCCAAATACATGCTGATCGGAAACCTGATCCAGCAGCAGTTCGGATCCAGCAGGGATTATGCATTTGGGGCCGCTATCAGCATGGCTCTCATGATATTAACGTTGATCAGTCTATATCTATATAAAAGAAAAAACAGGGGGGTAGATCTCATATGAGAAAAATAAATTTGCTTCTTCGCATTTCAGCCCTTTCCACCATGGCATTTTTATACCTTCCCCTCATGGCAGTTGCATTTTTTTCAGTGAATGATTCCAAATACGGTCTTGCATGGAAAGGGTTCACCCTTGACTGGTATATCAAACTTTTCGAAAATGAACTCATTCTTAAGGCTGCCTCAAATACCCTTATCCTGGCTGTTGTATCAACTCTTGTGTCGACTTTTCTCGGGACCATCCTCGCCATCGGTATGGACCGTTTCCCCTGGCCCCGGAAAATGAACGCCGCCTTTGATCTGATCATGCATTTACCGGTTATCATACCGGATATTATTTTTGCTGCTGCCATGGTGGTTGCTTTTGGTTTTTTAAGAACTTTTGCATCCATCTTCGACCCTGGCCTTCTGAACATGATCATCGCCCACATCACATTTCAAACAGCATTTGTGGCTCTTGTGGTCCGAAGCAGACTTGCCGGTATCGGCAAAGAAATTGAAGAAGCAGCAAGAGACCTCTATGCCGATACCACTTATATGCTGATGAAAGTCACCTTACCCCTGCTCATGCCCGGGATTGTTGCCGGTGCTATGCTGGCCTTCACCCTGTCCCTGGATGATTTTGTCATCAGCTTTTTTACAGCAGGCCCGGATTCAATAACCCTTCCGTTATATATTTATGCGGCGGTCAGAAGGGTTGTCACCCCGCAGATCCATGCGCTGTCAACCCTTGTCCTGATGGTGACCATTATCCTTGTGATCTGCATGGAAAGGATAACAAGAAAAGTAAACAAAAAATAAAAAGGCTATAATAAAGCAGGTATGATGAACTTAAAATTTAGGAGGAAAAAAATGAAAAAATTTTTATTGTTGGTTCCGGCATTTCTTTTTGTTCTGATTTTGTTTTCAGGGCCAGCCTTTTGTGGCGGTAAAGAATTGAAAATTTTCACATGGTCTGAATACATGGATGAGGAAAACATGCCCAAGGAGTTTGAAAAAGCCACCGGCATTAAGGTTAAACTCGATATGTATGAATCTAATGAGGAGATGATGGCAAAACTCCAGGCTGGCGGCCTCGGTCAGTATGATATTATTATTCCTTCCGATTTCATTATCCCAAGCCTGATCAACCTGAAACTCATTGTTCCCCTGAATCATTCCAAAATACCCAACCTGAAAAATCTGGGGAAAAAATTTTCTACTACTTCCTTTGACCCGGGCAATAAATACACAGTCGGCTGGCAATGGGGAACCGTGGGCCTCATGTATAACAAGGCAAAATTAAAAGACAGTGATGTGGCTTCCTGGGACATCATCTTTGACCCGAAAAAGAAACCAGGGTCTTTTTATCTTATCGATTCTGTCCGGGAAATGATGGGAATTGCCCTTGTCTATCTTGGGTATGATTTTAATTCAATCAATCCCAAAGAATTGAAAGCTGCATCAGACCTTCTTATTGAAACCAAAAAAAGAAAAGAATGCCTTGGATTCAAAGGCGGGGTCGGCGGCAAGAATGATGTCATCTCAGGTGTTGCAGATGCTGCCGTTGTTTACAATGGAGACTCTATCCAGACGGTTAAAAAAGAACCTGAAAAATTTGGTTTTATCGTTCCAAAAGAAGGCACTGAAATCTGGATTGACTCCATGTGCATCCCGGCAAAGGCGCCCAATATGGAGGCTGCCCACAAATGGATCAACTGGGTGCTTGAGCCTGAAGTCGGGGCAGCCCTTTCCAATTATAATCAGTATGCCACCCCCAATGATGCCGCCATTCCGTTCCTGAACAAGGAAGACCTTCAGAACCCCGGCATCTGGCCCACACCAGAAACCATGAAAACTCTTTATTTTGTAAAAGATCTGGGGAAAAACAACAAAATTGTTGACCAGGCATGGACAAGGGTTAAATCTCATTGATTCGAATTTTTGACACCACTCCACGTGAAGATGGGTTTTCCATGCCCGGCGAATTTGAAGCGCATTCTCAATGCTGGATGCTCTGGCCGGAAAGGAAAGACAATTGGCGGCAAAATGCCGTGCCTGCAAAAATGGCCTTTGCAGCGGTTGCAAAGGCCATTGCTCAGTTTGAACCGGTTATGATGGGAGTTTCAAAACAAGAGTTTGAAAATACTGCAACACTCCTGGCTTCAGTTTCAAATATCACTCTCATGGATATGGAAGCCGATGATGCCTGGATGCGGGATGTGGGGCCTACTTTTATAAAAAACCGGAGGGGAGAAGTTCGGGGCATTGACTGGGGGTTCAATGCCTGGGGCGGTTTAAACGGCGGTTTATATTTTCCCTGGGACAAAGATGAAAAAATTGCCCGGGCCGTCATGGAAATTGCCGGGGTCAACGGCTATAAGGCCCCCCTGATTCTTGAAGGCGGTGCCATCCATACCGATGGCGAAGGCACGCTCTTGACAACGGAACAATGCCTGTTAAACCCCAACCGGAACCCTTCCCTCTCAAAAGAAAAAATAGAATCCATCCTGAAAGCGTATCTCAATGTTGACACCATCATCTGGCTGGGGCAAGGGGTGGTGATGGATGAAACCGATGGCCATGTGGACAATCTCTGCTGTTTTACAAAACCGGGGGAGATTTTGCTCCACTGGACCGATGACCCAACCGACCCTCAGAATGAAATTTCACAGGATGCTTTTAAAAGATTATCAAAGGCACGAGATGCAAAAGGAAGGACCCTCACCATCCATAAACTTCACCAACCGGGTCCTTTATATATGTCTGAAGAAGAAAGTAAAAGCATAGGAAAAAACAGTCATGGCATGATCAGAAAAAAAGGAGGACGGCTTGCAGCCTCCTATGTAAATTTTTATATCGCCAATAATGGGATTGTCATGCCTGTCTTTAATGATCCTCATGATGATGAGGCCATTGTCCTTGTTCAGTCTGTTTTTCCAGGCAGAAAAATCATCCCTGTTGAAGCGAGAGAAATTCTTCTGGGTGGCGGCAATATCCACTGCATTACCCAGCAGCAGCCCCAATATGGTTTTTGACAAGTACTCATCTTCTTTTATATCCAATTCTCAATATTAAGCGCTGGGACTCTTTTGAAATGCTTCTCATTATTTGTAACCAGTGTCATTTGTTGACTTACGGCATGGGCAGCAATCATCATATCCATTGCACCTATGATATTGCCACTGGCTTGAAGGGATGCTCTGATTTTTCCATAGTGTTCAGCTGCCGATCTGTCCCATTCAATGATATTCAGATGATTTACAAAATCATTTACGATGGTTCTATTTATTTTTTTTGATGAAGAATTTTCAACTCCATAGATCAATTCAGCATAAGTGACGACAGATATGCAAAGCCGCTCCATATCCAAAGTTTCAAACCGATTAAAAACCTTTATCGGTTTTTCCCGGATAATATAGCTGCAAATATCAGTATCAAGCATATATTGAATCATTTAAAAATATTCCTTTCCTCTAAATCCAAGTCTTGCCTATCTATCATAAAATCAGGAGACGCTTTTTCATCAGAAAAGAAAAAATCTTTCCAAGAATCAGGTTTGCTTGATAAAATAACGTCTGATCCTATTTTTTTAATATAGACTTCTTTACCTTTAAATCTGAACTCTTTTGGTAATCGCACCGCTTGGCTGCGGCCGGTTTGAAATATCTTTGCAGTTTGCATAATTATTACCTCTCTGTGATATATATCTAATCATTATACCAACTATAATACTTATCTTAATATATATCAAGCTGCATCTTTCTTTGCATCTTTTGTTAATATTCTTCACGCAAATGCTTTAACTTCAATTTCGCTTTCTTTTTGTAAGCTCTCTAATTACTTCGCCTGGATGCGGTGGATTGTGTATAGCCATTTTATACTCCTCAATGATTGTCGCTGTAATCAACATCAACAGCGTTGTTGTTTTCAAACCGAAAAAAGACACGCCAATTTCCAGAAACATCAACTGCCCAAAAGCCTTTTAGTCCAATGTTAAACCCTGGCACCACCACCCAATATGACTCCTTTTCTTAAGGAATGTGATGGAAAACTTTCTTTCCCGCCAAGATTTGGTGAGCAGAATACTGAAATCTATGGAAAAATTCTGGGATATGATGCCAGCCAATTGGATGATCTTAAAAAAAGAGGAATCATTTAAGGGGGTTTTAAAGATTATGAATATCATCGTACTTGTAAAACAGGTTCCCAATACAACAAAAATAACACTTGATCCAAGAACCGGGAACCTCATCCGGGAAGGTTTGGAAAGCATCATGAACCCGGATGATCTGCATGCTCTTGAAGCGGCAGTCGCACTTAAGGAAAGAACCAAAGGGAAAGTAACGGCAATGACAATGGGCCCCCCACAGGCAGTGGACGTCTTGAGTCAGGCCCTGGGTATGGGGGCTGATAATGCGATCCTGCTTTCTGACAGGGCATTTGCAGGTGCGGATACCTGGACCACATCCTATACGTTGAGTAAAGGAATAGAAAAAATCAAAGATTATGACCTTGTTATTTGCTGCCACCAGGCCATAGATGGCGATACAGCGCAGATCGGTCCCCAGGTTGCAGATTGGCTTGGGATTACCCAGGCAACCTATGTAAACGATATCGAATCTGTTGATGAAAATGAAATTATTGTTAAAAGAAGACTTGAGAATGGTTTTGAGCGTCTTGCCTGCAAACTTCCCACGCTTTTGACGGTAATTTGTGAACTGAACGAACCAAGATACCCCCATATGGGACAGATGATTGCTGCCTGTGAGCAAAAGGCGCCTATCAGGGAATGGAA
>JAIFMF010000204.1 GCA_020048635.1 Desulfobacula sp. | reverse complement strand
CTGGCCAAATTAAGGGAATCCAGATAAATAACTCTGACATCTCTTAAATTTGTGAACAACCATAAAATTTTTGTCCCGGATGCTATTCCCAAAAACAAGGTCATATATGACCGTTGCTTTGGATATGACCTTTTTCCAATTGTTTACCATCTGTAGAACAGGGCTTTTGGATTAAAATTATTTATATATATTAGCCGGTTGATGTCAATACGCTTGGACGTGGAAGCGTGGCATGCAAATTGAAGTATATGAGTATGATGCAGGTGCTTACAATGATTTAACACCTTTTATAAAAAAGACAGGAGGAGTAACCCATGACAAACCAAAAAACCGACCCAATTTTTGAAAGACAGGAATATCATCAATCTCTGATGAACAAAATGAAGATTGAATCCTCTTCAGTAGATACCTGCAGGCCTGAAGGTGAAAAGACTCTTTATATTGAAAAGTTGGAGCAGCGGGTCAAAACCCTCAAATCCATAGCGGAAGATATGACAGAAAAAAGTAAAAACCTTGGGAAAAAGTTCAGGGTCGAGTTTGAAGAGGACCGTAAGATGATAGAGGAATACTATCGGACTTTAAAGGAGAGGATGAACAATATCCGCCAGGCAGGCGAAGAGGGTTGGAAAGAATTGGGCAAAGGAACTTCAAGTGCTTTGGAGGATTTTATAAAGGGCATAAAAAATGCGGTTTCAAAATTCAAATAAAAAATTATGCCGAGGAAAAACCACCATTAAAAGATCTGCCCGGTGATGGTTCAAAGCTCTCTGCTTTAGGTGAATTAATCGGTGCTTTGGTAAAACAACATAATGTGGAGGTTATTATAAAATGAAAGAACATTCTACAAACGTACAACCGATTGCCGAGCCGGTCTGGCTGGTTTTGAGGCCTTCTTCGATTCCACTTTTTATTGTTACACCAAAACGCAAAAGAAAATCTGAGCACCTTCCGCATTTCATTCAAAAAATGAAAGATGAAAATATGAATCCAGCAGTCATCGAGACCTTCCCGTATTACTCTGCAAAGGTCCGAAACGGTGCCAAGCTATTGAAACACAATGTCTTATAGGGTTCGTTCCGGCTGTGTTTATTGTCGGTTGTGCAGGGAACTATGAAAAAGGAAAGCACTGGGGAATATGTTTGATTTAACACAAGGCGGCGGTGTAATAACCGCTATGATCGGGTGGCTTCTTGTATTCGCGGTTTTGTTTGCCGCAAACGAGATTAGTCGCAGATTTAAGTGGGTAGGCTTTATGGCACTTGTAAAGGTCTATTCTTCACCGTAGAGTTACGCCTTATAGCGCTGCCTCACGAGATCAGTGGAGACGAACAGAAAAATAAGATGATCTATTAATCAAATTAAACAACTACTGAAAAAGGATAAATAACATGAAAAATAATGCAGAATTACAAAAAGATGTTCAAGATGCAATTAAATGGGAACCGTTATTGAACGCAGCCGAAATCGGTGTAACTGTCAAAGATGGTATTGTTACCTTAACAGGAACTGTAGACGATTACTTTAAAAAGACAGAGGCTGAAGATGCAGCAAAAAATGTGGCCGGGGTAAAGGCTGTGGTTGAGAAAATTGAAGTTAAGTATGCTAGCAGTTGGGCTGAAAAGGATGACAATGAAATCGCTACGGAGGTAATTAATGCCTTGAATTATAATTGGCGAATTCCTAACAACAAAATAAAAGTAAAAGTTGAAAAAGGATGGGTTAGCCTGGAGGGAGAAGTACAGTGGTATTATCAAAAGGAAGCTGTAAAAAACGCTGTAAAAAATCTCTCGGGTGTAGTGGGTGTATCAAACAACATCACAATTAAGCATGAAACACTGGACCAGATTGAAAAAAAGGACATAGAAAGTGCACTTGAACGCAACTGGTCTATATATCCTAAAAATATTATCGTTAAAGCTTCGGACCATAAAGTAACTCTGACCGGCAGGGTTAAGTCATGGTATGAAAAAGATGAAGCTGAAAGAACAGCATGGAAGGCGCCCGGTGTATGGATGGTAGATAATGAATTGGCTATTGAATATACTTGCTGATCAATAAAACCTATATTCAGGAAATGTGATTCATATATCAATTAACATTATCAAGAAAGGAAGGAAGATCATGGCCAAAAACAATTCCATCGTTGCGACCTATTCATCGCACACAGCCGCTGAAGTGGCTGTCAAGGAACTGCAGCAATCCGGTTTCGATATGAAGAAACTGTCGATTGTGGGACGCGACTATCACACGGATGAACATGTGATCGGCTACTACAATACCGGCGACCGGATGAAGGTTTGGGGCAAGACAGGTGCTTTCTGGGGCGGTCTGTGGGGATTTTTGTTCGGGTCCGCATTTTTTTGGGTTCCCGGTTTGGGGCCGCTTCTGATGGGGGGGCCGCTGGTCAGTTGGATTATCGGGGCACTCGAAGGTGCCATCGTGGTGGGCGGTTTGAGCGCTCTCGGGGCTGGCTTGTACGGCCTGGGAATCCCCAAGGATAGCGTGCTGCGGTATGAGACGGCACTCAAGACCGGCAAGTTTGTCTTGATTGTCCATGGTTCTGTGGATGAGACAACCCATGCCAAGGAAATTCTTGACCGTACTATCCCGGATACATTGGATCACCATCAGTGAAAATATCGGCGATATCTCATCTGGAAGTTAATTACTTATTAATTGAGGGTCTACCTGCAAATAAGGTGAATGCAGGCGATAACAAATTAGCAGCGGTCGCTATCAATCGCTGGAAGAAAGGAGGTGATGAAGATGCCAAATAAAGATGGAACCGGACCCAAAGGTCAGGGACCGAAAGACGGTAAGGGCAAGGGTAAGGGTAACCGCACCGGACCTGGCCAGGGACCAATGACGGGGGGGAAGAAAGGAACCAAGAACCCAACCAAAAAGTAAACCGGAACAATGGGCTTTCAGTCCGCAAATTTAAACGGCCACCGGTTTTATGCCGGTGGCCGTTTAATGGTAAAAATAGCCTGAGAAAAAGAGGGATAAAGATGACCAATGAATTTCAGGAAAACGCCGATGCTGCTGTCAGAGATCAAAGTTTGCAGTCAGATGACAGTTTTAACAAAGAAATTTCTGAGCAACGGCAGGCCGGAGAGCAAAAAACCGATATGACGCCTGCCTGGAAGGACAAATATATTCATTTGCTCGCTGACCTGGACAACACAAAAAAACGTCTTGTCCGCAACTCTGCCCAGGAGGTGGAAGGCCAGAAAGAAAAATTACTGAATGACGTGCTGCCGTTTGCTGACGGATTGGATTTAGCCTTGTTACATATATCCAATGGAAATGACAACCGGAATGTCATAGAAGGTATCGAGCTGCTCAAGAGTGTCCTTGATAAGTTTTTTATCAAATATGATGTAAAAGCCATTGCTGCCCGGGGAGAACTGTTTGACCCCAATTTACACGATGCCATTGGGATGGTTCAGCATCCGGCAGCAGCTCCCAATACGGTGGTGAGGGTCGAAAGAAAGGGGTATTTATATCACGGTAAACTGTTGCGCCCGGCGCAGGTGCTGGTGGCTGCCGATTAATTCAATACGCTGGGAAAGATCAGGTATATGGAATACAAAGATTATTACAAAACATTGGGCGTCGACCTCAAGTCCGGTCAAAAGGAGATCAAAAAAGCGTATCGCAAGCTGGCCCGGAAATGTCATCCTGATGTTAATCAGAATGACAGTGAGGCAGCCCAAAAATTCTCTGATCTCAATGAGGCATATGAGGTACTCTCAGATCCTGAAAAACGTCGGAAGTACGATCAGATAAGTTCCCAATGGCAAAACGGCGGACGCCCTGAGAATTTTAACCGGGACAGGACCCAGGCCTCATCCGGCCAGGGGCATACCTATAGGACGGTCGATCCAAAGGACTTTGAAGGATTATTTGGAACTTCAGGTGGATATTCTGATTTTTTTGAGAACCTGTTTGGCGATAAAAACCATCGGCCTGCCGGAGGCGATCAGCAATTCCATTACGATGAACCGCCTCAGAGGGGAAGAGACCTCGAACATCCGGTTCAGGTGAGCCTGACAGAAGCATTTAACGGAACCAGCCGCGTGCTGGAGTGGGAAGATGGCCGTAAAATAGATGTTAAAATCCCACGCGGGGTTAAGTCTGGTTCACGAGTACGAATCAAGGGACAAGGGGGTTCGGGAACCGGCAAAAGTGATTCAGGGGATCTGTTTCTTAAGGTCGACGTTTTGCCTGACATCCATTTTTTGCGCGACAATGACGACTTGAAAGTCACAATTTCAGTGGAGTTGTTCACCATGCTCCTGGGAGGCAAATTCCCAGTGTCGGGAATTGACCGAACCGTGAATCTTGATATCCCGCCGGAAACCCGGAATGGTCGTATTTTTCGACTTCAAAAAATGGGAATGCCAAAAATGAAATACCCGGACCAGCGGGGTGATCTATATGTCACCGTAGAAACAATATTACCGAAAAATCTGACGGCCGGGGAAAAAAAGCTGGTTGAACAGTGGAAGGCGGTCAGATCAGATAGTGGTCACATATGACCCTTGGCCATATGTGACCACTATTTTTAGGTTTTAAGGTTGCCATTAAAATTTTATTTAAACAAGGAAATTCGCATATGAAAGAAAAGCAGCATCTTCGAATCAGAGTGGAAAGAAAACCCAACAGGATCATCGGTGATACCTCCCGGGTCATTACACGGCCGCATCTTCCGGATGACCCGCATCGAATATACAGGATCATCGGGCGGATCATGGATCTGCCAGATGGTTCCGCCAAAGATCTGATCACAAAAATACTCAAAGATTTTTCCAGCCGGCACGAAGATATTCATCATATTTTTGCACGGCACCTGGATCGGGTAAAGGATTTCCTGCCGGAAGGAGTATTGCTCAATGATGTTCAAAAAGCATTGATCGGCGCTTATTTTACAAAAGAGTATGCCATAGAATCAGCAGCGCTTTTCAATCCTTCCATTGTGCTTCATCCGGATCAGAGCCACCTTGAAAAGAACTGTCTGCGGTTTGTCATGAGCCTGAGGGCCACTGGAGAGGGCCATGTATCCTCCATTGTGTTTCGGAGTGGCATCCTTAACCGGCATAATACTTTTTGTTTTGATCCGGTCAGCGATTTTGTGGAAACTCCGGATCTGAAGAAAGACCCTGCCTATAATCGGACTATTTTCCGGCTGAAGCTCAATGAAATGATGACCGGCAACGAAATCAGCGCTTATGTTCTCGACCGTCTGCCTGAAGAATTTACCTCCAGGGAACTGATCGAACAGATAGACCTCCTCAAGACAACTCCTCTTTTTCCTCAGGCGAAACAGAAAACAACTTTCAGCTTTATCACCTGGCTTGCGGATTCCAATTATGAGATGTCCTTTCATCCCGATCACAGAATCTCGGAACGGGTCATTTTTCCGGTTTCGAAAAATGAGAGCAGGGGAATTGAAGATGCCCGGTTTGTTCAATTTTTCGATGATAATAAAGAGGTCACCTATTATGCCACCTATACCGCCTATAACGGCAAGACCATTTTACCACAGTTGATCGAAACAAAGGATTTCATTCATTTTAAAATTCTGACACTCAACGGTAAGGCGGTTCAAAATAAGGGCATGGCCCTTTTCCCCCGGAAGATAAACGGTCAATATGTCATGCTGTCACGCCAGGACGGCGAAAATAACCATATCATGTTTTCAGACAATCTGCATTTCTGGCAGACCTCCCAGATTATCCAGGAGCCGGAACAGCCCTGGGAATTTATACAGATCGGGAACTGCGGGTCACCCCTGGAGACCGATAGAGGCTGGATTGTGCTGACCCATGGGGTGGGGCCCATGCGCCAGTACTGTATCGGCGCCATACTGCTGGATCTGGAAAATCCGACCCGGATCATCGCCCGTCTCGATGAACCGCTTCTGACACCCAATGAGAAAGAGCGGGAGGGGTATGTCCCCAATGTTGTCTATTCCTGCGGGTCCATCATTCATCAAAAGGAATTGGTTATTCCCTATGCCATGTCGGATATCAATTCCGGAATCGCAACAGTCCCGGTCAAAGATTTGCTGAACGCCATGCGAAAGGTGGTCCTGCAATATTGAAAGGAGCTTGAAAAGATATGAATACAACTATTATGACACCCATTACACCGCTTTTTCCCCATTTGCCGGAGCGTCTTGCAGGTTTGGAAGAGCTGGCGGAAAATCTTTGGTGGAGCTGGAATCCCGGCGCCCGGATGCTGTTTAAGACCCTGGACCGCCAGGCCTGGAAAGAAAGCGGTCACAATCCCGACAAAATGCTCAGGGAATTGTCGCCCGTCCTTCTGGAAAAAGCAGCCACAGACCCTGAATATCTCCTCCGGTTTGATGCCGTGATGGAAGTGTTTCATAATTATATGACGATAGAGGAATGCCGCCTGCCGGGATCTGCCTGCCACGGTCACAAATGCACGGTGATCTATTTTTCTGCGGAATATGGCCTTCATCGCTCATTGCCGTTTTATGCCGGGGGCCTTGGGTTTCTTGCCGGTGATTTTATCAAGGAATGCAGTGATTTATGCCTGCCATTGGTGGCGGTCGGCTTTATGTACCCGGACGGGTATTTCCGGCAACAGATCCGGGATGACGGATGGCAGGAAAATTTTGTTGAATCCATCAACCGGGACGCGGCTCCCGTTTCCAGGGTCATGGACACGGATGGAAAGCAACTGGTCATCCGGGTGCCGCTGACGGACCCCCCCATATACGTGGCCATCTGGAAGGTGGATGTGGGGCGGGTCCCCCTTTACCTCATGGATACGGACCTGGAATTAAACGATCCCTGGAACCGGTCGATTACAGCCCGGCTCTATGACGGCGATCTTGAACAACGCCTGCGCCAGGAAATTATCCTGGGGCTTGGCGGTGCTCAAATGCTGAAAATTTTGGGGATTAAGGATTATATTCTGCATCTGAACGAAGGCCATGCCGCTTTTGCACTTTTAGAACGGATACGGGCAACCGTCTCAGAGGGAAAAGAGTTTACACAAGCGTTAAACGAGCATATCGAGGCCACCATTTTTACGACCCATACCCCGGTGCCGGCAGGTCATGATGTTTTCCCCTTTCCGTTGATCGAAAAATATTTTCATTCTTACTGGCCCGGCTTAGGTCTTGACCGGGATGCGTTTTTAAAGCTGGGCATCCATCCGGAAAACCCGGATTCCGGGTTCAATATGACAGCCTTTGCATTGCGGTTATCCGGTCACCGGAACGCGGTGAGCAAACGGCATGCACAAGTATCCCGGCAGATGTGGCACAGCCTGTGGCCGGATGTTCCGGAGGATCAGGTGCCCATTGAGTATGTCACCAACGGCGTTCATGTGCCCACCTGGATTGAACCTAAAATAATGCTTCTGCTGGATCGCTATCTAAAGGCCGGGTGGATGGATCGACATGATGATCCGGCTATCTGGCGTGACATCGACATTATCCCGGATGCAGAGATGTGGCGGACCCATTATTTCCTTAAGATGAAATTGATTGATGCGATCCGGGAACGATCCCGCAGACGTTGGGTCAATGGGGATGCCGGGGCTTCCATGATGCTGACCGGCGGCGTTTTCCTCGATCCGTCGGTTCTGACCATCGGATTTGCCCGCAGATTCGCCACCTATAAAAGGGCTCTGCTGATTTTTCAGGATCTTCCCCGCCTCAAAAAAATCTTAATGAGCCGTTGGCGCCCCATACAGATCATTTTTGCCGGCAAAGCCCATCCGGCGGATGATCCGGGTAAACGCCTGCTGCAAAATCTGATTACCCTGGCCCGTGATCCGGAGCTTGGCGGCAGAATCGCCTTTGTGGAGGATTATGGTGAGCAGTTGGCCCAGTACCTGGTGCATGGGGTGGATATCTGGCTGAACAACCCGTTGCCCCCGGCTGAAGCCTGCGGGACCAGCGGGATGAAGGCCGCCTTGAACGGTGTGCCCCATTTAAGCGTATTGGATGGCTGGTGGGAGGAAGGGTTTAACGGCAAAAACGGCTGGGGTGTAAAGCATGAAGAAATCCCGGACGACCCTGACGGGATTGATGCCGGGAAAATTTACCATCTTCTGGAGAATGAAATCATTCCCCTTTATTACACCATGTCGGAAAACAGCATCCCTGTTGAATGGGTAAAACTGATGAAGGAGTCCATTAAAAGCAATGCAGCTCAATTTTCAGCCCGCCGGATGGTCCGGGAATATGCTGAAAAATTTTATTTTCAAAGCATTAGTAGAGAGAAGAACTATGAAAAAAAACACTTTTAGACAGGGATACGCAATCCTGATGATGTCGTTGTTTTGTGTGTGCTGGACAATTGGCCTGCTAACCCCTTCTCCTGCCAGCGCCGTGCCGTCGTCCTTTGCCGACCTTGTGGAAAAAGCCGGCCCCGGCGTGGTCAATATCATGTCCGTCAAAGTGGTCACATCATCCCCCAGAAAGCAAATGCCCTATGGATCGAGTGATCCCTTCAAGGATTTCCTCGAACAGCTCCTGGGAGACCGCGTGCCGCGTGAATACCGCCAGGGGGCAATCGGAAGCGGTTTCATCATCGACAAGGACGGCTTCATTCTTACCAACAACCATGTGGTGGATGGCGCCATTGAATTGAAAGTCAAGCTGGCGGACAACAAAGAATACAAGGCCGTCATTGTGGGTCAGGATGTCAAAACAGATCTGGCCTTGATCCGGATCGAGCCTGAACAGACCTTCGCCGAACTCTCCCTGGGAGATTCGGAAGGGTTACGGGTCGGGGACTCCGTGCTGGCCATCGGCAATCCCTTTGGTCTTGGTAATACGGTGACCTCCGGCATTGTCAGTGCGAAATACCGTCAGATCGGCCAGGGGACGTATGACAATTTCATCCAGACCGATGCCTCCATCAACCCCGGTAACAGCGGTGGTCCCCTTATTGATATGAACGGTCAGGTCGTCGGCATCAATTCTATTATCTTTTCTCAATCCGGAGGCAGTGTGGGCATTGGATTCGCCATTCCCATCAATCTGGTAAAAGATATTCTGCCCCAGTTGCGCCAGGGTAAGGTGATGCGGTCCTACCTGGGTGTGATGGCCCAGGATATCACACCGGAGCTTGGGAAAAAACTCAGCCTGGGTACACCCACGGGCGCACTGATTTCAAGCATCGTTGCTAATAGCCCGGCTGACAAGGCAGGCCTGCAGCGTGGGGATGTGATTGTTGCGTTTAATGGTAAAGAGGTCCTGTATTCCAATGATCTGCCGAAACTGGTGGCAGTGGTGCCCATCGGAAACAAGGTGACCCTGGATGTGATGCGCAAGGGTAAAAAAATCCAACTGGAGGCCACAACCGAAGAGCTGTCTGAAGAAAAGCCCTCGATTGAAAAGCAAACCGAAGGATTACAACTGGGTCTTGTCCTGCAGGTTGTGACGCCCGAATTGGCTCAGCGTTATGGCCTTTCGAGCGCATCCGGCCTTCTGGCGGTGCAGGTGGGTGAGGGGTCACCGGCGGCCGAGGCGGGTCTGGCAGGCGGGGATATCATTGTTGAGGCGGATGAACAAATCGTTTCCGACGAGGCCGCTTTTAACCGGATAACGGCAAAACATACCCAGGGCGGTACGTTGCTGCTGCTGGTGGATCGTGGCGGCAGTACAATCTACATCACCTTGGAGGTGCCGCTTTGAATGATTCTTGGAGAGGGTGAAGTTATGAATTACCAAGGAAAAATATTTAAGATGATCCTTGCAGGAATATTTGCAGGTGCAGTGATCTTAGTCAGTTGTCCGGTCATTGCCGGGGAAGGTGTCATTTCGGGTTCTGTAAAAGATGTCTCTGACAATCCCGACGATCCGACATCGGCCATGTCCTGGGAAACAGGTGACGGCAAGAGTTATCTCATACCGGCCATGGAAATCCCGGCATTTCTCTTTCTTCTGAATGGATACGACCGGCTGATTGGTTACCCTGATCTTACAGAGAATGGGGTAAAAGTTTATGATACAGATCTGTCAACTTTCCGGGATCACGTCGTCGATGGGCAATGGGGGGTTGACACGGACGCCTTTGGCATTAATCAGTTCGCACATCCCTATCAAGGGTCCATATACCATGGATTTGCTCGATCGGCGGGCCTCACCTACTGGGAGTCGCTCCTCTACACTAATGTGGGAAGCTTTCTCTGGGAAATGGGCGGGGAGACCACGGACCCTTCCATCAATGATCAGATCGCCAGCGGCTTTGGCGGGAGCTTCTTCGGAGAGGCTCTTTTCCGGATGGCCAGCCTGGTGCTTGAGGGTGATGGCGGCAAACCCGGGTTCTGGCAAGAGCTGGGAGCGGGAATCATTTCGCCTCCCACAGGTCTCAATCGGCTTGTTTTTGGAAACCGTTTCAAACCCATCTTCCCGAGCCACAATCCAGCCACTTTCTCACGCGTGCAGATAGGTGCAAGCCTCATGTCGGACAAGAACGAAACTTCCGGCCAAAGCGCCAGCATCAATACCGACATGACCGCGACTTTCACATTGGCTTATGGGCTCCCCGGCAAACCCGGCTATAGTTACAAGCGCCCTTTTGATTATTTCAATTTTGAATTCATCACTCTCGGCAACCCGGATAATCCTTTTGATGACATCATGGTCCGCGGTCTTCTCCTGGGAACGGACTATGAAGTCGGCAATTCCTATCGCGGGATATGGGGACTCTATGGTGGCTATGACTATATATCTCCCAACATTTTCCGCGTTTCAAGCACCTCTATCTCTCTGGGTACGACTTATCAATGGTGGCTCTCCCGGACAGTGGCGCTTCAGGGTAGCGTTCTCGGGGGTGTCGGTTATGCTGCGGCCGGCAATGTCAGCCAGGTGGGTGAGCGGGACTATCACTACGGTGTCGCTTCGAAGGGACTCGTCGGGCTCCGACTCATTTTTGGGGACAGGGTCATGCTTGACTTAACAGACCGCGCATATTATTTGTCCGGATTGGGTGGTGATGACCCTGGCGGAAGAGAGACCATCAACCGCCTGAATACGGGAATCACTGTTCGCATTTATGGCCCTCATGCCCTTGGCATCCAATATAACACATCTTTAAGGGATGCAGGATATCCCGACCGGGCCAACAGCCACCAGTCCATTGGAAGCATCAGCCTTGTTTATACCTGGCTTGGCAATGCCCGGTTTGGTGCCGTGGAGTGGAGGAATCATGACTCTTTTTGATTCTTGATACAGGATAATATTTTATAAATGAGGATTTTGATTATGAAGAGACACCTGTTTATGTGCACTATTGTAGTGGTGATGTTGGGGTTGCATCTGGCCATTGCCAATGCTGAGAACACTACCAACATTTTGGCAACCGACATCCTGACAGCCGTTGTTCCACTCACCGGCTTGGCCGTCGCCTATTTCACGGATGATACTGAGGGCCAGAAACAATGGCTGCGCAATACCGGTCTGAACCAGATCCTCGTGTCGGGCCTCCGACTCGGATTTAACGAAACCAGACTGGGTGAACGCCCAGACGGAAATAATTATGGTTTCCCCTCTGGTCATGTGGCCTTCGTGATGTCGGGTGCGACCTTTCTGCACCAGCGCTACGGTTGGAAGTGGGGCATCCCAGCCTATCTGGCGGCTGCATCCGTCGCTTATGTTCGAGTTGATGAAGACAAGCATAACTGGCGGGACGTCCTTGCCGGTGGTGTGTTGGCATATGGTGTGGCCATGCTCACGGTCACGCCGGAAAATGCGACCTGGCTGGCGCCCATTATCGGACCCAATTTTATCGGCCTGCGCTGGGCCCGCTCCTTCTGATGACCCCAACGTGCCGGCAGCCACCAGTCCATTAAACCGGCATGGCCGGTGGTATCGAAAAACAGGAGCCAATCATGGCATGAAGCTTGCTTTTACACACTTCTGATCATGGAATATGGGATACGTTAAGGAAGATGATGTCTGAAAAAACGATTGAAGGAGGGCTATGTATGAAAACCATCGTAACAATGACCGTGAATCCGTCGATTGATAAAAGTACAGGCGTTGCGCATGTCACGGCCGAACAAAAGCTCTACTGCAAACCCCCTCGATTCGATCCGGGAGGGGGCGGGGTCAATGTCGCCCGGGCCATTCAGAAACTGGGGGGAGAATCCCTGCTCCTTTATCCCATGGGAGGCCTGACAGGAAAGATGCTTCAAACGCTATTGGACCAGGAAGGCCTGAACCATCGGCATTTTCCCATTGAGGGATTGATCCGGGAGAGCCTGGTCGTGCTGGAGGAATCCACCGGCCTGCAGTATCGTTTTGGAATGCCGGGACCCGAGTTTCAAGAACAGGAATGGGAACAATTCCTGACTGCCTTGTCGGCCATGGACCCGGTGCCTGAATATCTGGTGGCCAGCGGGAGCCTTCCGCCGGGCGTGCCCGCTGATTTTTATGCGCGGGTGGCGCGCATCGGAAAGAACCGGGGGGCAAAAGTCATTATTGACGTTGCAGGGGAAGCTTTGAAAAAAGCGCTTGAGGAAGGCGTGTATCTGATCAAACCCAATATCCGTGAATTCGGGGAATTGGTGGGTCAGAAGATCAGTGAGGAATCACAGATCAAGGCGGCGGCCCAACAGCTCGTAAAAAACGGGCAGTGTGAATTGCTGGTCATTTCCTTAGGCGCGGCAGGCGCCTTGATGGTTTCGGAGGGGGTTGCCGAACGGATCATTCCGCCGACCGTGCCGATTGTCAGCAAGGTGGGCGCCGGAGACAGCATGGTGGCTGGTATCACCTTGAGCCTTGCCCGTGGCAGGTCGCCAAGGGAGTCTGTTTTTTTCGGCGTGGCCGCCGGCGCCGCAGCCGTCATGACGCCGGGAACGGAACTGTGCCGGAGGGAAGATGCCGAGAGGTTGTTTGACAGCATGATTTCAGGGGGTGCAGTATGAAGACTGAAAATACGACCGAACCTCCTATCAGAAATTCACTCACCGTCATTCAACTGAACGACAGCCATGCCTATTTTGATCTGCATCCGGAGAGTGTTTCCGTGCAGCGATCTGCATACCAACTTGTTCTGCGGGCAGTATTGCTCGTTGCTGTGTACAGCCTGCTGACATTGGTGGCCATGGCACAGGAGCCGGTCGGTAAAGCCAGGGAACCGCAGAAACTGACCGACCCCGCCAAAGAAGAACTTTCCTCAGCACCCGCAAAGGTGGAGGTAAGCCCTGTGGCGCATGATGAACAGATCGTCAAGCGACTCCAGAGTATCCTTCATGCCACCAACTGGTTCATCGACCCAAAAGTTCGCGTCGCAGAAGGAGTCGTCTTTCTCAGCGGTCAGGTCGAGTCTGAAGAGATCAAGAAATGGGCCGGCAATTTGGCTCGAAACACCCAGGACGTCGTTGCTGTGGTCAACCGGATGGAGGTAATCGAGCCACCGGTATGGAATTTCCGTCCGGCGTCGAACGGACTGATGATATTATGGCGTGACTTCATCCGTTCGCTTCCTCATATTATTTTTGGGCTGCTCATCCTGGCGCTATCGATGGGGGCCGGCACGCTGACAACCGCAATAGCCCGGTTGTTCCTTCGTCGACGGATTCGGACGAAACTGCTTCAAAATGTGATCGCTCGTGGGGTGGGCGGCCTCATTTTTCTCTGCGGCGTCTATATCATTCTGAGGGTCTCTGGCCTGACTCAACTGGCATTGACGGTAATCGGCGGCACCGGCCTGATCGGCCTTGCTATTGGCATCGCATTCCGGGACATCACAGAGAACTTTTTGGCCAGCATCTTCCTCAGCATTCAGCGGCCCTTCGAGACCGGCGACCTGGTAGAGGTTTCCGGCGAGACCGGGTACATACAGCAGTTGAACATGCGTACAACGATCTTGATGACCCTTGATGGGACCCTCGTGCAAATCCCAAACACCAGTGTTTACAAGAGCAACCTTCGCAATTTTACGACCAACTCCAATCGACGGGAGGACTTTGTTGTCGGCATCGGCTACGACGATGCAATCAATGACGCCCAGGAGATTGCACTGAAAGTGCTGGCGGACCACCCGGCAGTTCTGAACGACCCCGAGCCCTCGGTGCTGGCGGATAACCTGGGCAGGTCTACAGTGAACTTGCGCGTTTACTTTTGGCTTAATGGCCGCGAACACAGTTGGCTGAAAGTACGGTCTTCGGTGATCCGGCTGGTGAAGCGCGCTTTCCAGAAACATGGCATCTCGATGCCCGACGAGGCAAGAGAGGTTGTCTTCCCGCAAGGTGTCCCAGTCACCGTGCTCGATGGGAAAACGGCAGATGCGCGCGGTGCTAAGCAGGGGAAACGGCTCCCGCTGCACGAAGAACTCGATGAGGTGTCCACGAAAGCGGAAGCCGGCTTATACAGCGAAGCCGTTGTCATCGAGGAACAGGCACGGCAGGTACAACCATTGAAGGACGGAGAGAATCTCTTGCCGGTTGCTCCCAGCATCTCTGCCTCTGAGAAAAAGACGAAAGAACCAAAACCATAACGGAGAAGCAACCAAGAACAATATTGACTGGAAAGCGGTCGAAGCCCGGCTTAAATAGACCTGGCTTTAGGAGCGATGAGCAAAACAAACCAAAAGGAGATTGTATGACTGAAAAACATCAAGTTTATAAATGTGAAATCTGTGGCAATATCGTTGAGGTCCTTCATGCTGGCGAGGGTGAGCTTGTCTGCTGCGGACAACCCATGGAACTGACGGTTAAAAACACCGTTGATGCGGCAAAGTAAAAGCAGATCCGGTATAGGAGATCAGTATGCACCTTAAACAGATCCTGGGCCTGATCAAAAATTCCGTTATAGCCTGGGTGGACGATTATGCCCCGAGCATGGGGGCAGCGATTGCCTACTACACATTGTTTTCAATTACACCGCTGCTGATAATCGCCATAGCGGTGGCTGGCATTGTTTTTGGCCATGAAGCAGCCCAGGGCGAAATCATCGGCCAGATCCAAGACCTTATCGGGCAGGAAGGGGCAATCGCCGTGCAGGGCCTGCTGAAAAACGCGTATGAGCCTGCTCATAGCATGTTGGCAATAGCGGGCAGCGTCATTACCATGATCATCGGGGCAACCACGGTGTTTGGGGAATTACAAAGCGATCTGGACCGCATCTGGCGTGTTTCTGTCCCGCCCCAGGAGAGCGGTTTATGGCGCTTGTTGCGTACACGTTTGTTCTCTTTCGGCTTGGTGCTGGGCGTAGGATTTCTCCTGCTGATTTCGCTCATCATCAGTGCTGCCATCGCCGCCATCGGCAAATGGCTCAGTATCCTGTTCTCAGATTGGGAAGTCGTTCTGCTTGCAGTGGATTTGAGTATTTCGTTTGCTATTACAACTCTCCTGTTTGCGCTGATCTATAAATTTATGCCGCGGGCTAGAATCCCCTGGCGGGATGTTTGGATTGGGGCGGCAGTAACCGCTTTCCTGTTCGCCATCGGAAAATTCCTCATCGGTCTCTATCTGGGCAAAGTCAGTGTAGCATCTGGTTTCGGCGCTGCCGGGTCGTTGGTCGTTTTATTGCTGTGGGTTTATTTCGGGGCACAGATCTTTCTGTTCGGCGCTGAGTTTACCTGGGTCTATTCAAATACATATGGCTCGAGAGCCACTCAAGGAACAGAGAAAGAACCCGATGGCGCCGGACAATTCAACCGGCATGACTGAACACAACCATAAGGCCGGATCGATAAATTTTCATTTGCCGCTTTCCAGGTCATATATGATCATGAGGTGATGTAAAAACGAACAAACCATACAGGAGAAAAATATGATAAAAGGGATATCAGTCCTCATTATAGCTCTGCTTGCCTTGTGCGATTGTTTTGCCGGGAATTTACCGGATTTGCCGTCAATGCTTGAACAAGCAAGAAACGGGGACATTGAGGCCATGTGCGACATTGGGGAGGCGTATTTCCATGGAAAGGACACGTTGAAAGATCCGTTTAAAGCCAAATGCTGGATCAAAAAAGCATATGATAACGGGTCCAGGCGGGCTGAAAAGCTCTGGGACGAGTTTGAATTATGGAAATATTCTGGAAAATGTGAAGATAGTTTTGATGATGAGGTGCTTCCAAAATATGGTAAAGGAGATGTTTATCAGGAGCCGGTCACAGGAATCAAGTTTGTATTTATCCCTAAAAACTGTTTTATAATGGGGTGTCACCCGTCTGCGGAAAAATGCGAGAAGGATGAAAAGCCTTCTCATACCGTATGCATTGACGGGTTCTGGATGGGACAATTTGAGGTGACCCAGAAGCAGTGGAACCAGATCATGCACAGCAACCCTTCCCGATTTTCCAGGGATCCGGGTCAGCCGGTTGAAAATGTATCTTTTGATGATATCCAGAAATTTATCCGGATTCTGAATACTGCAACCTTTGAAAAGTTCTCCCTGCCCACAGAGGCCCAGTGGGAATATGCCTGTCGAAATGGCGGAGAGACTGTCAATTTTTCCTGGGGCAATGAATCCTTTCGTCCTGATGAAAACTGCGGTACCTGCAATTCAGGAGATTTTCACGGAGAAACCGCTCCTGTCGGCAGCTTTCCCCCCAATGATATCGGGCTGTATGATATGGCTGGCAATGTTAAGGAGTGGTGCCGGGATATCTATCACAAAGGGGCTTATTCACTGCATGCAAAGAAAAATCCGCTTTATAAAGAAACGGGGTCCTCCAGGGTTGTCAGGGGAGGATCTTTTTCAGACAATACGGTAAAACTGCGCTGCACCAACCGGGATAAATCCATACCCGCTATGAGAAGCGACAATATAGGGTTCAGGCTGGTTTTAACAAGGAATAATTAGGATTCAGGTGAACTGTTTTTACGAATATGGGAGAAAAACCGATGCAGGAACCACATGTCCTGACCGCTGAGACTGTTTTGCAAAATCAAGCAACGATTGCCGGTCAGGGATTATCAGCCGCCGAGGCTACACAACGGCTCAATACGACCGGTCCCAATGAACTTGCTGAAAAGGGCAGAAAAAAAGCCTGGCGCATTCTGCTGGCCCAGGTAAAAGAGGTCATGATCCTTATTCTGCTGGCAGCCGTGGTCATTTCGGCGGCTCTTCAGGAGTATATCGATGCTGGCGTTATTTTCATCATTGTCGTGCTGAACACCATTCTCGGATTCTGGCAGGAATTCAAAGCTGAAAATGCAATGGCAGCTCTTAAAAAAATGACCGTACCCAACGTGAGGGTGCTCCGTGATGGTCAGGAGCAGCAGATTTCTGCAAAAGATCTGGTTCCGGGTGATATCCTGTTGATCGAATCCGGAAATGTCGTGCCGGCCGACGCCCGTCTGATAAAGACCGTAAATCTAAAGGTGCAGGAAGCCGCCCTGACCGGTGAATCGGAATCGGTGGATAAACATTCCCACAGGCTTGAGGGGGACGATTATGCCCTGGCGGATCGGAAAAACATGATCTATATGGGGACGGTGGTGACCTATGGGCGCGGGCATGCTGTGGTGACAAGTACCGGGATGGATACGGAACTGGGAAAAATCGCCACGCTTCTGCAGGGTGTGGAAGACGAGCAAACCCCTTTGCAGCGCCGGTTGGCCCGGCTGGGTAGATCTCTGGCCATGGCTGCCGTGGTGTTGATTTTTGTGGTGGCCGGTTTGATGTATCTGCAGGGTGCCGGATGGAAGGTGATGTTTATGACCGCCATCAGCATGGCAGTGGCCGCCATTCCCGAAGGTCTGCCGGCTGTGGTCACCATCGCTCTGGCTCTTGGCGCACAGCAGATGCTGAAGAAAAAAGCGCTGATCCGGCAGCTTGCCGCTGTTGAAACCCTGGGCAGCGTGACGGTGATCTGTTCGGATAAAACAGGCACCTTAACCCAAAATAAAATGACCGTGACCGAAGTGGTGCTGCCGGATCGCAGGGTTACACTTGCCGAAGCCGTTGCCGGACACAAAGAGGATATCGGTCTTTCTTTACTGATGCTGACGGGGACGCTCTGCAACGATGCGGTTATAAACGAGAGCGCCCGGCAGGATATTTTAGGGGACCCTACCGAAGGCGCGCTGGTGCTTGCCGCCGATCAGGCAGGACTGGTTCAGATCGATCTAAAAACACTTTTGCCGCGCGTGCGTGAATTACCCTTTGACTCGGAACGTAAACGCATGTCCACGGTTCATGCCATGCCCTCTTCTTCCGGTGAGGCATCTTCCTATCCCATTTCCGTTCTAACCGAACAGGATGGACATACCGGCCATATCCTGTTGACCAAAGGCGCAGCAGACGGATTGATAGAAGTATGCGGCCGCATTCTGATCAACGGAAAGATCGAGCTTCTCGATGATCAACGGAAAAATGCGATTCTGGCTGAAAATACCGCCATGGCTGAAACCGGTATCCGGGTCCTTGGGCTGGCGTATCGGTTCATCGATGCCGATGAACTGGACCGACCGGAGCGTTATGAACAGAACCTTATTTATCTGGGTCTGGCCGGAATGATCGATCCGGTGCGTCCTGAAGCGGTTGAGGCGGTGCGGCGGTGTAAACAGGCAGGAATTCGTCCGGTTATGATTACTGGAGACCATCCCCTTACTGCTGTGGCCATCGCCGGACAATTGGGTTTGACTGACACAGACACATTCCTGACCGGTCAGGATCTGGAAAAGATGACCGCGGCAGAACGCAATCTCCGCATTCCGGAAATCTCGGTATTTGCCCGGGTCTCGCCAAGTCATAAAATGATTATCATCGATGTGCTGCAAAAACAGCATGAGATCGTTTCCATGACCGGTGACGGCGTAAACGATGCGCCAGCCCTGAAATCAGCCGATATCGGTGTGGCAATGGGAATTACCGGAACCGATGTCAGCAAAGAAGCTTCCGACATGGTCCTTCTGGATGATAATTTTGCCACCCTTGTTGCAGCCGTTGAAGAAGGGCGGCGTATCTATGATAATATCCGTAAATTCGTCCGATATATTCTCACGGGAAACACGGGAGAAATCGTTGTGATGCTGACCGGTCCGCTGCTCGGAATGCCGCTGCCGTTGCTTCCGATTCAGATTTTATGGATCAACCTGGTGACCGATGGAATACCGGCCATCGCCCTTGGATATGAAGAAGCTGAGCAGAAAATTATGGATCGCCCGCCACTTGACCCAAAAGAGGGGATCTTTGCCCGGGGCATGGGATGGCAGATTATCATAATGGGGGTGATCATGGGCCTGATGGTTCGCAGGCCTGGCAGACCATGGTTTTTACCATGCTAACCTTCTGCCAGATGGCCTATGCACTGTGCGTTCGGAAACAGCAGCAATCGTTGTTTTCCTGTTCCTGGTTCAGCAATCCCATGCTTTTAGCCTCTGTCAGTGTAACTTTGATCTTGCAGATGATGATCATCTATGTTCCTTTTTTCAACCTGGTTTTCCGCACTTTCCCTCTGCGATGGGAAGAGCTTGGTGTTTGTTCCGCCGGAGCTGTGGCAATCATATTCATCACCGAGTTTAAAAAGTTGTTTCTGCGCAAAAAGCAGGATTTTATGACGGCATGACGTAGCCTGGGTTCCCGGTGATCAAAACCGTGGATCAGTCTGACTAACGGGTCTGCCTGAAAAATCGGTCCATATATGACCACTGGTCACATATGGACTCTGTCCTACCGTTTTTTTATATCCCGCGGAATTTTAAAAGAACCGATTCCTCCTTTAAACCAGCATGGCCGGCGGCATTGGAAAACAGATGCCAGTCATGGCATAAAGCTTGCTCTTATACATTTCTGATCCTGGAATACGGGATGCGTTAAGGAAGATGATGTCTGAAAAAACAATTATTTAATGAGGAGGTTATGATGTTTGGAAAATTATCAAGCGGTCTGGATATCGCCATCCAGAGAGCAGTAGAGCAGGCAAGAGGTACCAATTTTTTTCAAGCCGGAACAACCGGTCGCGGGGTTTATCCGTTTATCAATCTGTTTGAAAAAGAAGGGGACATGGTTCTGGCCACTGAATTACCGGGAGTACAAAAAGAGGAAT
>JAIFMF010000201.1 GCA_020048635.1 Desulfobacula sp. | reverse complement strand
CTTCATCCAGTACCTTCCGGACCATCTGAGCCATCTCCGACATGAGAACCGGCTTCATCAGAAAGCCTCTGATTCCCATGGCATGGGCTTTTTTTCTGTTGATCCGTTCGCTGAATCCGGTGCAGACGATGATGGGAATGTCCGGCCTGATCAGACTCAACGCTTCGGCAAGCTGTAAGCCCGTTAAATCAGGCATGTTCATGTCCGTCATGACCAGATCGAAATGGGAAGGGTCTGCTTTGAATGCTGAAAGGGCATCAACACTGCCGGTGAAACACGTGATAGGGTATCCCAACTTTTCAAGCATCTGTTTTTCAAGCTGAACAATCACCCTCTCATCATCAACCAGTAATACATGTTCAGTGCCTGTGGGAAGCGGGAAACCTTTTTTTTCAGCGTCAACTGTCCCGGATTTCTCCGACACCGGCAGGTAAATACTAAAGATTGAGCCTTTTCCAACCTCACTGTAAACCTTGATGCTCCCGCCATGTTTTTTTACAATCCCATAAACGGTTGCAAGCCCAAGGCCCGTCCCTCTGCCTTTTTCCTTGGTTGTAAAATACGGATCAAAAATCTTGTTCATGACAGCAGGATCAATGCCGGTCCCGGTATCGGAAACCGTCAGCAGGACATACCGGCCGGGTTCATATGTTTCAGCAAATTCATGACTGCCGTCTAAAACAATCTCTTTGAGCACCACTGATATTTTCCCGCCACCGGGTTCCACAGCATGGTAGGCATTGGTGATCAGGTTCATGGCAATCTGGTGAATCTGGGTCGGGTCGGCCATGACCTGTCCGCAGTCTTTCTGGATATCCCTGGAAATTTCGATATCCGCCGGAATCGCTGAGCGGCAAAGTTTCAAGGCCTCTTTTAATATCTGCTGAATCTCAACCGGTATGAATTGGTGCTCGGACTGACGGCTGAAGGAAAGGATCTGTTGAACCAGATGACTGCCTCTTTTCCCCGCCTTCAGGATTTCTTCGGCATTTTGATATCCCAGGCTGTCAGGAGAAAGATCCTCCAGCAGCAGTTCTGATAAGCCGACAATGGGAAACAGAATATTGTTAAAATCATGGGCAATGCCACCGGCAAGGGAACCAATGGATTCCATTTTCTGAGCCTGGAGCAACTGATCCTGGAGTTTTTCCCGTTCCGCCAGAAGATTCAGTGCGGCAGTGTGGCTTTCTTCAAGTTCGCGGGTCCGTGCTTCAACCAGTGCAGCAAGCCGTTTGTTCTCATCCCGTTTATCTGTATGGGCTTTTTTAATTTTCACCATGGCCCGGATGCCAGCGGTGAGTTCGCTTTCATCGATGGGTTTGGCAAGAAAGGCTTCAGCCCCGACTTCCAGGGCGCGGGTCCGGTGTTCTTTATCGCCTTTAATGGCCGTAACAAAGACCACTGGGATATCCCTCAGCGTTTTGTCGGCTTTCAGCTTTGTGCAGACTTCAAACCCGTCCATGCCGGGCATTACAATATCGAGCAAGATTACATCCGGATCTTCTGCGGCTGCCAGCTCAATGCCGCTGATGCCGTTCAGGGCGGTTAAGATCACTGCATGGGGAAATGCTTCTTTTATCAAGGCGTTCAAGCTGATCAGGTTATCCTGATGATCATCAATGGCCAGAATTTTAATGTGTCTATTTTCCATAAAAAAAATCCTTGATTATCCTGAAAGCAACAGGCTCATTTACCGGTTTTCAGGTTTTTTTAGTATTCTCATGGTTGCGATGGCATTCAATAGTTCTTTGCGGTTGACATCGCCTTTCTGAATGAGCTGGTGGACGTTGTTGCGTTTTAAAAACTGCAGCTCTTCTCTGGTGATGTGTTTTGCCGTCAGGATCAATACCGGGATATGGGCTGTAGCTTCAGCTTCCCGCAAGGTTTTCAACACTTCGAACCCGTCGATCCCCGGCATCATCAGATCTAAAATCATGGCGTCGGGCAGGGTTTTGGCAATGATGCCCAGGGCTTCTCCGCCATCCCGCGCCACCAGAATCTCATACCCGCTTTCCTCCAGAAAATCTTTTATCTGGATGATGGCCGGTTCACTGTCTTCAACCAGCAAAATGGTTTTTACGCTTGACGGTGAATTCGGCAGGGTCAGCATAAATTCCGAGCCCTTGCCTGGGGTGCTGTTAACGGTAATGGTGCCGCCCAGCAGGGTCGCATATTTTTTGGCAATGGCCAGACCCAATCCTGTCCCGCCAAATTTTCGGGAAGTACTGCCGTCAGCCTGCCGGAATTCATCAAAAATATGGTCGATATGGTTTTGTGCAATTCCAACCCCGGTGTCGGTTACCGAGATTGTCAGGTGTCTGTCGGTTTGCAGGGCGACAATGTCCACCTTCCCTTTTTCAGTAAACTTCACTGCATTGGCAACCAGGTTTTGCAAAATATGGCGGCATTTATCAGCATCGCTGGCAATGGGCAGGCGTGATGCTTTGCCGGTATGCAGCAATTCAATATTTTTTTGTTCGGCCTGGGGGCGGATCATGCCCACAACATCAGCAATCAGGCTGTTTGCATCAAATTTTGTAATTTCGATTGCTTCATGTCCGGACTCAATCCGGGCAATGTCCAGAATATCGTTGATAAGATTCAGCAGATGCTTGCCGTTACGTTCGATCACTTCAAGATAACTGTATTCCTCTTCTGGAATTTGCCTGGCCAGGCGGCGGTTGAGTACGCCGGAAAGGGCAATCACCGAATTCAGCGGTGTGCGAAGCTCATGGCTCATGTTTGACAAAAATTGGGTTTTGAGGCGGCTGGCCTCATCCAACTGGTTTTTCTGCATTTCCAGCTCACTGTTCTGTTCCGTCAGCTCTGCCGATTGAAGGGCCATTTCGGTTTTCTGGGCTTCCAGTTCACGGTTCTGGCGCTCCAGGGTTTCCGTAAACGCTTTCATTTTGTGGTAGGCCAGGATACCTTCCACACGGGCGCTCAGGGTCACCAGAATCCGGTCAATCAATTGAATGGCGGACTGACTGTAGGCACTGACACTGGAGAGCGAGATAACGGCAACCACCTGGTTATCGGCAAGAATGGGAAGGGTAATGATTTCCCGTGGAATAAACCCGCCGCTTACCGTGTGAAAGATAAACCGGGTATCTTCGGGTATGCTTTTAATATGCTGGACCCTGCGGGTGGAAAGAACCGCACCGAATTCCCCTTCAAACCGATCTGCATCAAACGATTGCCGTGCAGTATCGCCCGCACCCATGGATTCAAAATACCCGAGGGTTTTTTTATCATCGCTCAAGAGATATATGGTGGCCGTTTGGGAGCCGGTATGGGCTGCCAATGCAGTGAGCGTGGCCTGGAAAAATTTTTTGATATCATATTCGCTCAGCATCAGAGCGGCAAGGCCTGCAAATTTTTCATCCAGATCGGTTTTCACCTGAATGTCCGCTACCATTGCATTGAATGAGGCAGACAACAGGCCGAATTCATTTTTTGAGGTATTCGAACTTCTTGCATGCCGGTCGCCTTCTTGAAACCGCCGGGCCGCATGGATGAGTTCATCAATGGGATCTTGGACGGCCCGCAGCAGGATATAACCGATAAAAAGCGAAAGCACTACAATGGCGGCCACTAAAAATAACAATTGCCGGTCCAGGGCTTTATGCAATGCCAGGGATACGGCATACAGGTCATCTGCCTTTTTCACGGAAAAAACATCTAGGGTTCCAATTGATTTCAAGAGAATTTCCACCTGTTCGCCAGCTTCACCGGAAGAGGTGGTCCGGACAGCAGCTTCTCTGGTTTTTCCTGCCCGCATTAACCGGATGGTTTCATCCCGCATCAAATTCCATAGCATAAACTCCTGCTTTACTGTATCGATATCCTGGCGGGGCCCCAGATACCGGCTGTACAAAATATCTATCTGGCTAAAGGCATTGATTTTAAAGGTTTCAATCTGATTCAGGCCAAGAACTACGTCTTTTTCATCGGCTGTGAGGAACAAATTTTTCATGTCGCGGTGAATAAACAGGATGTCCGCTTTCAATTCACCAATGGCCCGCCGCACCTGAAGCGGATGATCATACAGGGTCTGGGTCTGCTGGTGGAGTTGGCCGGTCTGAATGTTCGCCACGGCGCCCAGCACCATAACCAGCAGCAGCAGAGCGGCAAAGCCAAGCTTGAGCCGGGTTCCGATTTTCAGGTCTTTTATGTTCATGTTCTTTCCTTTTCCATCAATTCATCTGGAATATACCGGATTGAGGATAAACCTCTTGATACCGATACTTCAGTACGATATCTCTTTCCGCCTCACCTGTCATCAGGTAACCGGTCTTTGCCAAAGATTTGCCCGCCTTTTCAAGAATCATGTCCCGATATTCTTTTTTATAATAAAATAAGAGGTTGGCGCAGAGAACCAGATCAAAGCCGCCGAAGATGCTTGAAGGGGGAGAACTGAGCTGTTCGTTGAACAGATCGAACACGGAAAAATCGATATTTTCCTTTAATTCCTGTTTTACCGTATAGATGGGGCCATTCTCAGTAAACCAGGAGTTGACCCGTTTTAAATTGACATTGCGGATGGCCTCTTCACAAAAATGCCCCTGCCGGGCTTCATCGACCACCGGGCCGGACCGATCGGTTGCAAAGATCCGGTAATTAAAGGGGTCCTGGGTTGTCTTTTTCATTTCTTCCAGCAGCATTGCCAGACTGTAGGCCTCCTGCCCGGCTGCACAGGCAGATGACCATATCCGTATTTCCCTCCGGGAGGACTGTTCCTTTTTTTGAAGCATCAAGGGCAGAATGATCTTTTCCAATACTGCAAAGGTAAGCGGATTCCGGAAAAATTCACTGTAATGAATCTGAAGCGAGTTCATAAATCTCTCCCTTTCCGCTTTACTTTCCTCCAGGAGGGCGGCATACCGGTCCATGGTTTCACAATGGGTCTCTGCAGCCCTTCTCTGCAACGATCGGTTCAGAAAAGTGTCATCGTAAAAAGATATATCAACCCCGTTCAAGCGCTCGAGCAGATCGGCAATGGGAGTGTGCCGGCGCTTCATATGTGAAAAGGATTGTTTTTTATTTTCCGGTAAAGGCCCGCCCTGGAGATGCCGGAAATCCGGCACATCTCGCTGATATCCCCGTCTGCCTGGGAATACAGGCAGGTCAGATATTCTTTTTCAGCCTTTGCCATTGCTTCTGTATAGGATAGCAGGGGCTTTTGCAGGTCAAGGGCTTGATCTGCACTTTCCATATCCGGTATATTTTTGGTAAACATGGCCCTTGTCACCTTTGCCCGGATCTTTGAAGGCAGGTGAAAGGCAAACAGAATTTTTTCCGACGGGGCCGAGGCAATAGCGGTTTCCATGGTATTGACAAGCTCCCGGACATTGCCCGGCCAGTCATATTTTTCCAGGGTTTCCAGAAAATCTTCAGACAATTCCTTCAGCTCTGTTTTCTGCTGCCGACAGAAGATTTCTGCATAATGGGCTGCGGTTTCCCGGATATCGCTTTTCCGGATTCTCAAGGCCGGAAGCTCCAGGGAAAAGGATTTCAACCGGTACAAAAGGTCGCTCCGAAATTTATTGTCTGCAACCATATGGTCGATGTTCTTGTTGGTGGCGGAAATCACCCGGAAATCACTGTGGATTTCCTCTTCACTGCCGATGGGTCTGAATTTTTTTTCCTGGAGCATTCTTAAAAATGAACCCTGGATGGATTCGGGCAATTCACCGACTTCGTCCAGGAAGAGAGTGCCGCCATCGGCCAGGAGGGCAAGCCCGTTTCTTTTCCGCTCCGCACCGGTAAAGGCCCCTTTTTCATGACCGAAAAGAACGCTTTCAATGAGATTTTCAGACAATATGCTGCAATCCACCACTATAAAACTGCCATTATGGCGGGCACTGTTGTTATGGATGGCTTTGGCAAAAAGCTCTTTTCCCGTGCCGGTTTCCCCGGTCAAAAGCACATGGGCATCGGTTCTGGCAACCCTTGCGACTTTTTTTAAAGCATCCTGAAGCGCGCGGCTGCTTCCAATAATGGGGTGGGATTTCAGCAAAGGGAGAGGCTCGGACCGGTGTTTCTGCTCCCGATATTCCAGGGCCCTTAAGACCTGGAGTTTGATGGCCTTGGGAGAAGCCGGTTTCTGAATATAATCCCAGGCCCCGCTTTCAATGGCCAGTTCAGCGCCGTCCGGATCTGAAAAACCCGTCATGATGATCACCTGGGGGGCGTCGGGAAGCCCGGCAATCTCTTCGATAGCATCCAGGCCGCTGCCGTCGGGCAGGTTCACATCTAAAAAGACAATGTCCACATCCAGGGCATTGACCTTGTCCCTGCCGAGGGTCAGGGTCAGGGCGTGATCCACATCACACCCGAGGCCTTGAACCATCCGGGTCAGGGTGTGGACAACCCCTTCATCATCATCAATAATCAGTATTTTTGCTTTTGGCTGATCCATCATTGGGCAGATTTTTTTTATAGTGTTTAATTCAATCTTAAGAAAAATGAATCCAAAAAAGACTACTATATCCCATTGGTCAAGGCAAATCATTTTTTGCCAATTTTTTTTTCCTCTTGGCTTCTTGAAATAAAAATGATTGTTATGAAAAAAATCTTGACATAAAAACCAGGATTTGAATATATGGTTTTTTAAAAAAACTAACTTTTAAAAAACTATATTTTAATGATGGGAGTATATCGATGACCTATCCCACTGTATACCCGACCGGAACTACCGTTTATCTGCCTGAAAAATGCTTTAACGGATACACCCTTTTCCAGGCCAGAGAACTCGGAGCGCTATTGATTGACATGAATGGCGGAGAAGTCAAACTCTGGAAAGGATTTCACGGGTTTCCCAATAAACTCCTCAAAGGCGGCCATATCCTCGGGCATACCGGCGAGCGATCCACCCGGTTCGGTATGCAGGACTACCGGGATATGGTCCAGGCAGACTGGAATGGGGAAGTGGTCTGGAAATTCAATGAATATGAATACATTGAAGACCCGGGCGAAGAAGCGCAGTGGATGGCCCGTGTGCATCATGATTACCAGCGGCAGGGCAACCCGGTGGGATATTATGTTCCGGGCATGGATGCCTGGGCCGATAGAGGCAATACCCTGATCCTGGGTCATAAGAACCTGTACTGCAAAAAAATATCTGATAAAAATCTCCTGGATGATGTCATTTATGAAGTATCCTTTGAAGGGGATATTGTTTGGGAATGGGTGTGCAGCGATCATTTTGACGCATTCGGATTCCGGGAAGAGGCAAAAAATGTGCTTTCCCGTGATCCGAACATGAGACCCTGCGGCGGCGGCATGGGAGACTGGATGCATATCAATTCCATGTCTCTTTTAGGTCCCAACAAATGGTATGATGCAGGAGACCTGCGATTTCATCCGGATAATATCATTGTCGACGGCCGCGAGACCAACCTGATTTTTATTATCAGTAAAAAGACCGGGGAAATTGTCTGGAAAGTGGGTCCTTATTATGATTATACCCCTGAAAAGGAGCTGGGCTGGATCATTGGTCAGCATCATGCCCACATGATCCCCAGAGGACTGCCCGGAGAAGGCCATATCCTGGTCTATGACAACGGCGGCTGGGCCGGTTACGGCGCCTGTCATCCGTGCAGCCTGAACGGCACCAAAAATGTATTGCGGGATTATTCACGGGTTCTGGAGTTTGACCCCATATCCTTAACGATCGTCTGGCAGCACACCCCCCAGGAAGCAGGGCTGGTTCATCCCATGGACAGCAACCGGTTTTACAGCCCCTTTATCAGTTCAGCCCAGCGCCTGCCCAACGGTAACACCCTGATCACGGAAGGCAGCGGCGGCAGGATCATCGAGGTTACGGCCGACCATGAGCTGGTCTGGGAATATATCTCCCCTTACTGGGGCAAAAACCTGAAGATGAATATGGTTTACCGGGCCTATCGATACCCCTACGATTATGTGCCCCAGGTGGAACCGCCGAGGCAGATTGCCATTGCCCCGACGGATGTCACCCATTTCAGGATTCCCGGAGCAAGTCCCAGGGGAGCGAAATCCGAGGTATCAGTTCAGGGCAGCATCCCTTACCAGGTGTCTTCCGCACTGTGCGTAATATCGGACAAGGATGACATAAAATGATGCCCCGGCTTTTTACCGCCACCGGCTGCATGCGGTGCAAAATAGTGAAGACCTATATGGCGCAAAATCAGATCGACTATGAAGAACTGGATATCAACACAAACGGGAAAGAAGCTTTCAAAGAGTTTTACCGGAAGAACCGTCCGGATATATTCCGGGGGATAGACGGCATAGAATTTCCCATCCTCTTTGCGGACGGCAGAATTTATCAAGGCGTCGGCATTGCCCTCGCCCATCTCATGGCAGGAGAAACACTTGACGGGTTTGTCTTCCGAAGCGACCTGAGTCACGGCTGGATCAGCGGGTTGAACATTTCTGCAAAACCCCTGGCTGACGGCAGGGATTTTCTTTCTCTCCTTGAATTCCTTAAAGACAACGGGCTGATGATCCAACTGGAAACCGATGGACGGAACCCTCTTCTGCTTGAGACGGCTTTAACAGAAAAATGGGTTCACCGGTTGATTTTCAATCTTCTCGGCCCTGCCGATCTTTACACGTCCATCACCGGCTTTGCCCTGCCCGAGGATGAACTTTTGCACAGCCTGTCGGTGTTGACCCCATCCATTGACTATCACATCATCCTGCCGATTTCCCTGATCCCGGGCAAAGACGGTGAAAGCCGGTATCTAAGCCCTGAAGAGGCTGCCCGCGCTGCCGAACTGGTGGAAAAAGCCACGGGCAGCAAAAAACACCCTTTTTTCATCCGGGAACCTGCAGGGGCGAACGGAATAAACATCGCGCCATTGCAGCAGGCAGATCTGTTTAAATACCGGACCCTGTGCCGGCGGCACATGGTCTTATGTGACATATTAAAAGGAGAACAGCTTTAAAAAAAAACATGGAAACAGCATTGCAAAACAGAACCATTCATAAGGGACGGATTTCAGACCAGATTAAAACCATCTTAAAACAGGCCATCCTGGACGGACATTTTAAACCCGGAGACAAATTCCCGCCGGAGATTGAAATTGCCCAGCAGTATAATGTGAGCAAGGTGTCCGCCCGGGAAGCCTTACGAGGGATGGAAGCGGAAGGCCTGATCCTTAAAAAGAGAGGAATCTTCGGCGGAAGCTTTGTGGCCGAGCCCGGTTCTGAAAAAATGGCTGATGCAGTGATCAATTCATATCTTTTCGGCGGCATTACTGCCACCGACCTTTCTGAATTCAGGCGGGTTCTTGAACCTCAGCTCATCCGGCTGGCGGCAGAACGGCGGACCGATGAAGACCTTTCCGCCATGGAACACTGTCTTGAAGAAATAGAAGCCTGCATCCGGGAAGGACAACCGGATCAGACCACCGCCATCCATTTTCACTGTCTCATTGCCAATGCCTGCCACAACCCCTTCATCAGCAGCCTCATGGCCGCCATGGTGAGCGTGTTCCAGAAAGTCCTGGCCAAAACCCCGGAATATGGAAATGCTGTAAAAGATTTTGAATACAACCGCCGGTTTTTCGAATGTATCCGCCAAAGGGATGGGGAAGGCGGAGCCCTGGTGATGAAAGAACATTTTGATACCCTGGATGAACTCATAAAAGAAAATATGAGCCGTACCGACAAACAGGAATAGCGGCTTTTTGTAAAACCATAACCACATAACACGTCATTTGAAAGGAGAAAACAATCATGAAATTCACACTGAAACGATGGAGATTTTGTTCTGTTCTCTTAGTTTTATTCACCCTTTTCGCAGGCCAATGCCTGGCCCAGGACATTAAAGGACCCATCAAAATTGTTGTCCCTTACCCTGCCGGAGGCGGCTCTGATATTGTGGCCCGTCTCTGTGCAGACAAAATGAAGGATACCCTGGGGCAGCCGGTAATCGTAGAAAACAAACCCGGTGCTGGCGGTAGGGTTGGAACGGAATATGTCAAGGGACTTCCCGCAGATGGAAGCGCCATGCTGGTAGTCAACCCCGCGCTTTTTGTGGTCAACCCCCTGGTATTTTCAAAACTTTCCTATGATCCTGAAAAAGATTTTGAGCCGGTTGCCCAGATCATGACCTATCAGTTTGTACTGTCTGTTCCGGCGACGTCTCCCATAAAAGATATCAAGGGTCTCATCGAATGGCTCAAGAAAAACCCGAAAGAAGCCAATTTCGGTTCACCTGCCGCAGGCAGCCTCCCTCATTTCTTCGGGCTCCTGGTCGGAAAAGCAGCCGGAATAGAAATGGTTCACGCATCCTACAACGGTTCCGCTCCGCTTCTCACCGCTCTCATGGGCAATCAGATTCCCATGGGAATTGATACCTTTGAGTCAGAGTCTGCCCATCATCCGGATAAAATCCGTATCCTGGCCACCTCAGGCACTTCACGAAAACTGCCCGATGTTCCCACTTTTAAAGAACAGGGTCTGGATATCGAAGGTGTGGGCTGGAACGGCATTGTGGTTCCTGCAAAGACGCCAAAGGCCATTATCGATAAATTGAGTGCTGCATTTGTAAAAGCCATAAAATCTCCGGATGTCAGCGAAAAAATAAAACAGATGGGATCTGACCCCATAGTCACGGACAGCCAGGGATTTGCAGCCGTCATTAAACAAGACAGAGAAAAATGGACCCCGGTGGTACAAGCCTCGGGATTCAAAGCTGAATAACAGGATATACTTCCTTATTCACCTTCTGGTTGACGGTCCGGCTGAGATTTTCTCCATGGACCGTCGGCCTTGAACGCATTCTCTTACAAATATCAGCATTTTCCGGAGTTTTTATGAAACCCGACATCCATCAAAAAAACCTTGCCACCGCTTTCATCTTTATTGCCCTCGGCATTGTGGCCATGGTTTTCTCAGTGGCTTACAAACTCGGCACTGCCGCCAATATGGGGCCGGGATATTTTCCCTTTGCCCTTGGCGCCATCCTGACGGTCTTAGGCATTATCGTTGCAACCCAGAGCCTGTCAATTCCTCCGGATAAAAGCAGCCGCATCTCTTTTAAGATCAAACCGGTTCTGATGATTCTTTCTTCGGTTTTTATTTTCGGCTTAAGTCTTGAACCCCTGGGGCTTTTTGCCTCCGTCATGTTCCTGGTCATTTTTTCCAGCATGGCAAGCGACGAATTCAACCTTAAAGAGGCCGTCATCAATACCATGGCCCTGCTCCTGATGGTGTTTATTATTTTCATTTATTTTCTTGAATTTCAACTGCCGCTCTGGCCGGGCTTTATGTTCAGTCATTCGTGACTTCTTTTAAAGGAAACAGGATATGGATCTGTATTCAAATCTCTTGCTTGGGTTTAACACGGCCGTCACCCCCATGAACCTTCTCTACTGTTTCGGTGGAGTGCTGATCGGCACCCTCATCGGCGTACTGCCGGGGATAGGTCCGGTCCAGACCCTGGCCATTCTTCTGCCGACCACATATTCCCTTTCGCCGATTTCGGCCCTGATCATGCTGGCTGGAATTTATTATGGCGCTCAGTATGGCGGCTCCACCACATCGATCCTCATGAATCTGCCGGGCGAGGCCTCTTCTGTTGTCACCTGCCTGGACGGGCACCAGATGGCAAGGCAGGGCCGCGCAGGCGCGGCCCTCACTGTTGCGGCCCTGGGGTCATTTTTTGCCGGATGCGTTGCAACGCTCATGATCGCGGTTCTGTCCATTCCCCTGGCGGACATATCGCTAAAATTCGGTCCGGCAGAATATTTCTCCGTCATTGTTTTCGGATTGATCGGTTCCATTGTGCTGGCTTCAGGTTCCATCATCAAAGCCATCGGCATGATTGTGGTGGGGCTTTTGCTCGGCATGGTGGGCACCGATGTGACCAGCGGCGCCCAGCGATTCTGCTTTGGAGTTTCGGAACTGGCCGACGGCATCGGGTTTGTTGCCCTTGCCATGGGGTTGTTTGGTATTTCAGATATCATCTCCAGCCTGGAAAAAGGCGAAAAACGAGATATCCTGAAAGGCAAACTCACTGGGTTCATGTTGAGTAAAAAAGAATTCCTGACCTGTATCCCTGCCACCCTGAGAGGAACTTTATCAGGCTGCCTTCTCGGTATTCTCCCCGGCGGAGGCGCCGTCCTGGCCTCTTTTTCCGCTTATATGCTGGAAAAAAAAATATCCAAAGACCCTGAAAGCTTTGGCAAAGGCAATATCAAAGGGGTGGCTGCCCCGGAATCCGCTAATAATGCCGCGGCCCAGACCTCTTTTATCCCGCTTTTGACCCTGGGCATCCCTTCCAATGTGGTGCTGGCCATCATGGCAGGAGCCATGATGATCCACGGCATCCAGCCAGGCCCCCGTGTCATCACCAGCAATCCGGAACTTTTCTGGGGTGTCATTGCCTCCATGTGGATCGGCAATCTCATGCTGATCATCCTGAACCTGCCGCTGATCGGCATCTGGGTCAGGCTTCTCTCCGTTCCTTACCGGGTCCTTTACCCCGCTATCCTGGTCTTCTGCTGCATCGGTCTTTACAGCGTGAACAACAATACCTTTGATATCGGGTTGACGGCCCTCCTGGGTCTTTTGGGATATATTTTCATAAAACTGGACTGCGAGCCCGCACCTCTGATACTGGGTTTTGTGCTGGGACCCATGATGGAAGAAAATTTCAGGCGCTGCATGCTCTTATCCCACGGAGACCCAAGTGTTTTTTTCACGCGGCCCCTGTCTCTTTCTTTTCTTCTGCTGTCCCTCATTATGGTGGTCGCAGCGGGACTCCCGGCCCTTAAAAAGAAACGGGAAGTTGCGTTTCAGGGGGATGACCTATAAAAAAGGAAAAAACTGACCATGTCAACATCAATGATCCGCACCCGTGTCATCAAAAAAGGCCCCCCGCCCTTCTGTCTCAAGACCTTTCAACAGTGCCGGGGATGTTTTGGATGGCGCAATATGATCAGGGCTGCCCATGAACAGGCCGCATGGCAGAACCGTCCCTTTAAATGCCCCATGACAGGCCTGACCCTGAAGGTGGAGACGGATCATGCGAAACACTCCTGATATAAAGGAATTTCACCGGCCAAAAACAGTAACGGAAGCCATCGGCCTTTTGTCCCAACAGGATAACGGCACAGTCCTCATTGCCGGCGGCACCGATCTTCTGCCCCGGCGACAGAGCGGCCGGACCGGGGTTACAAAAAACAAACTTGTGGATATTTCAGGTCTGGGTTTGAACTATATCCGGGAAACCCAAGACGCTTTCCTCATCGGGGCAGCCACAGACATCAACACCCTGGCCTCATCCCCGGTTTTTAAGACAAGTCCTTACACCGCCATTATTGAAGCAGCCCTGGCCCATTCCACCCTGACCCTGAGAAACCGGGCCACCCTTGGCGGGAACCTCTGCAATGCATCCCCCCATGCCGATCTGGCCCTGCCGCTCCTGGTCCTGGATGCCGTGCTTGTCATGGAAGGCCCCCACGGACAAAAAACAATAAATCTCGACAATTTTTTTATTGGCCCCCATTGCACGGTTCTGGAACCCTCTGAAATCCTGACTGAAATCCGGATTCCCCGGATGCCGGAAAAAAGCGGGGCAAATTTCATCAAACTCACCCGGCAGCACACGGCCATTGATATGGCTGTGGTGAATGCCGCCACCTGTCTTTCCATAAAAAACGGCATCTGCATTTCGGCACGAATTGCCCTCGGGTCTGTGGGGCCGCATCCTTTCCGGGCCAAAAAAGCCGAAGCTTTTATGGAAAATAAAACCCTGGTTAAAAACACCCTCCAGACCGCAGCCCTTTTTCAGGAAGCCGCCGGTCTGGCAGCAAAAGAAGCCTCACCCATCGACGATATCCGGGCCACAGCCGCCTATAGAAAAGAAATGATTCCCGTTCTTTTGCAGCAATCCCTGGGAAAAAGCCTTGAAAGGAGCCTTTCATGATACCGGTACGCATCAATATCAACACTGAATGGCGGGAAATTCTCGTAGAACCGGGCGAGCGGCTCATCGACACCCTCCGGGACCGGTTTTTGCTCACCGGCACCAAGGAAGGCTGCGGTGAAGGCCAGTGCGGCACCTGCACGATTAATTTCAACGGAAAGGCCGTGCTCTCCTGCCTCATGCTCACGGTCCAGGCCGACAACGGCCATATCCTGACCATTGAAGGGCTCCAGGACGGGCTTGATCTCCATCCGCTGCAAACCGCCTTTCTCACCGAATCCGCAGTTCAGTGCGGATATTGCACACCCGGCATGATCATGGCCGGTCATGCCCTGATCAAGGACCATCCTGAACCGGACGATTCCCTGGTCAAACACTGTCTTGCCAACAATCTCTGCCGGTGCACCGGTTATGAAAAACCAATACAGGCCATCCTCAAAGCCGCCACAGAAATGAAGGAAAAATCCCATGACTGAACCCTTGACCCATATCGGGAAATCCTTTCAGCGCATCGACGGCGTGGACAAGGTCACGGGCAGGGCCAGATTCGCTCCGGATCTGCGGTTTGATCACATGCTCCATGCCGGGCTCATCCGCAGTCCCCACGCCCATGCCAGAGTGCTTCGCATCGATACCGCTTCTGCCCTTCAACTGCCCGGCGTCAAAGCCGTGTCCACGATCTTTGAAGTTCCGAAAGTCATTCAATACTGGTTTTTTCTTCGAACGGAAAAAAAGAAAAAAGAAATCTTTCTCTATGACGATATTGTCCGGTTTATCGGCGACCCGGTCCTGGCCATTGCTGCTGTGGATGAAAAAACCCTGGAACACGCCCTCTCCCTTGTCCGGGTGGACTATGAACCCTTAGCCGCCATCCATGACCCGGAGAAAGCCCTGACCGAAACCGGGGTCTGCCTTCACAAAAAAGGCAATATCGCCTTTAGGGTTGAAAAGGCATTCGGCAATGTGGAACAAGGGTTTAAAGCCGCAGACATTATTGTGGAAAACACCTATCACACCTCAAAGCAGAAACACGCAAGCCTTGAACCCATTGCCACCTGCATTGCAAATTTCGAATCCAGCGGAAAACTGACAGTCCATTCCTCCACCCAGCTTCCCCACTGGAGCCAGCATTATCTGGCCGAAATCATGGGGCTGCCCCTGAACCGGGTCCGGGTGATAAAACCCTTTACCGGCGGGGCCTTTGGCGGGCGATGCGGCCTCATCCACGGGCTTGAAGCCATGTGCAGCGTGCTTTCCAAAAAAACCCTGCGGCCCGTCCGGATGTCTTTTTCAAGAGAAGAGGATTTCTGCGCCACGGAAAGCCGTCATCCCATGATCATCCGCATGAAGACCGGGGTGAGCCGTGACGGCGTCCTTGTGGCCAATGAAGCAGAAATTCTATCTGATACCGGAGCCTACGGCACCCATTATATCGGCGTCCTGGCCGACTGCCTGTCCACAGGCGTCGGGCTTTATGCCATCCCCAATTATAAATTTTCCGGCACTGCGGTTTATACCAACACCTCCATGGCCGGGGCTCTCCGGGGATATGGAAACCCCCAGATGAATTTTGCCCAGGAATCCCAGATGGATATCCTGGCAGACAAACTCGGCATGGACCCCCTGGCATTGCGGGTGAAAAATTACCGGAAAGCCGGGGAAATGGACCCGGTCCTGAACGAGCGCATCCTGAGCAACGGTCTTGAGGAATGCCTTGAAAAAGGGGCGGCTGCTTCAGGGTGGGAAGAAAAAAGATCCCGGAAACTTCAACCCGAATTTATCTCAGATGGCTCCATCAAAAAAAGCCCCATCAAAAAAGGGATCGGCCTTTCCATCATGCTCCACGGCACAGGGGCGGCACGGGCCCTGCCCGATCCAGGTTCCGCCTTCCTCATGATCAATTCCGACGGCACCGTGAATCTTCATACGGCAGCCGCCGACGAAGGCCAGGGCAGCCGGACGGTTCTGGCCCAGGTGGCAGCGGAAATTCTCGGGGTTGAGTTTGAGAGCATATCCGTTTCGGAAACCGACACCGACATCACCCCGCTGGACTGCGGCACCCACGGCAGCCGCCAGGCTTATTGCGGCGGGCTCACGGTGCGAGATGCAGCCCTGGATGCAAAAAAGAAAATGCTGACCCATGCCGGGAATGTGCTCAAGGTCAAACCGGACGCGTTGAAAATTGAAAAAGGCCTGATTTTTGAAACCGCCCACCCGGCCAATGCCATTTCCATCAAAGACCTGATGCAGCGGCTCCAGATCCAGGACATGGGACTTTGCACCCAGATCATGGGGTCGGCCAGCGGCATTGCCCCGGCCATGCCCGGCTATTACGGGGCCGTGTTTGCAGAAGTGGAAGTCAATACAGAAACCGGAGAAATAAAGGTTGTAAAACTCACCAGCGCCTTTGATGTGGGAAAGGCCATCAACCCGGAAATGGTCAAGGGCCAGATTGTGGGCGGCGGGGTCATGGGCATCGGATTTGCCCTGACCGAAGGCCTGATCCGAAAAGACGGCCATATCCTGAATCCCGGATTTACCGACTACCGGCTGTTACGGTCCTGTGATGCGCCCCCTGTGGAAGCCATCATCGTAGAATCCAATGAACCCACCGGGCCCTTTGGCGCCAAAGGCATCGGCGAAGGCTGCATGGTCAATGTGGCTTCGGCCATTGCCAATGCGGTTTTTCATGCCACAGGCGTTCGGCTCACCAATCTTTGCATGACACCGGAAGCTGTGCTTAAAGGACTTAAACCATGAAGCGCATGAAGATCATGATGTCGTTTCGCTATTCACTATTTTTTTATTTTTTGAATAGGTCAGAATGTGAGCCGGTTCTTTCTAAATATAAGCTATCGGCAGTGATTCTATAGATCAATAACCAGTCGGGTTCTATATGACAATCACGATGCCCTTCCCAGTTTCCGGATAATGGGTGATCCCTATACCTTGGCTCTATTAAACTCCCTTTAATCAAATTCTCAATGACAATTTTTAATTTAACAACATCCTTGTTTTGTTTCTTAATCCTTTTATAATCCTTTTTGAATTGAGTCGTATAATAAAGGTTCAACTATCAAGCTCCTCAAACAATGCATCAACGGATTCAGCTTTATGAAGGTTGTCCCCATTCTCTGATTCTCTGAGTGTTTTGGCGGTAAGCTCATTTGGTATCTTTAGTTCAAAAGGGATTCCGTTATGTAATGCTATTTGTGAAAGATACATTGAAATAGCCTCTGACATTGATATATTCAATTTCTTCAATATCGTTTGGGCATCTTCTTTTGTTTTTGGATCAACACGGGTTTGAATGACTGCTGTTTTTGCCATAATTTTCTCCTGTATGCTCAATTATGTATTTACATAATCATTACAATTAATATACACATAGATCAAGAAATCAAGGCTTTTTCTAAGTTTTAATATCAATGACAGGCGAACAAAACTTCCTGTCCTTCATGATCTTCATGGTTAAAAAAATCAGCCGTAGAGCTTCAGCACCCGAGGCAGATCGAAAATTGAACCAATGATGCAATCCGGGTTTTTCTGTAACAGATCTTCATGGCTATCAAACCCGGTCAAAACCCCGATGGTTTTCATACCAGCGGCTTTCCCCGCAACCATATCAATGGAAGTATCCCCGACATAAGCGCAGACCTCACCTTGAAGCCCCATTTTTTCACAGCAGAGAATCAAAGGATCGGGATGAGGTTTTTTACGTTCCGCATCCCCGGCTGAAATCACCACTTCCACAAGACCTGCAACCCCGGCCTGATCCAGGATTTTCATCTTATCTGTTATATTTTTCTGCGGGGTCGAGGTCACAATCCCGATCCTGACACCGCAGGCATGAATCAGCCGAAGTACCGCCCCGGTATCGGAAAACGGCCGGACATTTTTTAAAAACAACTCCGGATAAACCGTTTCAATGATCTTCCAGGCTGCTGTTTTGGTTTCTTCCAGGGTTTTGCCCGGTGCTGCCTTCAGGATTTCTTCCCACTGGAACGAATCATTCTGTGCGGCCTTTAAAATCTTGGATCGCGGCACTTTTGGCAACCCTAACCGTTCCAGAGCGATTTCTACAATCCGGTAATAGGCTTCAATGGAATCAATAAGGGTGCCGTCCAGATCAAAAATCACCGCTTCCAGTGAAAGAGGAGAGATTAACCGAAACGCAGAATCTTCCGTCCTGGCGGAAAGTCTCACTTCCACCTTATCCCCATCCTTTAAGGCCAGAACATCCCTGAGCCGCACCGGTGCCATGATTTCCATGACATGGCGCCCGTGAATGGCCACATGATCGTCCGGCCGGATCAATGCCCCTTTTACAGGACCAATCCATACCGGCAGCGCCCGCGATGAGCAGAAGTTCTCATCCGGCGGAACCAGAGTCTTCCATTCCTGATCCGATATATTCCCAAGGCGCTCTATGTCAGCCTGTGCGATTTCAAGATTAAGGGTTCCGGGGAAAGGGATGAACCCGAATTTTTCCCGACATTGCGCCTGAACCCAGGAAAGCTGTGTAAAAAAAGCAGCTTTGTTTGCCCCGGAAAACACCTTACCGGATATCACAGGCGAATTATTCATGATTCTCTTTTTGAAACCATTTCTTTTTTTGAAAATCATCCGGAGATACGGTTTTTCTTTGACCGACCATGGTATAAAGCCGTTTTAAAATTTCATGGTCTTCTGTGAGGATGACGTCAAAGGAACTGATGGCCCGGTTCAGAGTCAGATCAAGGGAGGGTTGAATATTTTCCAGCACATCATCCGGGAGAAGGCCATAGGCATCCACAAGGTTGCCGGTCCAGGCATCAAGGGCTTTTGGGTCCATCTCATCCATGCTTTTTTTCTGATACACATACCCTTCAAGGGCGCCGATGGATGAAGAAAATTCATAAATCTGTGTAAATATATGCATTTTTTTTCTCCTCTTTTTTTAAAAACCTATCTTATCCCCAGACCCGTGTCAAGTCGGATAACCGATCTTCATTTCCGGCTCGACATCCCTTTGGAGAGAATTGTCTTTTTTCAAAATATAGTCTTGACACGGTATAATTGTATACAGTATACAATAGCTGACAATATGTCATGAAAACCTAATAAAATTCATTAGTTCATGACCCTGTGAAAGCGCTGTTAATATGAAAGAGAAGGATATATCATGACCATAAAAACACACGAGAAAGAGCTTGAACGACTCAGAAGCCTTCAAGCCAAAGCATCCATGGGAGGTGGTGAAAAAGCCCTGGCACGCCACCGCTCCACAGGGAAACTCACCGCCAGGGAAAGGCTTGCCCTTTTGTTTGATCCGGGCAGTTTTGTTGAACTGAACGACCTTGCCGAAAGCCAGTGCGTGGATTTCGGAATGGAAAAACGAAAAGTGACCGGAGACGGCGTGGTCATCGGATACGGCACCATCAACG
>JAIFMF010000218.1:19421-19745 GCA_020048635.1 Desulfobacula sp. | reverse complement strand
AATCATGAAGAATAGACAGACCTGTACAATTACTTGTTAGCCAGACCCTGCGGGCGCAAATAGAATTTAGAGTTACGGGATGGATACAATGGATGAACTTGATAAAGGGGTTCCATTCCGGATAGGCCGCGAAATCAGTAAGGATAGTCCAGACGCGGTCTGGCACCGCATTAATTTCTATTTCTGTATTTAGCTGATGACAGCTCATAAGATTCCTTTCATCTTGCTTTGCCTAACAAGTAATTGTACAGGTCTGTCTATTCTTCATGATTTTTATTTACTTGACGCGAATATGGCTGTCAAGTATAAAAAATCTAACTGGAT
>JAIFMF010000218.1:0-19412 GCA_020048635.1 Desulfobacula sp. | reverse complement strand
TAACAAGTAATTGTACAGGTCTGTCTATTCTTCATGATTTTTATTTACTTGACGCGAATATGGCTGTCAAGTATAAAAAATCTAACTGGATAATACTTGAAAATGAATTTTATTGAAGGAATATATCATGCTGAAGCTTCCGGAAGCCCTTCTTATAAAATATCAACAGCTTTTAGAAAAAGACGGCATTTCTCCCAGAGAGCATGCCTATTTTATAAAATGGCTTCGGTATTATCTGGATTTTTGTAAAAAATATCAGCACTCATATACTGATCATGGAAGTCTTATGTTATTTATCGCCAAGCTGAAAGAAAAAAAACAGATAGAATCACAGCTATATCAGGCAAAGAAAGCTGTTGAGATTTATTATTCCGTGCTTTCGCCCGATTTTTCCGATACAGAACAGAATCAGGACCACAGTGTTAAGGAGGTGGTCGCTCCCTATGAATCTGCCAGTCCAGCAGCATTCTGGGGCAAGGCCCTTGAATCCCTGACAAATGAAATAAAGCTCCGGCACTATTCGCCCAAGACCCTTCAATCCTACACGCTTTGGGCTGAAAAATTCCGCTATCACACCCGTCACAAGCCGCCGGAACAGTTAACGCCTTTGGATGTCAAAGAGTTTTTGACCCGCCTGGCAGTTGAAAAAAAAGTTTCGGCATCCTCTCAGAATCAGGCATTCAATGCACTTTTGTTTTTTTTCAGACATATTCTGAAAAAGGAATTTGGAAAAATGGACGGGGTTGTAAGGGCAAAACAAAGGCCCTATATTCCGGTGGTTCTGTCCAGAGATGAAGTCAACCGCGTGATCCAAAACCTTTATGATCCATACAACCTGGTGGTACAACTTTTGTACGGATGCGGCCTGAGGCTATCCGAATGCATGAATCTCAGAATTCACAATTTCAATTTTGATTATCTGGTATTAACCATTCATGACGGAAAGGGGAAAAAGGATCGAACAGTTCCCCTTCCCAAAACAATTCTGGAAGAGCTGAAAAATCATCTTGACCATGTCATTAGCTTGCATGAAAAAGACATCCGGGCTGGATTTGCCGGTGTGTTTTTGCCTGGAAACCTGGATTTGAAATATCCGGGGGCGGCAAAGGAATTGATCTGGCAGTGGTTTTTCCCTGCAAAGGAACTGACTTTCCTGTCTGAAGCAAATGAGTATAGAAGATACCATCTCCATGAAACCCATGTTCAGAAAGCCATTAAGCGGGCCGTGAAAAAATCAAAGCTCATCAAGAGAGCTTCGGCCCACACCTTCCGGCACAGCTTTGCCAGCCATCTGCTTGAGGCCAATTATGATATCCGGACCATCCAGGAGCTTCTTGGACACAGTGATGTCCGGACCACCATGATTTATACCCATACCATTCAATCCAGGACGCTGAAAGAGCTGAAAAGCCCGCTGGATCTCTAATACAAGGAGACTTTTTGATAATGCATGACTATCCCTTTGACCCGACACCTGAAACGGAAATCCTGTCCAGGATTCAGACCCTGAAAACGCACATGACCGGCCATGGGCTGGATGCCCTGTTTTTAAACCACAGACCGGATATCTATTATTTCTGCGGAACGGCCCAGGACTGCTATCTTTATATTGAAACGGATCAGGACCCGGTTCTTTTTGTAAAACGGTATCTGCCCCGAGCCATTCAGGAAGCCGCGTTTACGCAGATTGAACCCATTGACTCGATCAAGGATATCCCAAAATGGATCAAAGGCCGATTTAAAAAACTTCCCCGCTTCTGCGGCCTGGCCTTTGATGTGGTTCCTGTAAAGGACTATCAATTCTATCAGCATCTTTTTCCCGGAACCGATTTTCAGGATGGGTCCCCTGTCATTGAAGCCTGCAGGCAGATCAAATCCGCCTTTGAGATTGAAAAACTGGAAGCGGCCGCCCTTGTTTCCAAACAGACCTTTGATTTTATGGCGGAAAACATCCGGCCCGGAATTTCGGAGATGGAATTTTGCGGCATGTTTGAATCCTATTCCAGGACTCTTGGGCATTCGGGCAAGCTGTTAACCCGGCATTACCGTCTGGAAGGATTCCCTTTTCATGTCATGAGCGGTAAAAACGGTGGACTTCCCGGCGGGCTCGATTCCCCGCTCTGCGGCACCGGCATGTCCAAGGCATATCCCTATGGGGCCGGGCCCAAACTGATGGAAAAAAACGAACCTATCCTGGTGGATTTCGGCACATTGCTGGACGGGTATCATATTGACGAATCCAGGATGTTTGTCATGGGAAAGATGGAAGACAAGGCAAAAGATGCCTGTTTTGCATCCATTGAGGTTCTGAGCCGGGTAAAGGAAAAGATGGCGCCGGGTGTTGTCATGGGTGAGGTATTTGAAACCGCTGTCCATACGGCTGAAAAACTCGGTTACAGGGATCAGTTCTTGGGCCTCCCCGATCTGAAATCAAAATTCATCGGTCATGGCATCGGTCTTGAACTGGTGGAAAATCCCGTCCTGGCCCAGGGGAAAAACGAGCCTTTAAAACCGGGGATGGTCTTTGCCGTGGAGCCTAAATTCATTTTCAAGGATGAATTTGCCGCCGGTATTGAAAGCATGATCCATGTCACAAAAACCGGGAGCCGGTTTTTAAGCCTGACGGAGAATAAAATTTTTAGCTGCTGAAGACTTCAGAAACAAGTTTGAATCCGTTTTTGAATCGCTCCCGGCAGGCGAAAACCCTACCGGGAGCGGGTTTATATTGTTATCAGGATGCCAGGTCGCGGCGGTCCGACATGTCCACAAGGGTTCGTTCCCTGACCTTGTCAATGCCCAGGGCTTTTCTCTTTTTATCGATGTGGGCGATCATCATTTTTGCGATTTCATGGGGGTCTGCTGCCGTACCCCATTTCCCATATCCCTGTTTTTCAAGGCCGTCAAACAAAAGATTATAAAATTTTGTGTCCTTGATGGCCGGAAAACCAATGCCGAAAACCGTATACACGCCGGACATCACGAAATACTGACCAATGGCCAACGCTTTTTCGCTCATCCACTCTGGTGCGCATCCTGCGGCCGGAAGGTCGGCTATGGTATTGCCAAGCCCCCCTGCCTTGACCATGGCGGAAGCGGCAATGAGAATCCTCGTATTGTCCACGCAGGAGCCAAGACCCAGAACCGGCGGTATGCCGACCGTTTCACAGACCTCGGCAAGACCCGGACCTGCCAGGGGGGCAGCTTCCGGAACCAGGAGTCCTGCCTTGGCAAGAGAGATTTGTGAACACCCGGTCTGAAGGACCAGGACATCATTTTTGATCAATTCTTTTACGAGTTCAACATGGATGGAATCCTGTTTTACCTTTGGGTTGGTGCATCCTACAACGCCTGCCACCCCCCGGATTCTGCCGTTGATGATATTGTCATTCAAAGGGGTATAACTGCCACGGAAGGTCCCGCCCAGCATGTATTCAATATATTCATGGGTAAATCCATGAATGCCTTTTTGAATTATCTTAGGGATCTCAATGGGCATCTTTCTTGAACCGAATCTGGCAATGGCTTTTGCCAGAACCTGGTCCGTGCATTTTCTGGGGTCCATTTCATCAAACTCAATATGGGTAGCACCTTCAATATGGGCCCGTGAATTGGTGGTAATCAGATGGGTGTCATAACATCTGGCCACTTCAACCAGTCCCTGTTTGATGCACTGGATATCCACAACCATGGCATCTACCGCGCCGGTCACCATGATGGCTTCGGTTGAGCCGAAATTCCCGGCATGGGGAATACCGTGGCGGGACATCATTTCCGCACCGGAGCAGCACATGCCCACAAGATTGATACCTTTTGCACCGGCTGCTTTTGCCTGTTCAATATAGAAGGAATCATAGACCGCCGCCAGCATCCCTTCAAACATGGCAGGTTCGTGGCCGTGCACAATGATATTCACATGGTCTTCCTTCAACACCCCCATGTTGACTTCTGCAAGAGTTGGAGAAGGGGTTCCGAACATGATATCCGACAGTTCGGTGGCCACCATGGAACCTCCCCAGCCGTCGGCAAGGGCTGTTCTGCTGATCTGTTTCATCAGGCTATTATAATCCTGGTCGCACCCGATATGGGTCCGGCTCATCATTTCCATGACTTCAACCATGGCGCCTCTCGGCATGATTCCGTCTTTTCTCCACTGTTCCCGGAGAGCCTCGGGCGCCCGTTTTGTAAAGGGCATTTCCCCATTTACATTGGAAAAGGTTTTTTCGAGCTCGTCATGGAGTTCCTTTGCAACTTCCAGGACATCTTTTCCTGCCGTTTCAATCCCGACAGATTGGGCCACCCGTTCCAGTTTCAGGGTATCTTCGATTTTAAAATCCTTTACCCGACCCTCAATAATGCCTTTGAACAATCCCAGAATATGTCTTCCGTGATCGTTGTGGGAGGCTGACCCTGCCGCCACATTCCGTCCGAAATTTCTGGCCTCAATGGTGTCGATGGTGGCACCGCAAACCCCCACTTTTTTATACGGGTCTTTGGGATTCAAACGGCAGGGTCCCATATAGCAATGCTTGCAGCAGGCAGATACCTCACCGATGGGACAGGGTTTCATATCATACCCCCGGTCCAGATCCAGAGTTACGCCATCTCTTCTGGCTTTTTCAAGCATCTGCAGGGTGGCTTCACACGAGGTGCGGTCCTTTGCGCTCACAAAACCGGTCTCAGTTTTCTCATTTCCCATGGGGGTCTCCTTATGATTAAATGATTTTTTGTATGCTTCTTTATTTTGGACAAGCCCGTTATTTGCTTTTTTACGAAAAGTAAAGAATGGGCATCCCTTCTAATCATCTAATAAAAAGGATGGGCTATTTTTCTTTTTTATTCCAATTTTTTCATGACTCAATTTTCATAAGCTAAGCCGGCATCAACCAATGGACGCTATGGAAGCAAACCTTGGTTCATGAAGGGGGATTAGAATATCGGCCCCAAGTTGAACCTCTTTCATGATGTCATAGGCTTTATAAACATCCACATGGGTTCCGGGCGGGATCACATCCATTTCCATACCCCTGATCTCGGGCGGCGGGTTGAAATTTTCATCAATCAGGCAGAACCCTGTGATCACGGCGGTGCCTTTTGCGGTTTCAATATACACCGTCAGACCGCCTTTTGTGTGAACCGGTGTGTGGTGTACCCGGATGCCAGGGATAATGTCACAGTCCTGCCGGACAATTTCAATCTGACCGTTTTCTTCGATATCGTCGATGTAATCGGAGAGATACCGGTAATCCAGGGGATGGGGTTCATGAATGGATTCAAGCTCTTTTTCATGAATATAAAATTTTGCGTTTTCACATTTATAATCATTTTCACAATGATCCATATGAAGATGGGTATGAATGACGATATCAATATCGGCGGGTGTCAGGCCGTGCTTTTCAAGCCCCTGTTCAAAGGTATAAATTTTCCCGCCGATGGCATCCTCCCGGTCTTTTGACTGGATGGGCGTCATTTCACCGGTATCCACCAGGATGTTTTTATCACCCCCCTTGATAAGCCAGGCATAGATGGGGATGGTGTACTGCTGACCCTGGCCGTACTGGTAGGTCATCATGCTTTTGTCAAATACTTTTGTTCCAAGGACAATGGGATGGATGGTGTATGTCATGATCGTTTGCTCCTGATTCAATCTGTTTTTCTTTGTATCGAAATAACTTGAAAGGCCTTCAAATGTCAACCCATAAGCAATTGCCGTCAAAAACAGGGTTTGTTGTGTGAGCAGGTATTTTAAAATAAAGGTTTCAATTTTTATTGAAATTCGGTATTTATTTCTTGACTTTCAGGATGGGTTTTTATTAGTTCCCACATGAGTAGCAACAAAATTTTGCGTCACTTTTGAAAAAAACCTTGTGATGATGGACCATCAAGGAAAGATCGAATAGAAAAGGCAGGAAAATGACCCTTAAAGATCTGAAAACCGCCATAGACAAATGTTATAAAGAGCATTCAAAAGAAATTGAACATCTTGTGCACACTATCCATGACAACCCGGAGTTATCTGAAGAAGAAGAACTGGCCTGCCGTTTGCAAACGGAATTTTTAGAGGGACTGGGCTTTCATGTAACAAGAAACTATAAAGGATTAAAAACCGCCTTTGCAGCAAGCGCGGGGGAGGGCTCTCCCCATATTTGTTTTATGTCTGAATATGATGCCCTGGCCGACATGGGTCATGGCTGTGGCCACAATCTTATTGCAGGGGTGGCCCTCAGTGCCGGTATCATATTAAAACAGCTTATCCGGGATTTTCATCTGAAGGGTAGGGTGACCATCATGGGAACGCCTGCCGAAGAAAAAAGAGGCTGTAAAATCGATCTGATTGCCGCCGGAGCCCTTGAAGATGTGGACATTGTACTCATGGCGCACCCCTCCGACCATCCCACTTCCCAGTCCATGGAAGCGTCCGGCATCATGCAGTTTATCATCCGCTTTACCGGCAAGGCCGCCCATGCCGCAGCCTCCCCTGAAAAAGGTCTCAATGCCCTGGATGCCGTCCGGCTGCTTTTTTCCGGCGTGGATGCCTGGCGCCAGCAATTGCCTGAGACCTGCAGGATTCACGGCGTGATCAAGGACGGGGGAAAAGCACCCAATATCATCCCGGACGCCACCACGGCAGACTTTTATCTTCGGGCCTTTGATATGGATTTTTTACTGTCCATGAAAAAACGGCTTGAAAATATTGCCCAGGGGGCTGCCCTGATGACCGATACAACGGTTGTGGTCGAAGTGGTTAAAAATGCTTACAAACCGGGGAAGCCCAATCAGGAACTGAATCAGGAATTCATGAGACTGGCAGAGGAATACGGCATGGCACCGGAATGGCTTGAACGCTCACGGGCTTCTTCGGATTTCGGGGATGTCACCTATGAAGTCCCGGCCATGCATGCTTTTTTTAATATTACAGGACAGAATAAAGATATTGTGATTCATTCCAGGGAATTTGCAGACTGTGCAGCCTCTTCCTTTGCCCTGGAGCAGATGGGAAAAACGGCAAGGATTTTATCAAAAATCGGTCACCTGTATTTAACCTGTGAAGATTTCAGGAAAAAAGTGATGGACGCGCATGGATAAACATCAGACGGCATTATCAGTTGAAGATCTTCACAAACGCTTTGGCGTGGTTGAAGTGCTCAAGGGCATTTCCCTTACCGCCTGTAAAGGCGATGTCATATCCATCCTGGGCTCCAGCGGGTCGGGAAAAAGCACGCTTTTGCGCTGCATCAATTTCCTTGAAATGCCGGACAAAGGAAAAATCATTGTGGGTGGTGAAGAAATCCTCATGGAAACAAACCGGAAAGGCGTGAGCCGGCCCAAAGACATCCGGCAGGTTGAAAGAATCCGGACCAAGCTGGCCATGGTGTTTCAGCAGTTCAATTTATGGAGCCACATGACCATTCTTGAAAATGTCATCGAAGCTCCTATCCATGTCTTGAAGATTCCCAAGGCCAAAGCCATTGAGAGAGGAAAATATTATCTTGATAAAGTAGGGATTGGGGAAAAACTTTCTGCCTACCCGGCTCAGCTTTCCGGCGGACAGCAGCAGAGAGCCGCCATTGCAAGGGCCCTGGCTGTGGAACCGGACGTCATGCTCTTTGATGAACCGACCTCGGCCCTTGATCCGGAACTTGTGGGAGAGGTGCTCCAGGTCATCCGGAATCTTGCCAGGGAAGGAAGAACCATGATTGTGGTTACCCATGAAATGGGGTTTGCCAAGGATGTGTCCACTCGTGTAATTTTTTTACACAATGGATTGATCGAAGAAGACGGTGCGCCTGCAGAGGTTTTCGGAAAACCGAAATCGGATCGGTTCCGGGAATTTATTGCGGTCGCGGAATAAATATGCTTAGTGACTATTTTAACAAAGGAGTGGGTATGAAAAAAATTTTGTCTGCATTAATTGTATTATCTCTTGTTCTTGCTGCCGGGAACGGGTTTGCCAAAGACTGGAAAAAAATCAGGGTCGGTGTTGAAGGTGCTTATCCTCCATTCAGCTTTCTCACACCTGACCAGAAACTTGACGGTTTTGATATTGATATGGCCAAAGCCATTGTAGCCGCTGCCGGCGGAGAAATCGAACTGGTGATCTCCGACTGGGACGGCATTATCCCCGGCCTTCTGGCTAAAAAATTCGATTGTATCGTCGCTTCCATGTCCATTACCGAGGAAAGAAAAAAAGCCGTTGCATTTACCAATAAATACTATCAGACCCCTGCCAAATTTGTTGTGAAAAAAGGCGCCATCAAGGAATTTTCCAAGGAAGCCATCAAGGGTAAATCCGTGGGTGTTCAGAGAGCCACCATTCATGACCAGTACCTGACCGATAATTACGGCAAGGATGTAGAGGTAAAACGCTACGGCACTCAGGATGAAGTCTATCTTGATATTGCTGCAGGCAGAATCGATATGTTCCTTGCAGACATTATTGCTGCCAAAGAAGGCTTTATTGAGAAACCCGAAGGCAAGGATTTCCAGTTTATCGGTCCAGACCTGACAGATGTGAAATGGTTTGGTGAAGGTGCCGGAATTGCGTGTAGGAAAGAAGACAAAGACCTAATAAAAAAACTGAATGATGCCATTCAGAAAATCCGCAAAGACGGAACCTACAAAAAAATCCAGGACAAGTATTTTGATTTTGACATTTACGGAAAATAATGTTCAATCTTCACGGATACGGTTATAGCATACTTCAAGGCACACTTCTGACCATTGAATTGTGCCTTGTTTCCCTTGTCATTTCAATGGTCCTCGGGATTATCACTGCCCTTGCCAAGCTTTCCAAGGTAAGGGCGGCAAACCTGATCGCACAGACCTATACCACCCTTATCCGGGGTATCCCGGATCTGGTTCTCATGCTTCTGCTTTTCTATGGTGGCCAGGTATTTGTCAATCAGGTGGGCCCCATGCTGGGATATGGCGACTATATCGACATCAACCCCTTCATGGCCGGGGTTTCCACCATTGGTTTCATTTTTGGCGCATACATGGCTGAAACTTTCAGGGGGGCTATTCTTGCCGTTCCGGGAGGACAATTGGAGGCGGGATATGCCTATGGCATGACCCGGTTCAAGGTATTTGTCCGGATCCTGATGCCCCAGATGGTCCGCCATGCCATCCCCGGATTCGGAAATAACTGGCTGGTCCTGATGAAAACGACTGCTCTTGTTTCCATTATCGGGCTCAAAGACATGGTCCGAACGGCAGGGCTTGCCGCAGGCGCTACCCGCATGCCGTTTACGTTTTATCTTGTGGTTGCCTTGATCTACCTGATTCTGACCTCGGTCTCCATCCTGATTTTAAACCGGCTCAATAAAAAATACAGCTTGGGGTTTGCAAAGAACTGATCATGGATTTCTCAATTATTGCCGATAATATCGATGTTTATTTGCTCGGTCTGAAAAACACCCTGATCCTGGTTTCTTTATCTCTTGCCATCGGTCTTGTTTTTGCAATCCCTCTGGCAGTTTTGAGGACATCTAAAAATATTTTTATTTCAGGTCCCATAAACGCCTACACTTATTTTTTCAGGGGAACTCCTCTCCTTGTCCAGATGTTTCTCATTTACTATGGCATGGGTCAGTTTGAAAGCATAAAAACATCGTTTTTATGGATTTTTTTTAAAGAGGCGTATTTTTGTGCGCTCTTTGCCTTTACCCTGAACACCTGTGCGTATACCATTGAAATCATAAGGGGAGCCATTGAGAACACCCCCCATGGAGAGGTTGAAGCAGCCAAGGCGGCCGGTATGTCCTGGTATTTAAGATTCACACGGATCATCCTTCCGAGTTCCTTTCGAAGAGCGCTTCCCACATACGGCAATGAAATTATTTTCATGCTCCACGGCAGCTCCCTTGCCAGTGTCATCACCATCATCGATATCACCGGCGCAGCTCGGATCATCAATTCAAGGTACTACAGCCCCTATGAAGCCTATCTCACAGCCGGGGCATTCTATCTGACCATCACCTTTATCCTTGTCTGGCTGTTAAAAAAACTGGAATACCGGTGGCTTGCCCATCTTAGGCGGGAATGAAAACACACCGCAGTCTGAAAATTCTTTCGGTCTCTGATTTCATAGATTCATCATTAACCCGGAAAGTTGAAGAAAAAATCCTTGAACCCGTGGATCTGATCATATCCTGCGGGGATCTGCCGCCGGAATATCTTTCCTTTCTAAGGAACAGGCTTGACAAGCCTCTTTTCTATGTAAAGGGCAACCACGATATCCGTTACACACTCCATAATCCCAAGGGGTGCAGCAATATTCATGCACAGGTGCTGCTTTTCAACTCAGTTAAAATACTGGGGCTTGAAGGGTCCATGTGGTATAATGGCGGCGTGAACCAATATACGAACGTAGAAATGAAAAAAATCATTTGGGGTCTGTGGTTTTCCATCTGGAGAAAAGGAGGCGTTGATATCGTGGTCACCCATGCGCCGCCCCGGCATGTTCATGATGCAGAAGACCTTTGCCATATGGGCTTTGAAAGCTTTAACCGGCTGATGGACAAAAGAAAACCGGAATTCCTGATCCATGGTCATATGCATAAACCCTTCAACACCCATGAAGAAAGAATAACAAGGGTCGGCCAGACAAAAGTGATAAACACCTGCGGCTATACTATTTTTGAGGTGACACTATGAAAAATTTTTTTAAAAAATTTTTGGCATTTATGGAACCAAATACAGAGAGCCATGTCGACTCCTTTAACGAGCAGCAGGAAAAGGAAGGCAAGGTTGAATTCGTTGACCACGGGATAATGACGGTGGCAGTTGAAAAAATCATCGGCAGTGTTGGCAAATACCATGATTTTGACTCTCAGTTCAGACCCAAAAGACAGATCTCTTCCAAACGGTTTAGCGATATCAAAAGGGCCATGCGAAGCGGAAGACCTCTACCTCCTGTAAAGCTTTACCAGATCCGGAATGATTATTATGTCCTGGATGGCAACCACAGAGTTGCTGCGTCAAAAGAACTGGGGCGGACGGATATCCAGGCAAAAGTGATTGAGCTTCTTTCTTCCCTGAACACCATGGAAAATCTTTTGTATATTGAAAAAAAGAAATTCTATGAAAACACCGGGCTGCCGCCTCAGAATATCCTCCTGACCGAAATCGGTAAATACAATTATCTGGAGGTCCAGATTAAAGCCCATAAAAACCATTTAACGCTTATTTCCGGAACTGAAACCGATTTTAAAAAAGCAGCGGAAGACTGGTACAACACAATTTTTTTGCCGCTGACCGCTCTCATCAAAAACGGGCAGCTTGACAAGCATTTCCCCAGAAGAACCCTTGCCGATCTTTATGCTTATATTTCTTATCACCACTGGGAGAGACCTTCCAGCCGCCAATACGGGATAGGGATCGACCGGCTGATCCCCAGAAGCATGGAAGCCTTCAGAAGCGCCATGCTTGAAAAAACCATACCGGATTATCCTGAAATGAAGCGAAGCATCACCGCCTTTATCATGATCAATATGGATACCTCAACCAACGTAAAGGTCATTGATAAATTGTTTGCCCTGGATGAAGTTCAGGAAGTCCATTCGGTTCACGGGACCATCGATATTCTGGCCAAAATCATCCTGAAAAGAGATTTTCTGGCCTCTGATGCGGAAATTATTGCAGAGTTCGTGGATCAGAAGATCCGCAAGATTCATGGGATAAACCGCACCCAGACCATTATCCCAGGAATTTCAAAGGTAAAGGAAGGGTTTTTCTGCTGAAACCGGCAGGCGGATTTATGACATTCCCGATATTTCAGGAAAAAAGGCCATGAGACCGCCTTCCTTGATCAGGGCTTCATGATGATTAAACATGGCCGTATCCCACATATTCAGAAAAGACTTGAACGGTTCCCGGATTTTTTCCTTATCCGAATAAAAAACTCCCTGCTCGATGATATCCTTTTTATTCATCCCCTTATCAAGCCTGCGAACGATTTTTTCTTCACGTCTCAGAATATGGTGAATGCTGTTGAAAAAAGCTTTTTGGATCTCTTTTTTGATAATGCCGCCATGACTGGTCAGGACAAGGCCCACTTCCAGGCCGTCCAGTCTTAAAATGGACTCAACAAGCGCTTTGATATCGCAATCGGCCCAGCCGTACCAGGGACCAAAGCGGTCCAGACCCACGTCACCGGAAAAAAGGATCTTTTCGTCAGGAAAATAAAAAGAGGAATGCGAAGGTGAGTGACCGGGTGTTTCCAGAATCACCATTTCAGGAACCAGGTCTTGAAATGAGGCTTTCTCAGAATAGCATTCATATATCGTGAGCGGTCGGTAACCGCGCTGGTTTACCACAAAATCCGTCCATTGATCGGACATACCGAAGGGACCGGCCGTATGGGCGATGATAAAATCAAGGGAGGTCAGATAGGGTTCTTCTTTTTTCGGGATCAGGACACGGGCGTTGGAATGATCGGCGACATACCGGGTCCAGACGGAATGATCCAGGTGATAGTGGGTGATGACGGCGGCATCCGGTTTTTCCAGTTCCAGGAGCCCCGGGGTTTCTTCAGAGCCCATATTCGTATCAATAAAGACTTTCTCATTTGACTGGACAATGATCCCGGCACAGGATGAAAAATGAGCCATGGAATCAGGTTCCACATAGGTAATCTTGTTTGTGATGACGGTCCTTTTCAATCAGGGCTGATCCTCAACAGTGGTTTTAACATATTCCTCCAGAGCCTGTGACAGCACCTGCCGGGAATCTTCAATCACCTTGGAGCGCCACGCATCGGATGAGGGGTAATAGCTCTCAAGGAACCTTGATTTTACCTGTGTTTCATCTTTCCGGGTTTTGTAGCCGTAATGGACTCCCTGATTTTCAAGCATCACATTGTGCAGGGCCTTGATGGACCCCATGGTGGTCTTTGTATCCAGGGTTCCGAACTCAAAGGTCATGGTCAGATAGTGTTTTTCAGGAAGAATCTGTTCAAGGTAGGAGGTAAAATCCCCTGTTACCGTGTAAAAATCATTAGTATCGCCCCAGTCAATCCGAAGGCCTGAAAATATGTTTTCAATTTCTGCTTTTTTCTTTGCATCTTTCAACGGACTCGGGAAGAGATGCAGGGTTCCATTTTGACCATAACCCGTATGCAGGTCAAGACTGAATATCATTTTATATTTTTCTGAAATTTCTCGGATCAGCGGCGTCACGGCTATTATGGAAGGTTCAAGTTTGTGGCCCCCATAATAAACCCCTTTTTCATGCTGGTACTGCCCCTGCAAAATTGCCTGTCTTAAGGTTCCCATGGAATACTTAAGAATTTTCTGAATGGCATTCAACGGGAAGAAAAAATTACCAAAACTTGTGAGACTCACCTTCTGCCTCTGATTCAAAAACAAATTGAGTTCATTGTATCCTTTGTTTTCAGACAGATAAAGACCGTCTTCAGTTGAACAGTTCCGATCCAGGTCCGCATTATTTTCCGACACCCTCCGGTAATTTTTAAAGCCGGAAGGATTAACTGCATGGATAATGAGCAGACCCATATCATTGAGATTGATATCCTTGACGAGTTCCCTTAAAAACATCTGCTGAACAGCACTGCCCACATACCCTTCAATTCCATGAACGGCCGAGGTCAATATAAAAAGGCGTTCAAATGACTGTTGAGCCGGAATATAACAATAGTCTATGCTTAAATCCGGATCAACAGAGCTTTCAACAGCAATGCCGGATATCTCAATATCCTTATGGAGGCCTTTGTGTTTCTGTGCCTCATCAAGAAAGCTTTTACGGCAATCCACATAGGTTTCTTTAAAATAGGCAAGGTTCTCCGGGTTCATGGTCTGTGTAATCGTTTTGGGTTTGTATGTATTAAACTGATAGGTGACCCATCCGACAGCGCAAGCCATCACCAGGAGAAAGCTCAACAATATGATTTTAAAAGTTTTTTTCATTTTATTGACACCTCTTTTTCGTTTAAAAATAATTTTCCGTCTCTTGTTTCGGCCGTATGGATCAGACGATCTTTTTCCATAATAAAAAGACCTGTGGACATTTCAGGAAAAAGCGGGGACAAAAGCATTCGGTCATCCAGATCAGGGCTTTTCGGAAGACTGATATGGGATTTCAGGGAAATATAGGCCAATGCATTTGAAGGCGCCATTATGAGGGAGATGAGTCCTTCAAGGGGCAGGTCCTTTTCAAGTCTTATCCTTCCATTGGCCTCGATATCGCCCTCGGGCAATTGGGCCTTAAGACCCGACACCTCTATTTCCAGGCCGCTTTTTAATAATTTTTCACAGATCCCAACCCATTCAAATCCTTTTTCGGTGACCTGTCTTTCCATGGTCTGTCGGACTGCATCCGGATATTGCCAGGTCGAAGCGCCTCCACGCACAATATCTGCCAGCCCTTCCTGAAAAACTGCCCTAAGGTCTTTATATCCCTCGGCATCCATGTGATTGATATGAAGCCCTATGGCGGCATTTTTTATTTCACGGGCTCCGGATTGAAACGAATCCATACGACCTTGGATTTTGATGGAAACTGCAGCTTCTTTTGGATGGGATAAAAATTCATAATCAAAAGCCATATTTGAAACCGCAGTTTTCTTCCCGACCATATCCAATCCTGCAAAATTCAGGGTTAACAGAATATTATCTTTACGCCAGTCAACCGACACATTTGCCTGGCCGGGCTTTACAGTATAAGTATCGCTGCCGTCCGTAAATGAAACCGCATCAAGGGCAAACATTGATTTCATCCTGCCTGAATAATTGAATTCCGTTTTAATGGTCAGAGGGTTTTTACCCTTTAATTTCTCGTTCATAAAATCTGTGAACCATTGATTTTTCTCAAGGCTTGTGACGGTTGAAACCCCTGTCAACCCATGCCCGGCCCGGTCAACAAAAACGATTTCATAAGTTCCGCATATATTTTCAAACATCCCTGAAACAATTTTCCATTCAATTTCAGAAGAAAAAAAACCCCGCTCATACCGTATGATTTCAAACAGAATGCGTGGTCTGGATGCGCCGTCCCGATGGTTGATTTCCTCAAAAGACTGCCTCACCCGTTTTTCCATTAACATGCCGTTCAAAGCCGGTGTCCCGGCACCGCCGAGGACAATCACGAGTGCTACAAAAATATACCATTTTTTCATTCAAACGCCTTTCAGCCGAGTTTCAATCCAGAGCCTGATGCTGAACTGCCTATAATCAAACCCGTCTAAAGTCAAGGTGTTTTCCGGCTTTTGTGGATAAGGTTCAAGAGAAAAGGAGTTGATCCAAAAGGGTTGTAACTATGATCAATCTGGTCAGGCACGAAAAAACATCTTTAAAATCAATTTGTAGAAAATTGTTTTTTAAAATGATAGAATTGATAGAAAAAATTGTTGAATTACCTTTTATAAAAATAAGAAAACCCACATCAACACACCATAGGGGGAGATATGGACAGACTGGACGCAATCTTTGCACCGGAGACCATCGCAGTCATCGGGGCATCAAATCAAAAGGGCAAGGTGGGTCATGATATTTTTGCCAATATCTTATCCGGGGGATATACCGGAACGCTTTATCCTGTTAATCCAAAAGCAAAATCCGTATTGAGTGTAAAATGCTATACCAGTATCAGCAATATCCCTGATCCCATTGATCTGGCCATGATTATTCTTCCTCCCAAAGCTGCCTTGGGAGCGGTTAGGGAGTCAATCTCCAAGGGTGTGAAAGGAATCGTGATTGTTTCTGCCGGGTTTAAGGAAGTTGGCGGAGAGGGCGCATTGATTGAAAAAGAGATTAAAGCCTTATGCGCCAACGCCAAAGTAAGACTTGTGGGGCCCAATTGCCTTGGTGTTATCAATCCGTCTCCGAAAGTGTCATTGAATGCGAGCTTTTCTTCACGGATGCCGGCGGCCGGGAATGTATCCTTTATTTCCCAGAGCGGGGCTCTCTGCACAGCCGTCCTGGATTATGCAGCGGATAAGGGGTTCGGTTTTTCAAAATTCATTTCCATCGGCAACAAGGCGGATGTGGATGAACTGGATCTGTTAAGATATTATCACAATGATCCGGATACGGATGTGGTCATGATCTACATGGAAGAATTGAGCCGGAGTGCCGAAGAATTTATTTCGGAGGTCCGTGAGATGACCTCGGGAACCCATCCTACCCATGTGATTGCTATTAAATCAGGGTCCTCCGATGCCGGAGCCAGGGCTGCAGCTTCTCATACGGGGGCTCTTGCCGGTTCTGATGCATTGTATGATGCCATTTTCAATATGTCGGGTATCCTTCGGTGTGCAACCGTGAACCAGTTGTTTGATTATGCCCAGGCCTTTGCCGCCAATAAATATCCTACCGGGGATAGGATTGCCATCATCACCAATGCGGGCGGTCCAGGCATTATCGCAACCGACATGAGCGAGCACTCAGGGTTGAAGCTTGCCAAATTCTCGGATGAAACCATTCGGGAGCTAAAAAAATATCTGCCTTCCACAGCTAATTTTTATAACCCGGTAGATGTGATAGGGGATGCAGCCAAAGACCGGTATGAGAACACCCTATCGACAGTATTAAGTGATCGGGGGGTGGATGCGGCGTTGATTATCTTGACGCCTCAATCCATGACCGATGCTATCGGCACGGCTGAAGCCATTGTCCGTATTGCAAAGAATACCTTAAAACCCATAGTCTGCGCATTTATGGGGGTGGTCGATGTGTCAGACGGGGTGAAACTTCTTCAGAAAAACAGAGTCCCGGTTTACCAGTTCCCGGAAAGTGCAGCAAGATCCCTTGGGGCCCTGAGACAGGGGATGAAATGGCTGTTCAGGAAAATCCTGCCTCAGTTTGATCTCACCTATGATACACAAAAAGCACATCAGATCATAAAAGAAAGTCGGGCAGCCGGGAAAACGATTCTGGGAGAGCTCGACGGGTGCGAACTTCTTCAGTGCTACGGCTTTAAAACCCTTCCCATGGGCCTTGCCGTGAATAAGGTCGAAGCCTGTGACCTGGCGGAGAAAATCGGGTATCCGGTTGTCATGAAGATTGCATCACCTGATATTCTTCACAAGACTGATGCTGGCGGGGTCATGGTGGGGATTGAAGATAGGGAAGGAATTGAAACAGGTTTTGATACTATCGTGGAAAAGGCCAGGGCTTTCAATCCAAATGCAAAAATAGACGGCATCCTGATCCAGAAAATGGCTTCCAAAGGAAAAGAAGTGATCCTGGGATTGTCCAGGGACCCGGTCTTTGGACATGCGGTCATGTTCGGTTTGGGCGGTATTTTTGTTGAGGTTTACAAGGATGTGGTATTCCGACTATCTCCCATGGGCAGAAATGTGGCCCGAAGGATGGTCAGAAGTATCAAGGGATATCCTATTTTAAAGGGGCTCAGGGGAGAGAAACCATCGGATATTGAAACCATTGAAAAACACATTGTTTCCTTAAAGGTCATGGCGGACAACCATCCCATGATCAAAGAGCTGGACATCAACCCTTTGTTTGTCCATGAGGAAGGTCAGGGGGCAACGGTTGCAGATATCATTATCCGGCTTGAAAATGAGGAGGGCTGATTATTATTCTCTATCCATATATTTCAAAAGTTCCTGAAACCATTCATGCGTTAAGGGGCAAAGAAAAGACAATGGCTTTAAGCCGTCTTGCAAGGGAATGCGTAAAAGCCTCTGCCCTGAAATCAAAACTTGATGCAGCGCGACTTGAGAATGATGAATCCGGTGCGCCTCTGACATCCAACGGAATCTTCTGGTCACTCAGCCATAAACCGGAAATTGTGGCCGGTGTTGTCTCAAAGCAAAACGTGGGGATTGATATCGAACAACTTAAGAATATTTCCGAAACAATGTTTAAAAGGATTGTTGATCAGACTGAATACCTGCATTTCATGCGTCAGGACAAAATGCTTGTTTTTTTCAGGGTGTTCACAGCAAAAGAAGCGGTGTTGAAAAAAACAGCCGTTGGGATTAAAGGCTTATCAAAAGTAAAGATTGATATGGTCCTGGATAATAACAATCTCATTGTCCAATATCTGGATAAAAAATATCAGGTTGAAAATTTTTATTTTGACGGCTATCTTGCATCTGTGACAAAAGATAACTTGGATGTTGAATGGAGTTTCAGATAAAACCATTATAGAAGGAGAAACAAAAATGCCCGAGGGAAAAGGTTTTGTTATGAGTGAGGCAGGAGCGTCAGGCCCGCTGCCGAAAGTGGATTTTTCAAGCTTTCTTCTATCCTTATACTCATCAGGGCTTGTTCAATTGGGAAAGGTGGAAGACCCTTCAACCGGGAAAAAATCAAAAAACCTTGAGCTTGCAAGACATACCATTGACATGATTGCTATGCTGGAAGAAAAAACAAAGGGGAATCTGACCGAGGATGAAAAAAATCTTCTCAAAGCGCTCCTGACTGAAATCAGGATTGCATTTGTCGAGGCAAAGGGTTGACAAGAAAGTATACATCCCAAGCAAAGATAAACCTGTTCTTATATATCACCTCAAAAAGAAAGGATGGATATCATACTCTTTATTCCCTTATGACGCCTATTGATCTTTGTGATGACCTTTATCTTGATTTTGAAGCAGAAAAGATAAGGGTCACCTGCAATCATCCGGATGTTCCCGAAGATGAATCCAATCTTGCCCATAAGGCTGCGGTTCTGTTCTATGATGCGTTGAAAGAAAAGGGATATGAAAAAAAAGGCCTTGGAATAGAGATTATTAAGCGGATACCTCCCGGCGGGGGACTCGGCGGCGGCAGCAGCAATGCCGCTACCGTCTTAACTGCCTTGAACGCCTACCACCGTCAACTGTTTTCAAAATCTGAATTAATGCAAATGGGACTTTGTCTGGGTGCCGACATCCCTTTTTTCATTTTCAAAAGCCCGGCCATTGTCAAAGGCATTGGTGAAAAACTTGAAAAAGCACCGGATCTTTTACCGTATCACCTTGTCCTGTGCAATCCCGGAGTCGCTGCTGCAACAGCGGATGTATACAAAAAATATGATTTTGAATTGACATCAAATCAAAAATATACTATGAATGATGGTTTGAATATGCTGCTACGGGGACAGAAATTTGATGCAGGGAGAAGGATGCACAACGATCTTGAAGGACCGGCGTGCAGTCTTTATCCTGAAATCAGGGAAACAAAAGAAGAGATGGAATTGTTGCTGCACACAAAAGTGCAGATGACAGGAAGTGGGTCATCTCTTTTTTCACTTTTTCAAGCCCGCAAGGATGCTGAAAGAGGCTGTGAGATTCTCCTGGAGAGATGGGCCGGGAGCAAAAAGATATTATTTCTTTCTTCGTTTGGCTGATAATGTGAGTTTATTATTGTACTGGGGCGTCGTCAAGCGGTAAGACACAGGGTTTTGATCCCTGCATCCAGAGGTTCGAATCCTCTCGCCCCAGCCATATATTT
>JAIFMF010000136.1 GCA_020048635.1 Desulfobacula sp. | reverse complement strand
TAGAAACCGCTGTATTAAGTGCTGCGATGATTACCAGCCAGTTATAGCCTCTGTTCCATGCGGCTGTCAAAAGAAAAAGTTTCCCCATAAACCCTGCAGTCGGTGGTAGTCCTACAAGCGCAAATGCTGATACAGCCAGAATAAAAGCCAGATAAGGAGCTCGCCTGCTGAGTCCGTTTAGATCATCCAGCAAAAGGTTTCTTCCATCCGTTGAGAGCCTGCAAATCACCCAGAAACAGGTTAAATTCATTAAAACATAAATGAAACTATAAAATGCAGCAGCAGCAAGACCTTGCGAAGATACGGCAGATAATCCGACCATGATGTACCCCGCATGGGCAACACTTGAATATCCGAGCATTCGTTTAATGTCTTTTTGTCTTAAGGCTGCAAGATTTCCGAAAGTCATTGACATTGCGCCTAAAACAGCCATGACGGTCGTGATTTCAGCTCCTGGCTGTAACAAAGCCGTCAAACGGATCAAAATGACAACTGCTCCCAATTTTGGTAAAGTAGCCGCATAAGCTGCTGTCTCATTGCTCGTGCCGTCATATACATCCGGACACCAGAAATGAAACGGAAACAATGCCAATTTATAAAAAAATCCAACCATAAATAGGGTTAAACCCATCACACCTACAGCAGATTCGCTCATTACCCATGATTTTGTTGCCAATACATTTAAATATGTCGAATGCTGATACGCGAGTATATAAGATAATCCGTAAAGCGAAACTGCCGTTGCCGCAGCTCCGAAAAGAATGTATTTAATTCCTGCTTCAGCGGCTTTCCCTTCTTTTCCTCTGATGGGGATCAGCGCATAAAGACTGTAGGACGAAATTTCTAAAGCAACATATATGGTGATAAGCTCGACAGAGCTTGAAAGAAGCATGAGTCCAAATGCGCTTAAGGCAAGAAATAAAAAATAATCAAAGCGTTTTTCAGCTTCCAACAGAGGTTGATTTAATGCATTTAGAACCGTAATAAAAAATCCTGTTGCGATTGCAAGCTTAAAAAACTGAGAAAGCGGATCGATCTGATAAGCATCAAAAAACATACTGCCTCTGGAATTAAGGCTGAATATGGCCACAATAATCCCTACCCCGCTTGCCATCGGAAGCCAGTTCAGTTTAGAGGTAATTTTTTCAATTGTCTTTTCGGGATTGCCAAGTGTTTCAATAAATAAAATCAATATAATTGCGATTTGTAACAATTCCGGAAGAAACAAAGCTGCTTTGAAATTCACCGCGTTTCTCCTATATTTTTATTTGCAAAAGACATAGAATAATTTCCCTTTTCAACCTGTTGACAGACAATAGCGGTTTTATTTGAAAATTCTTTTAAAAGATTCTGCAAAGTCGGATCAATGGCTTTAAGCGTCAAACCTGGCGACAATCCAATATAAAAAACAAGTATGGCCAGGGGTATAAAATATATCCATTCTCTTAAATTTAAATCTTTCCAATTCTGGGCTTTTGCAGGTTCTCCCCAGGCTAATTTCTGGGTCAATCTGAGCATGTATGCAGCTCCGAGCATTACACCCGGGATAATCAATGCCCCGATCAAAGGTTTTTCTGTAAAAACGCCAATTAACACCAATGCTTCACCAATAAAACTGTTTGTTCCCGGAAAGCCTAACGATGAAAGGGAAAACAGACCGAAAAAAAACATATATGCAGGGAGATATTTCCCTAACCCCATATTTTCCGAAATCTGTCTACTGTGGCTGCGTTCATAAATACAGCCAACCAGCATAAACAACCCTCCGGTTGTGATCCCATGATTCAGCATCACCATCAAAGCCCCTTCAAAACCTCTGATAGTAAATATGAATATTCCCAGAGTTACAAACCCCATGTGGGCAACAGATGAATAAGCAATCAATTTTTTCATGTCTTTCTGCCCTAAGGCCACAAAGCCGCCGTAAAGAATTGAAATAACAGAAAGCCCTATCATCATGGGCGCAAAGTAAACACTTGCAAGAGGGGTTAAGGGAAGACAAAATCTTAAAAAACCATACGCACCCATTTTCAAAAGCACGGATGCCAGCATCACGCTTCCTGCGGTCGGTGCCTCCACATGGGCAGCCGGAAGCCACGTATGGAAAGGGAACATGGGAACTTTGATTGCAAAAGCAAGCGCCATAGCAAGAAAAGTCCAGAATTGGAATTGAAACGAATAGGTTTTTTTTGCCAAATCGGGAATGGAAAACGTCCCTCCCTGCTTATAAAAAGCGATAATAGCGACCAAAAGTAGAGTGCTGCCCGCAAGCGTATATAAAAAGAATTTTAAGGATGCGTATTTTCGTTCCGGTCCACCCCATACCGCAATTAATAGAAACATGGGAACCAGCATGGCTTCCCAGAAAATGTAAAAAAGTACAAAATCAAGAGCCGCAAATATACCAACACATGCAGACGTCATTAACAGTAAACAGAAATGAAATTCTTTAATGCGTTTGCTGATATAGGTCCACGAGCAAAGTACACATAATGGCAATAACAGGAGTGTCAAAAGAATCATCAAAAGACTGATGCCGTCAATTCCCAGATAATAAAAAAGTCCCCATGCCGGTACCCAGGACGTTTTTTCAACAAATTGATAACCACCGAAACCTAAATCGAAACCCATCAAGGGGAATGCCAAAAATAGTTCAATTAGACCAATAACTAGTGTGAAAACCCGGACTGCCTTTTCCTCTTTAAGAAAAGGCAGCAAAAAACAAGCTACGATCGGGAAAAAGATTAAAACTGTCAATACAGGAAAAGGAGGCTGAATCATTATATCTCCATTTAGTTATTTACTTTAAACAAACCAAACCGCAGCAAAAACCAGGACGCCTATTATCATGGCCAAAGCCAGATAATTTTGGAGATTTCCGGTTTGAACGTTTGAAGCCGAATTTCCGATTCGCTTTACTCCTGATGCTGTTCCATCAACGACACCATCAATGGCGGCCTTATCAAACCAAGCCGTTATCTCGGCCATTTTAAGCATCCCTCTCAATCCGACTTTTGCGTAAAATTCGCTCCAAAGATTATCAATCACTTCAATGGGTTTTCTAGCGATGGCTACAACTATTTTTCCGATAACTCTGTACAGATAGTCAAAGTCGGCATTCCGTTTGGCTTCCGGCGTCAATTTTTTACGCATGATATAGAACCCGAGCCCGGTGAAACAGAGTATCAGCATGGACTGAAGCACGTGCCATTTTGTATAGGGCACATAGTCGAGTTCATGGGGAAGAAGTTGGTATAACAGATCCGGATTGATACCGATGAGGAAACAAAGGAATCCGGCGATACCCATAGCCGCATACATATTCCAGGGAATTTTTTTAAGTGGAATACCGACATCGGGTTTTGAAAAAAATGCGAAATACGGAAGTTTAATACCAACGGATAAGAAGGTACCAACCGCAGCGATCTCCAGGCCTAAAGCAAGCCATGTATGATGCGATTCAGCAACACCGGCGATGGTAATGGTTTTGCTGATGAATCCAGAGAAAAGCGGGAAACCGGAGATGCTGACGGCACCGATCATATACAGGAAAAAAACCCAGGGAAGTCTTCGGAAAAGTCCGCCGAGTTCTGAAAGATGCGCTGTTCCGGCTGCATAAAGAAGTGCACCGGCACCCATGAAAAGTTGACCCTTATAAAGGATATGGGCATAGGCATGGGCGCATGAACCATTGATGGTCATAGCCGTTCCAATACCGATACCGGCCACCATATATCCGACCTGGGAAACAATATGATAGGCCAAGATTCTTCTGGCATTGTTTTCAATGGTAGCGTAAAAAACGCCATAAAGTGTCATCAATGTCCCCATAATTCCAAGAATCTCAACCCCTGAAAATCCTCTGGCCAGAACATAGACGGCAGTTTTAGTGGTAAATGCGCTCATAAATACAGCACCGGTAATGGTGGCTTCCGGATAAGCATCGGGAAGCCAGGCATGAAGCGGAAGAACAGCCGCATTCACACAGAATCCGATCAGGATCAAATAGTCAAAAAACTGGAGCGAAGAAGGCGCTATGGCTTCAAAAGTAAAATTTCCGACTGCCTTATAGCGAAGGAGAAGCCCGGCCAGCAGGAAAAGTCCGCCAATGGTATGGAACAGAAAATATCGATATCCGGCTCTCGAGGATACAGGATTGCGTCTCAGCCACACAAGGAAAGTAGAGGAAATGCTCATCAGTTCCCAGAAAATGAAGAGGGTGGCATAATCACCGGCAAATACGCAGCCGAAGGCACCTGAAATATACATCAAAGCAGCCATGTGTTGCCATCTGTCTTCCACATGCAAAGCATAGATGAATCCAATCAGGGCTTGAATGGCAAATACATTGGCAAACACCATGGATAAAGAATCTACTCTTCCCATGTGAAGTATGAACGTCAGGTATTTAACATCTGCATAAGTGCCTTCCTTCATGGAAAAAACACTGATAATTCCAAGGATTGCAGCCAAAGGGGGTATAAACCTGGCAATTTTTCCGGGCAGGAACCAGACAATCACAGCACATATGATAAAAAACACAGAGGGATGAATAAACTCGTTCACAATTAAATCCTTAAATCAATGATGTTCTTGATGATGTGAATCATCGACAATCGGCATTGCTTTCTCATTTTCCATATATTTATCTTCGTCTTTGCCTAAAAAGGTATGGGCCGCTCCTTTGGCCACTTTTGCCAGAATTATGGCAACACCGCATCCGAAAACTGCCCAGAAGCCTGGATATTTATCCAAGCCGAAATGCGGGACATGAGGCGTTTCAAAAAAATTTAACACAACCAAAACCACGAGGATAAGAAAAAAGGCTTTTTTTAAATGTGATTCCGTGATGTTTAGCATTTACTAATATCCTTTAAACGCATTAATGAATTGAAAAAATGTTTGCGGGTATAGTCCTAAAAAAACCGAAGCTGCAGCAGTAAAGCACAAAGGAATAACCATTGTAAGAGGGGCTTCCGAGTATTGCTCAAGATCTATTCCCGGAGCGGGTGCTTCAAAAAAGGCTTTATATAAAATCGGCATAAAATATGCGGCGTTTAAAATAGTACTTGCGAGAAATGTACAGACAAAAAGAATTTGCCCCGTGCTTACAGCACCGTTGATCATATACCATTTGCTGACAAATCCGCATACAGGAGGAACACCTATCATGGAAAGCGAAGCAACGCCAAAAGCACCAAATGTCCACGGCATACGCCTCCCCATACCGGAAAGCAGACTGATTTTTTTCTGATGGGTCGCCACATAAATGGCACCTGCAGCAAAAAAGAGCGTAATTTTGCTGAAGGCGTGATGTGCAATATGCACCAGTCCGCCGCTGATTGAAAGCGGAGTCAGCAATGAAACTCCTAAAACTACATATGAGAGCTGGCTGACAGTTGAATAGGCAAGTCGAGCCTTTAAATCATCTTTCGTTAAAGCGATGGCTGAAGCGCATACAATTGTAAAGGCGGCAAAACATGCTGTGGGATACCCCAGACCCAAAGCAGACATGGTGTCAACGCCAAACACTGAAAGGAGAATTCTGCTGATGGAAAAAACACCTGCCTTTACAACCGCTACCGCATGAAGCAACGCAGACACAGGTGTCGGCGCTACCATTGCAGACGGAAGCCAGTTGTGAAGCGGCATTATTGCGGCTTTTGCAAGACCGGCAACAAATAAGGCGTAAGTGATGGTGACGGCTATTGGATTGGCTGTTGGAGGAAACATACCTTTTGCTATATCACCTAAATGCATATCTAAAGTCCCGCAGAGAATATATGTCATGATCATCGCAGGTAGCAGGAATAATTTGGATGTACCCATCAGATAGACAATGTATTTACGCGCCCCGCTGTACCCCATTTCATCCTGATGATGGGCAACAAGGGGATAGGTAAAAATAGTGATGATTTCGTAAAACAGATACAATGTAAAAATATTAGCGCTCATTGCCACGCCGATGGCGCCAAAAATTGCAATGGCAAAGCAAAAATAATATCGTGTTTGAGCATGTTCTTTAAGCGAACGCATGTAACCGATGTTGTAGGATGTTGCAAAAATCCATAAAAACGATGCAACAATTGCAAAAATCAAGGTTAATCCGTCAACACAAAATTTAATTTCCATTCCGGGCAGAAGTGTAAACAACGGAAGCATCAAGATGTTTCCGTCTAAAACAGGCTGCACAAAAGACAAGACGCTCAGAAAGGTTAATATTCCGGCAACAAAGGATGCACCTTCACGGGCATTGATATTTTTTCTGAAAAGCCAGATAAAAAGCGGACATAATCCTGTAAAAAGAAGCGGCAAGATAAGCGTATATTTTTGGATAATCATCGCTTTTAACCCTTTAGCTTTGAGATGTCAATGGTTTCAACCGAACCATATCGTTTGGAAACAACCAGAATAATGGCTAAAACCAGTGTCGCTTCGGCTGCTGCAAGCCCCATAACCAAAAGCGTTCCTATCTGACCCACTGCATCAACCGCCGGAGTAAGTCTTGCACTTGCAACCAAGGCCAACCCTGCACCATTCAACATTAATTCTACTGAAATCAGCATGCCAACGAGCGTTTTTCTGCTTGTCAACCCGAATAATCCAAATCCTAACAATAACAAGGCGGTAAGATGATATAAAACAAGAGGATTCATTTTTTATCTCTCCTTTCAAAACCCAAAAGCACTGCACCGGCCATTGCTGTAAATAGCACAACGGAAATAAGTTCAAAAGCCAGCGAGTATGGACCAACAAGGAGTCCGCCGAGAATCGTGATTGAAGTTTCAGGTTTTAAAGGTAAAGCATCCGGCATTTTTTGAAAAATGATGATTCCTAAAATGAATGCCGGAGCAAGCCCCGAAATCAATGCCAGAATAATTTGTTTGTTTAATTTTTTTCCGTCTGTTTCCATCCCGGCATCACCATCCGGAGCTCTTGTCAGCATAATTGAAAAGAAAATTAAAACAGTAACGGCTCCGACATATATGAGAATCTGCATCAAGGCAATAAACGGCGCAGACATCAGAAAATACATTCCCGCAACTCCAAAAAGCGTCAGAATCAATCCGATCAATGCTCGAATAAGATTTTTGGATAGAACTGCCGTGAGTCCGCCGACAATTATGAGCATCAGGTAGATGCCGAATACCGGATATTTTAGATATTCAACACCGGAATTTAGATATTCTGTTATATTTTCCATACGTTATCCCTGCCCTTTCAGCCTTGCCAGCAAATCATATTCAAAATCCTGTCTTGATCTTCCTGCCAGATAAACATCTTTTGAAAATTTGATTGCGTCTACAGGACAGTTTTGAACACAAAGTCCGCAAAGGCTGCAAAGATTATAATTCAGATTGAATATATCCAATTCCCTTTCAATTTTGGCAGCAGGCACAAATTTTTTACCGGAAAACGGGATTTCAACACCAACGCCAATCAGGATCTTTTCTGTTTGACTGCTGTCGTCTTCACCGGCAATGTGAAATTCAATATGAATGCAACCCGAAGGGCAAATTTCAGCACATTTCCCGCACATGACACATTTGGGTTTCCAAGGGTCGGTCTCCTGTCCTGTCAGTTCGATATGACCGCGGTAAGTATTCAGATTCTTCACTTCCTGACGGGGATAATGAACCGTGAGCCAGGGTTTGAAAAATTCCTTTCCTGTTATTTTCAACCCTATAATCAGACTCCAGAGGCCGATTAATGTTTTGCCGATGTCTTTTAACATTTTAGTGTACCAGTTTTATAAAAAAAGCAGTCAAGATCAGATTAAGCACAGAAAGTGGGATAAGCCATTTCCAGCAGATATTTAAAAGCTGATCAAAACGAACTCTCGGATATGTCCACCGAAACCACATCAAGACCAGCATGAGAGCATATACTTTAAATAAAAACCACCAGAAACCGTCAAAAAATGGGCCATCCCATCCGCCTAAAAATAAAGCTGTTGCTACCGAGCAGACAACAATCATATATGCATATTCGGCCAAGAAAAAAAGTCCGAATGTCATGCCTGAATATTCCGTATGAAATCCTGCCGTCAACTCGCTTTCGGCTTCCGGCAGATCAAAAGGTGCCCGATTTGTTTCCGCTGTAGCAGAAATAAAATAAATTATAAATGCAAGCGGTTGCATAAAGATATGCCAATGAATTACACCTTGCTGAGACTGAACAATTTCGGAAAGATTCAGAGAGCCGGTTTGGAATGCAATGCTTAAAACAGCCAAGAGCAATGGAATTTCATACGCTACAGACTGTGAAACAGCCCTGGCTGCACCGAGTAGAGAATATTTGTTATTTGATCCCCAGCCCGTCATACACAAGGCAAATACATTAATTCCTGAAAATGCGAGAACCAATAATAAGCCTAAGTTTAATTCCATGCCGGTACTATTCGGACTCGGACCGAACGGAATCGGTAAAAAGCACACCACAACCGGGGCAAAAGAAATTATGGGCGCAGACCAGAAAAGAATTTTATCCGCTCCCATTGGTGAAGTAAGCTGTTTGCCAAGCAGTTTGAGTGCATCTGCAACGGGTTGAAGAAGGCCTTGCGGCCCGACTTCATATGGACCAGGGCGTCGCTGAATAAAACCAGCAACCTTTCTTTCCATGTAAACCAGCACAACGCCGTTTAGCCCGATAAATGCCAAAATTGCAACCAGCGCAACAATTATATGTATTAACGGGATAGATAAAAAATTTATCATCGATCAATCTCCGGAATAACCAGATCTAAACTTCCAAGTATTGAGACCGCATCAGAGAGAAGAGTTCCCTGAGATAGTTCTGCAAATAGATGCAGATTTGAAAAGCCCGGCGCTCTCAGTTTCAGGCGGTAAGGTTTTGCAGTTCCGTCGCTGATAATATAAATTCCGATTTTTCCGCGGGCACCTTCTACGGCATAATAAACTTCGCCTTTCGGAGGCATTATCCGGTCAGGAAGATTCGGGTTGATATAATGCCCATCAGGCAATGATTCCAAAGCCTGTTCTATAATTTTTAGGCTTTCAGTCATTTCTGCGACACGAACATCATAACGATCCATTGCATCACCGTTTTGACCCACGGGGATTTTAAAATCAAATTTATCATAAACCGAATAGGGCTCTACTTTTCTAACATCATATGCTATCCCTGAACCTCTTAAAACCGGTCCTGTTGCCCCGTATTGCTTTGCTGTTTCAACTGACAAAACACCGATGTCTTCACATCTGCCGCGCAAAATCATATTGCCGGTGACAAGGTCATGATACATGGGGATTCTGGTTTTAAAATAGGTAAGAAACTCTTTTGTCTGATTGATAAATTCATCCGTAATATCGGCTGAAACTCCACCGAATCGATAATAACAGTAGGTGAGTCTTGATCCTGTAACAATTTGAAGGATATCCATGATTTTTTCGCGATCTACAAATGCGTAAAGAATCGGGGTAAACGCGCCCAAATCAAGAAGATAAGCACCCCACCATAAAAGATGCGAACAAATGCGGTTTAACTCACAGGTAATAACTCTGATATATTCGGCTCTCTGAGGAACTTCTATACCGGTCAGTTTTTCAACAGCACCGACGTATGCCCAATTCCATGCCAGCGCATGAAGATAGTCAACCCGTCCCATGTTCGGCAGATACTGCATATAGGTTTTTACTTCACCCATTTTTTCATGCATCCGATGAATATACCCCAGCACCGGTTCAGCTTTTTTAATATATTCACCGTCCAATTCTACAATAATACGCAAAACTCCGTGCGTAGAGGGATGCTGGGGTCCCATATTGAGAATCAGGGTATCGCCTGTTTCAGAACCGGAAGGCTCAAATCGGGTGCTGTAATAATCCCCGTTTAATTCAAATTTGGATTCGTTTGGTTTCATTAATTATTCGTTATTTATCAGTACACATCATAATATCGGTCTGCAATCCGTTTTCCCAATTTCTGCCGGGCACATGCAGGGCATAAATTCAAATTTGGGGGCGGAATTGTTTTTTCTCCCAGCCGCTCCATGACTTTTGTCAGATCAATGACAGGCCCGTAATATTGATTGCAGGTTTCACAGTGATTCAGTTTGATTCTTGCTGCTTCTTTTCCATGAATAGTGATAACCCGTTCGTCTTCGATGTCTTCAATCTCTATTGCATTTACCGGACATATCTGGACACAGGCACCACATCCGATACAGTAAGGAGAAGCTTCACCAAAGGCCGTATCGACTTTAATATGAACGCCGCGTCCACTTAGTGTAAGCGTTTTTCCGCCGACTTTTTCGCAAACACGGGCGCATAGTCCGCACACAACACAGTCGTCGTTTAATGGTTCAAAACGGCTTAAATTTGCACCATATTCTCCAGCCAATCTTTTCAATTCATCGGAATCAGGACACCGCGCCATTAATAATTCAATAATCATCTTGCGTCCGCGTCGAATAGCTTCCGTATCGGTTTTTACTTCTGCATCCTGCCGCAACGGATAATTGCATGATGTAACAAATTTAGAGCGTTTACCTTCAGTCAATTCCACCATGCACAATCTGCACATTGCCGCCGGTTCTAAAGCATTACTGTGGCAAAGTGTAGGAATAAACACCCCATTTTCAGTGGCCACTTCCAAAATTGTCTGATCCGGTTTTGCCGTTGTTTCTTTGCCGTTTAAAATTATTTTTAGTGTTTTCATTGAGTGGAAACCCGCATTATAAGTTTTTAAATAATCATAATTGCTCTGAAATCGCAGTTTTTATAGCATTCCTGGCATTTGATGCATAAATCACGATCAATGGTATGAGGCGTTTTCTTCTCGCCTGAAATGGCCTTAACCGGACATTTGATCCTGCATTTCCCGCATCCCACACATTCATTGGGATCGATCGAATAATTGAAAAGTGATTTGCAAACCCCTGCAGGGCATTTTTTATTACGGATATGCACTTCATACTCCTCACGGAAGTATCGGATAGTAGACAGGACCGGATTACCGGCCGATGTTCCCAGTCCGCAGAGCGAGAAATCCGTCATGAATTTACCCAGTTCCTCCAGGAGTTCGATATCCCCTTCTCGGCCTTCTCCTTTGGTTATTCGGGTCAGGATCTCCAGACTCCGAATGAGACCTTCACGGCAGGGAGTACATTGTCCGCAGGATTCATCTACCAAAAAGTGTGTAAAATACCGTGCCACCTCTACCATGCAGGTGTCTTCATCCATGACGATCATGCCACCGGAACCCATGATGGAGCCGACTTCTGCCAGGCTTCCGTAGGCCACCGGGACATCGATCAGGTGTTTCGGAATGCAGCCGCCGGAGGGACCGCCGGTTTGAACAGCCTTGTATTCCTTTTTCTTGGGGATACCACCACCAATATCATACACGATATTCTTGAGCGGCATTCCCATGGGAACTTCTACAAGTCCGATGTTGTGGACGTTACCGGTGAGGGAAAAGATCTTGGTACCGGTTGATTCGGCAATTCCGTGGGATCTGAACCAGTCTGCTCCGTTGGTGATAATATCTGGAATGCAGGCATAGGTTTCAACGTTATTCAGGTTGGATGGGTTGTCGCGGAAACCCTTTTCCACAGACCGGATGTATTTGGGTCTGGGCCTGCCGACTTTCCCTTCAAGAGAGGACATCAGCGCTGAGGATTCGCCGCAGACAAAGGCACCGGCTCCGCTTGACAGAGTGATCTTAAAATCAAACCCGGTTCCCATGATATTTTCACCCAGGAGCCCCATTTCTTCAGCCTGGCGGATTGCATGATTCAGATTTTTCACAGCCAGCGGATATTCCAGGCGAACATAAATATATCCTCTGGTTGACCCAATGGCCCGCGCTGCAATGGCCATGCCTTCAAGGACACTGTGCGGATCACCTTCAAGCAGGGAGCGGTTCATAAAGGCGCCCGGGTCTCCTTCATCAGCGTTGCAGATGATATAGCTCGTTCCCAATTGGCTTGCACACGATTCCCATTTAACACCGGTCGGAAAGCCTGCTCCGCCTCTTCCTCTCAATCCGGAGGCTTTGACTTCCGAGATGATTTGCCCCGGCATCATTTCAGTCAGTGCTTTTGCCAAACCTTTATAGGCTCCGTGAATAATGGCATCGTTAATTTCAAGGGGGTCAATTTTTCCTATATTTTTCAGCACCACCCGTGTCTGATTGGCATAGAAAGGAATTTCTTTGGTGTGGGCATATACTTTTTTGTCTGAATGTTTGTATTCAAGGCGTTTGATTATTTCGTCGCCTAGAATGGTTTTTTCTATGATTTCAGGGATATCCGTCACTCTGACCTTCTGATAAAAAATGTCTTGGGGCTCTATCACCACCAGAGGCCCTTTTGAGCAGAATCCATGGCAACCCGTTTCCTTGATTTCAGGAATTACTTTTCCATTCCATCCGGCTTCAGCCAGTGAGATTTTAAATGCTTCGGCAACTTCGATGGCGCCATTGATCTGACAGCCGGTACCGCAGCAGACAATTACCTTAGGCGCATCTGGATCATACTGGGCGATACTATTTTTTCGATATTCCTCTAATCCTTTTACGCTGTCGATTCGTGTTAGAGTTTTGATTGGTTCCGCCATACTATTTATATCTCCTATTCGGCTTTCACTTGCTCAATGAATTCACTTACCAGAGACAGTTCGGCTTCAGGGTTGTATTTTTCATTAATTATGACAACTGGCGCTAATCCGCAGGCCCCGACGCAATTGACGCACTCCAGCGTTAACTTCATGTCGGGAGTTGTCTTACCGGGTTCGAGCCCTGTTTTTTCCTTGATATATTTGATCATCTCTCCACTGCCTTTAAGATGGCAGGCCGTTCCTGTGCAAACGGAAAGAATATGCTTCCCTTTTGGTTCAATAGAAAAGGAAGCATAAAATGTCGCGATTTCATAAATTTTTGTGAATGGAATACCCATATAATCTGAAAGATACTTTAGGGCAGAATATGGCAAGTAGCGGTATTGTTTTTGAATCGCCTGCATCATCATTATTAAATTTTCTTTATTTCCGCCGTAATCATCTCGGATGATTCTATCTATCAGTGTGAAATCAATTTCCGGTTCCTGATATTTGACCTCAATTGCAGCCATGATTCCCCCTAATTATTGCTGTTCAGACTCATCATTTTCGTTGTCAACAGCATCTGAATCGGTAAAGTGTAAACAGCCACTCGTACAAACCGTAACACATACCGGCTTTAATCCCTGATCGATTCTGTCCATGCACAAATCACATTTCTGGACCTTGAAGAGTTCAGGATTCCATTGGACCGCACCCCACGGGCAGGCTACCATGCATGCCTTGCAACCCACGCATTTTGGATAATCTACATATACAATTCCGTCTTCAGGTCTTTTTGTCATGGCGCCGGTTGGACAGGAAGCCACACAGGAAGGCTGGTCGCAATGAAAACACGCCATGTAAATATAGGCCTCGCGCGGGATGTTGCTGCCTTTACGTTTGTCAAGAATCACGATCTGACAAGGCCTTGCCTTGTTTCCCTCTGGGATATTCTTGTTTTTCTTACAATAAATTTCACAGGTTAAACAGGCGATACATCGACTCTTATCTTGGGTAATGTTATATCTGCTCACAAAATCCTCCGATTTATAGGAGTAAAAAAAATATTAGTTTATGTTATCGTTTATTATCCGCTAACATTTCAAAATCTAATAATGCGTAAAGCGATTTTCTGTCTTTTTCTTTCAGTAGAGGGTGAAAGCCCAAATCATCCGGTAACAAAAGCGGTTTTAGATTTGGATGATTTTCAAACGTGACACCGAAAAAGTCAAAACATTCACGTTCATGCCAGTCTGCGCCTTTGTATAGGGATACAATTGAAGGCACTGTTTTCGTACCATGATCAACAATGGTTCTTAGCGTAATCCGTTCGGAACGTTCCAGTCTGTCAAAATGATACACAACCATGATTCCTTCTTGAACATCCACGCCTGCTATGTCTTCTAAGAAAAAACCACTTTCTTTCAGATAATTTACTGAGGATAGCAATTTATCGGTATCCACGAAATAATTTGAATAGAAACCTGTTTTAGAATAATTCGTCGGGTTTTTGATCGATGCTTCGATTTCAAGCATTTCATTTTTATTTGTATTATCCTGCATCATACAATTTTATCTTCTTTAGGTTCAGGCCACCAGCGTTTACCAGTAATCTTTTTCTGAAGCTCGAATAGACCCTCCAAAAGACCTTCGGGTCTTGGCGGACATCCCGGAACATAAATATCTACAGGAATGATCTTATCTACACCTTCAATGATGCCGTACTGACCTTCAAAATAAAAAGGGCCACCTGAAATGGCACAATTCCCGAGTGCCAAAACCCATTTCGGAGCAGGCATCTGTTCATAAAGCCGGATAACTGCCGGTGCCATTTTTTTGGAAACCGTGCCAGCCACAATCATGAGATCAGATTGACGGGGAGACGGTCTGAAAACTTCGGCACCGAATCTGGAGATATCAAAACGAGCCATACCGACAGCCATCATTTCAATGGCACAGCAGGCAAGGCCGAATGTCATGGGCCATAATGACATGGACCGACATAGATCCAAAATCTGCTGTACGGGTTTTATCGAAATAATCGGCGGTTCAATTTCTGAAACCGCTCTTTTTAAAAGCTGATTTTCCGCGGCCATGTAAATACCCCTTTTCGCCAGAAATAGATCACTGCAAGCATGAGAACTCCTAAAAATATGGAAAGTTCTCCAAAAACCGTCCAGCCTGAAGTTTGTTTATAAACAGATGCAACCGGAAACAGATAAAGGACGTCAACATCAAAAGCTAAAAAAAGAAGGGCATAAAAATAATAATTGATGCCAAACCTTACACGGGAATTACCGTGAGGGTTAATGCCGCATTCATAGGGAAGACCGATATCTCCACCTTTACTTTTGGGAGCAATAAGAAACGAAACAATAAGAGGCGTGCAGGCAAAAATTATTCCTGCACCAAAAAATAAAAGAATCGCAAAATTCAACAGATCTAAGTGCATATCCGCCCTGTTTTTTTATCGGCTAACGCCGTATTTATCAAACCACAGACTTGAGACAGCTCTAAATTTTTTTTGCGGTAAACAATTATCGCAGTTAATAAAACAAGTCAAGCTTTTTAAAAAACAATTCTCGGTATACAGGATAGCGAATTTCCTTACAAAATTATCCACCTTTATGAGTTTTTATAATAGGATCGCTGCCGTCACTTGATATGAAAATTGCTCCATCCGTATCGGTTCTGAAGATTCGAATTCCCATATCATTGTACCTTTTTAATACATCGGGATGAGGAAATTTATATTGATTGTTGCGGCCACAGGATATTATTACACTCTTGGCTTGCACCTTATCAAGGAAAACATCAGTACTGGATGAAGAACTGCCATGATGTGGAGCAAGAAGGATATCTGAATGAAGGGTTACATCTTTTGCCTTAACAAGGTTTTTTTCACGGGCTGCAAGGATATCTCCCGGGAAAAGCATTGAAAATTCTTTATATAAAATTCTAAAAACCAGGGAGTTATTGTTCAATTTACCTGGAAGCGCATTATCAATTGCCTTGAAAAATAAGAGCTCTGTTTCACCGATGTTTATAGATTCACCGTTCTTTGAGGGTTCCCATATGCGGATATCTTTATTTTTGCAGGTTTCAACCAGGGTTTCATAAGTTTCTGTTTCTACATTATCTATGTTTTTAATTAGGGTATAAACCTTGAAATTTTTTAAAATGTAAATCAGGCCATTCAAATGGTCGGATTCAGGGTGGCTTAATACGACATAATCCAACGTGTTTATTTTATTCTGCCATAAAAATGGTGCAAGAATATTTTTCCCTGTATCAAATGTGGAGGATTCAGAAAACCCTCCCCCATCCACTAAAATTTTATAATCCTGGGGGGTCTGAATAAGGGCGCTATTGCCCTGCCCCACATCGATGATGGTGATATTTAATTTATTGTCTGGGTTCTTTTTGGATGTGCTATTTGAAAAATTATAGAGACTGAAAAAAAGGATGGGCACAACCATGGCTGCTGATAATCTTTTTTTTCCTTTTAATGCTGCATAAATGAATGCCAAAACAAGATACATCAAGGTGACTTCAGTCCAATCCAAAGTCATGACCCTCAACCATGAAAACGGTATGGAAACAAGAATTTCGCAAGAACGGATCGAGAATGAAATCAGAAGGCAGCAAAAATCAACAATCAATCCTGAAAAGGCGGGTAAAAAGGAGAAACAAAACAAAGCAAGAATCCCAAAAGAAAGTGCAACCGTACCGATGATGGGAATAAGCAAAAGATTTGCTATGACTTGTACAAGAGAGATGATGTTAAAATAATGAGCAGTCAAAGGAGATGTTCCCAGAGCTGCAAAAAGAGTGATACATATGACCAACGCAGATCTTCCTAATAAATGCTTTTTATATGGAAACGAATCTTTTTTGATCAGGGAAAGACCATAAATAATAAAAAATACGGCAATAAATGATAACTGAAAGGATATAGAAAACAGCGCTGCCGAATCTATCAATAAGATTAGGATTCCAGACATTGAAAGACTGGAGATGATGTCTGTTTCTTTTTCGGAAATTAAAGAAAAAAGAAGCAGTGCCGTCATGATAAATGCCCGCTGGGTCGAAGGTGAAAGACCAGAAAATATACAATATAATGTCAAAGGGATCAGCGTTATTGCCCAGGCCAGTTTTTTGGATTTGCCTGTGATAAGATGCTTTGGGAAAAAAGATAAAAAATAGAAAATAACAGAATAGAAAATCATACCGATCATGGTCAGGTGAAGCCCGGAAACGGCATAAAGATGGCTTATGCCGGCTTTTGAAAACAATTCCCTTGAATCAGGGGAAATAAGCTCTATTTTTCCGGTAATCAATGAAGCCAAGATTTTCCCGCTTTCGGAATGACCGGTATGATCTGATATGAAATTACAAAATTCCATCCGGATGTTCTCAATGCGTCTGATGAAAAGCGTGAAAATATCGACCTGATCTTTTTCTGTGAGAATCCTGATTTTTTTTTGATCGCAGTAAGCGGTCCCGGATAGCCCCATCAATTTAGAAAATCTAACATAATCAAAAGCTCCCGGATTTTGAAAATTCTGAGCAGAACGAAGCGTGGATTCAAACTCAATAATATCACCATATTGAGGAAGTTCACCTGAAGACAGATATATACTCAGGTCAATGGTGCCGCTGACCTTATTCATTATCTGATCCGGAGTGATGATATTCCGGCATTGAAAGGTCAGCTTTATTTTTTTGTCATAATGTCGTGCAAATGAAACTATTTCCCCTTGAATAATGGTTTTTTTTATATCCATGAAGTGACTGATGTGATCGGGAGAAATCTCGGGATACAACTTCATCTGGATTGAAAAAAATCCGAATCCACTGACCAGGAAGAGAAAAAGAATAAAAATGGTCTTTTTGTAGAAACAGAATGCAAGGATAATTAGAATAGATAGAGTTGCAAGAACAAATAAGATAGAGGTCTTGGAATCCGGAAGATAATTTCCGAATAGTATCCCTGCCATCAGTGACAGAAATATAGATAAAGAAACCGGTTTTAAAGGGTTGAAAACTGTTTTCAGATCTTCTCACCTCATATCAGGTATTTTATTTTATTCGAACGATATCGGCATCCAGTTGTGAAAATTTCTTTTCAATGGCCTCATATCCTCTATCCATATGATATACCCGTGAAATGACGGTTGTTCCTTCGGCCACAAGCCCTGCAATCACAAGAGAGGCGCTGGCTCTTAGATCTGAAGCCATAACCGGCGCACCTTGGAGTTTTTCAACACCTCTGACCATGGCCAGATTGCCGTTGGAAATAGAAATATCCGCCCCGAGACGGAGCAATTCATTGGCATGAATAAAGCGATTTTCAAAAATTGATTCATGAATGACACTATTGCCGTCCGCGATAGTCATCAATGCCATGAACTGGGCCTGCATGTCTGTAGGAAAACCCGGATAGGGAACCGTCTTGATATCCACGCTGTGGATGATTTCTTTACCTATAACTCTGATGCTGTTTTGATAGGTCTGAACCTCAGTGCCTGTGGATTTGAGTTTACTGATGATACTGCCTACATGGTCTGGTTCACAATCTTTGATAAGGATATCCCCACCAGTGGCTGCAGCCGCAACCATAAACGTACCGGTTTCAATTCTATCGGGGATGATGGCAATATCTGATGAAGAAAGACTATCAACGCCTTCAATGAAAATTATGGCTGTTCCGGCTCCGCTTATTCGGGCGCCCATCCCGTTCAGAGCATCAGCCAGGGCAACGATCTCAGGTTCCCGTGCTGCATTCCGCAAAATGCTGGTCCCTTTTGCAAGACTTGCTGCCATCATCAGGTTTTCAGTTCCGGTAACCGTGGGCGTATCAAAATAGATTTCATTACCAATCAGCCTGTTAGCTTTTGCCTCTATGTATCCGTGATCCATGCTGATTTCCGCCCCAAGGGCTTCAAGTCCGGAAAGATGCATATTCACAGGTCGTGCGCCAATGGCACAACCACCCGGCATGGACACTTTTGCATGGCCGAATCTGGCCACAAGGGGCCCCAGGACAAGAATGGAGGCCCTCATTTTCCGGACAAGATCATATTCTGCTTCAATTTTATGAATATGGGAACCGTCAACTTCCAGAGACCCTTTGGATGACTTGCAGGTTGCGCCCAGGTCTTCCAGAAGAAGTTTGATACTTTTAATATCCATTAAATCCGGGACATTGGTAAAGCAGGTTTTGCCATTAACGAGGATAGCAGAGGCAATAAGGGGAAGTGCGGCATTTTTTGCACCGCTGATGTTCACTTCTCCGCGAAGTTTCCTGCCACCGTTTATTTGAATTTTATCCATAATTGAAATCAGTTTCGCTGTGATTTGAAAAAGGGGTTTGACTCAATGCCAAAACCCCTTGATTTTAATGGTACCTGGGACGAGAATTGAACTCGTACAGTGATAATCACCGAGGGATTTTAAGTCCCAGTAAATTATTGTCAATTTGTTCTTTTGTTTCAAAACCTTAAATGCCAGGCATTTCAAATTCCTATTTTTGGTTTCGTTTGGAACTGTTTGTAAATATTTGACCTTGACGGGCACAATTTAGGCACACAATCAGTTCTCAAATTTTTATTTATTTTGGTGAAGTATTTACGCTTTCCAGCCTAAAAACTCAAGAGGTATCTGAATCAATATCATCCCTGCCCTCTCAAAAATTCATCCAAGGCCTCAATCAACACTCCAGCCACATCCATCCCATTTTCTTTGGCATACCTTTGAACTCTTTCAAAAATCTGACAAGGTAACTCGATGGTTAAGGTCTGGGTAAGGTCCTGGCACTGATTTTTTAATTCTTCGGTCATTGTGGTCCCTTCTTTTTTATCCTTCTGAATTTTTACACGGACATCCGCATATGGCAAGGAAAATCAAAGTTTGGGTCCCAGTGTGGCTGTAATCTGTTGTAATGCTTGTAACGGGTGTAATTACAATCTGCCATAAAAGTGTAA
>JAIFMF010000033.1 GCA_020048635.1 Desulfobacula sp. | reverse complement strand
CTCAGGCCTGATGCACGCCTTCATCTTCTGGGGATTCTGCGTCCTTTTGATCCGGAGCATCACCCTTTACGGTGAAGGCTTTGTAGAAGGATTTCAACTGCCGGTATTTAATGAAAACTTCCTCCTGGGATATCTGTATATCGGTCTGAAAGATATCATGGAAGGCATAGTCCTGGTCATGGCGGCCTATGCCATTTTCCGGCGGGCTGTTCTCAAGCCGGAACGGCTTCACAATACCTGGGAAGCCTATTTTGTTCTCTGTATGATCGTGACCCTGATGATTTCCGATCTCCTTCTGGACGGGGCCCGGTATAATCTGATCACCCTCTATAACAACCCGGAACACCTTCATTTTTTCAATAACCCGAGCTATGGCAATGAATTTATCTGGACACCGGTTTCCGTTGCTGCCGCATCCCTGATATCCCCCCTGGGGGCCGATGCCACAGGCTATGTCCTGGTGGCCATGTTCTGGCTGCATATTATCACCCAGTTGACCTTTTTGAATTTCCTGCCCCTGGGAAAACATTTCCATGTCATCACCTCCCTTCCCAATGTATTTTTAAAATCTCTGGGATATCCCCATGAAAAGGCCAAGGTCCTGGACCTGGAAAATGAAGCCGCCTGGGAAGATGAATCCCTTGGCATGAATCACATTCACCAGCTCAACTGGAAACAGGGCCTGGATCTTTACACCTGCACCGAATGCGGCCGCTGTAAGGAGGTCTGTCCTGCTTTTTCAACGGATAAGCCCCTGAATCTCTATGATTTCAACATGGACTTGAAGCATGAACTCCTGGACAATGCAGGCAAGGTCATCCAGCGGAAAAAACTCGCCCTTGCCCTGGCCAATGAGCAGGATGATGCCAAAAAAGAAGAGATGAAGGCCCAAATGACCGAGCTGAAAAGCGATAAATCCCTGGTGGGAGATGTGATCAAGGAAGACACCCTCTGGGCCTGCACCACCTGCCGGGCCTGTGAAGAAGTCTGTCCCGTGACCATTGAACATGTGCCCCGCATCATTGCCCTGAGACAGGGCCAGACCCTCATGGCGGAATCTTATCCCAAGGAGCTGAACACAGCTCTCAAAGGTCTTGAGCGGAACGGCAATCCCTGGGGCATCGGCTATGACAAGCGGGCCGACTGGGCTGAAGGCCTGGGCGTCAGAATGATGGCCGAAGATTCGGATGTGGATTATCTCCTCTGGGTCGGCTGTGCCGGGTCCTTTGACGACCGCACCAAAAAGGTATCCGTGGCCCTGGTCAAGATTCTCCAGAAGGCTGGGATTAATTTTGCCATTCTCGGGACCGAAGAAAAATGCACGGGTGATTTTGCCCGTCGCGCAGGCAATGAAATGATGTACCAGATGATGGCTCAGGAAAATATTGAAACCCTGAACACCTATAAAGTTAAAAAGATCATTGCCGCCTGCCCCCATTGCCTCAACACCCTGAAGCACGAATACCCGCAACTGGGCGGCAATTATGAGGTGATCCATCATACCGAGTTTATCGAGGGCCTGGTCCGGTCCGGAAAAATAAAACTGAACAAGACCCTGGAAGGTTCCCTGACCTATCATGATCCCTGTTATCTGGGCCGATATAATTCAGTTTATGATCAACCCCGAGCCCTTCTGTCCGCGGTCTCCAAAGATGGGTTTAAAGAACTCGACCGTCATGCCAATGAAAGTTTCTGTTGTGGTGCGGGCGGTGCCAGAATGTGGCTGGAAGAGACCATTGGAAAACGCATCAACCTGGCCCGCGCCGAAGAGATCGCAGGCAAAAATGTTGCAACCGTGGCCGTGGGCTGCCCTTTCTGTTTAACCATGGTGGAAGACGGTATGAAAGAACTGGGCAAGGAAGAACAGATCAAAATCCAGGATATTGCAGAACTTGTGGCAAAAAATATGGTCTGATTTCTCTATTTGAATCGCTGAGATCAAAAATATAGCGGATACGCCGCAGGATATCATGATGGGTCATTTTATGTTTCTCCGCTGTTTTGAAATTTTCCGTTGGTTGACAATCTCTATAATGGCCTTGTCTGCTTTTTTTTCACTGGATGGGTTGCTGGGGCGTAACAGGACAAAATCCGGCACCTCCCCCCCAATGGTAAACCCGCTGACCTCTTCCTGGGGAATCTTTTCCTTGAGCAATCCTTCAATGGCTTTTACATACCCTCTTTCTTCAGGGCTGACCAGGGAGACGGCAATGCCGCCAGCACCTGCCCGGCCGGTCCGTCCGATGCGGTGGATATAGTCTTCCGGAATTTGAGGCATGTCATAATTCACCACATGGGGCAGGTTGCTGATGTCAAGCCCTCTTGCAGCCACATCCGTTGCCACCAGGATATGAATCCGGCCGTTCTTAAACTCATTCAGGGTACGGGTTCGAAAGGACTGGCTCTTGTTGCTGTGGAGCGCTTCGGCGAGTATCCCTTTTCCAATGAGTTTCTCTGTCAGCTTGTTTGCCCCGAATTTTGTGCGGACAAAAACCAGAACTTGACGCCAGCGTCCCTGGCGTATCAAATGGATGAGCAGATCCCGTTTATGGGACTTGTCCACCCGGTGAATCTTCTGGACAATGGATTCTGCCGCTGTATTTCCGGGAGTCACCTCGATATAGTCCGGTTCTGTCAACATTTTTTTGGCAAGATCCCGGATCTGCTGGGTATAGGTGGCGGAGAACAGCATGGTTCTTCGATCTTCCGGCACCAGATCCAGAACTTCGGAAATTTCCCTGCTGAACCCCAGGTCCAGCATTCTGTCTGCCTCATCAAACACCAGAAATTCTATCTGGGAAAGATTCACATCCCGATGGCCGGCAAGATCCAGAAGACGCCCCGGCGTGGCCACAAGAATATCAATCCCCCGCTTCAGCCGATCGATCTGGGGATCAATAGTGACCCCGCCATATACCACGGAACAACGAATGGACACCCGCCTTCCATAGGCCTTGATGCTATCACCCACCTGGAGAGCAAGTTCCCGGGTGGGAGCCAGAATAAGGGCTCTGGGGTGACGCCGATGGTGGTTCCCCTGGCTCAATAGTTCAACCAGGGGAAGTGCAAAGGCATCTGTTTTTCCCGTTCCTGTCTGGGCACGGGCAAGGATATCCCTTCCTGCAAGAATTGCCGGAATAACCCGGGCCTGAATGGGGGTCGGTGTGGCGTACCCTTTGGACTTAATGGCGTTCAGCAGTTCGGCCCGAAGGCCAAGATCATCAAATGACATGTATGTTTTCTCATCAGTATATGGTTTAAACCCGATCACGCTTATACCACACTCCCCCGGGAATGTCCCATCATTTCCAGTCTCTGTGGCGGCGCCTCACCCTGAAGAAGACCATTGGCAGAATCCCATGGGCTCGGCAGATATGATTTTTCTTTAAAATCAGTTGAATTTTGCAACAAATTTGATACATTCAGACTCAATAAAAATATTTTTAATTTTTCCGGAGATGGGTATTGGGTTAGTATTTTGGAGCTTCGGACAGGATGATTCAGACAAATATTTATAAAGCAGGGTTGGATATCGGTTCCACAACTGCAAAAATTGCTCTTCTGGATTCTCACGACACCCTTGTTTTTTCCGATTATCAGCGGCACCATGCCAAAATTAATGAAACAGCAGCATCTTTTTTCAACCAGATTCTGGACCGGATGGGAGACTGTCGCCTTGAGTTGAAGCTGACAGGGTCGGCCGCTCTTGGAGTTTCCAAAAGGTTGAACCTTCCCTTTGTGCAGGAAGTAATCGCAGCCCATGAGATCATTAAAAAACAGTATCCAGATGTGAGATGCGCCATGGATATCGGGGGTGAAGATTCCAAGGTGATTTTTTTTGAGCCGGGCAGACCGCCGGATATCCGGATGAATGGCAGTTGTGCAGGCGGCACAGGCAGTTTTATCGACCAGATGGCCACGTTGCTGGATATCACACCCTTTCAACTCAATGCTCTGGTTGAATCCCACGACCATATTTATCCAGTGGCATCCCGGTGCGGCGTGTTTGCAAAAACCGATGTTCAGAATATGCTCAGCCGAAATATCCCGCATAAGGATATTGCAGCCTCTGTTTTCCATGCCGTGGCGATTCAATGTATCAATTCCCTTGCCAGGGGAGTTGCGATCAAGCCGAAGATTCTTTTGTGCGGAGGGGTGTTTGCATTTCTTCCCGAGCTTGTGAATGCATTTTTAAAAGTCCTGCACTTTTCAGCATCTGATGTGGTTCTGCCCGGACGGTCCGAACTCATCCCAGCCATAGGCGCGGCCCTGTTTGACAGGTATCCGGTGCCGGAAATCCGGGTCAGTCAACTGATCCAAAAACTGGATGAGGAAGTTTTAAAAATTTCAGAAACCAAGGACAGGCTGGACCCTCTTTTTTTAACACTCCGACATTTTGATGAATGGAAAAAAGAAAATGGGACCGTCCCTGTCCGGACCTGCCTTTTTTCAGAATATCAGGGAACTGATTGTTATCTGGGAATCGATTCAGGTTCCACAACCACAAAAATTATGGTCATCGGCAAGGAAAGGGAGGTTTTGTTTTCCTTTTATCGGAACAATAACGGGAACCCTGTAAAGGCTGCCATTCAGGGATTGGTTGAATTTCGCACCCTTTTGTCTCTACATGATTCCGGTTTGAAAATCAAGCAGAGCGCTGTTACCGGATATGGGGAAGACCTGATCCGGGCCGCCTTTAACATGGATCACGGGATTGTGGAAACCATGGCCCACACCATGGCGGCAAGGATTATTGACCCGGAGGTGTCCTTTATCCTCGACATCGGCGGTCAGGATATGAAAGCGGTTTTTATTGATCAGGGTATTGTCAACCGGGTAGAGCTGAATGAAGCCTGCTCTTCGGGTTGCGGTTCCTTTCTGGAAGCCTTGGCCGGGTCTTTGAACTATCCTGTCGGGGAATTCGGCGCTCTTGCATGCCGGGCTACAGCGCCTTGTGACCTTGGCACCCGGTGCACGGTTTTCATGAATTCCAAGATCAAACAATCCTTAAGAGAGAATGCCGCCATCGAAGATATCAGTGCGGGATTGTCCTATGCTGTGATTAAAAACTGCCTGTTCAAGGTTTTAAAACTCCATACCATGTCGGAAATGGGAGACCATATTGTATTGCAGGGCGGGACATTTAAAAATCCTTCCGTTGTCCGGGCCCTGGAACAGATGACAGGAAAGAAGGTCAGCATTTCAGATATTCCGGAACTCATGGGCGCTTTTGGAGCAGCCCTTTTTGCCCGCGAGGTCTATTTAAGGGACCCTTCGGTGCCGACCGGTTTTCAGGGGCTTTCGGGCCTGGAGGCAGTTGAGACGTATCAAACGAGCCACCTATCATGCAAGGGATGCGAAAATACCTGCCGGGTGACACGATTTATATTTTCCAACGGCCAGTCCTTTTTTTCAGGAAACAAATGTGAAACATACTATTCGGCAAAGGGCCATGACCATAGGCCAGGCTTTGATTTTATTAAATATAAAACAGATCTGATTTTCAATCGGGACCTTGCTTCCCATGAAAAGCCGAGGATGACCCTCGGGATTCCCAGATGCCTGAATTTTTTTGATAATTTTGTCTTCTGGCACACGCTTTTTACCCACTGCGGGATCAATATCATTCTGTCTTCCCCCTCCACGGTCAAGATGAGCGAAAAAGGCATGGGAACCGTCATGTCCGACAATATCTGTTTTCCGGCCAAACTGACTCATGGCCATATTTTTGATCTGGTTGAAAAAGGAGTGGACCGGATCTTCTACCCTATGGTGGTATTTGAACAAAATGATTTTGAAAATGCCCTGAATACCTATAATTGCCCCATTGTATCGGGATATGCCGAAGTCATTGAAAGCGCCATACCTCCTGAAATGCGGTTCAATATTCCCCTGGATCGGCCCGTCATCACTTTTAAGGATCAAAAGCTGTTACAAACGGCCTGTTTTAACTATCTTAGCCGGTTTCATATTAAAAGAGCGGTTATTGAAAAGGCCTTTGAGTCTGCCCTTGCGGCACAGGGAAAACTTAAGGGAATGATCCAGGAGAAAGCGTCAGAGATTATTGAGAACGCCAAAAGAGACAATTCCCTTCTCATTGTTCTGGCGGGTCGGCCCTATCATGCGGATGGGCTCATCAATCATAAGATCCCGGAAATCCTCACAGGTTTAGGGGCGGATATCATTACCGAGGATGCCCTGCCCGCAGATACGCATTCTCTTCAAGATGTCCAGGTAGTGACCCAGTGGGCCTATCCCAGCCGGATTTACAATGCTGCCGCATGGGTGGCAAAAAATCCCGGACATATTCAACTGGTTCAGCTCAATTCATTCGGATGCGGCCCGGATGCCGTTGTCATTGATGAGGTCCGGGAAATCCTGAAATCCGGGGGGAAAAACCATACCCTGATCAAAGTGGATGAAATTTCAAGCCCGGGATCGGTCCGACTCAGGCTGCGATCCATGGTGGAATCCTTAAAACTCCGGAAGCCGGAAACGGTCAGGAATTACAAGCCGAGAAAACCGTTTCTGAAATTTACCGGGGAAGACAGGAAAAGAACCATCCTGGCCCCATTCTTTGCTGAAGATTATTCAGCCTATCTGCCAGCTGTTTTTAAGAATGCCGGTTATGATTTTCACATTCTGCCGAAGCCTGATCGAAAATCTGTGGATCTTGGGCTTCAATATGCCAGCAACGACATCTGCTATCCCGGCACCATCGTGATCGGGGATATTATTAAAGCATTGAAGACCCGTTCCTATGACCCTAAAAAGATTGCTGTGGGAATTACCCAGACCGGCGGGCAGTGCCGGGCTTCCAATTATCTTCCCCTGATCCGTAAAGCCATGATCGACGCAGGGTTTGATGATATTCCAATTATATCCGTAACCGCTTCCGGGGGGCTCGTGGATCAACCTGGATTTCATATTCATTGGCTTTTAAAGACCTGGATTCTTCTTGTCACCACTCTTTTCAGCGATTGCATTGCAAAAATGTATTATGCCGTGGCAACCAGGGAAAAAATAATAGGGCAGAGCCTGAAAATACGGCAACACTATATGAAAAAGGTTTCACCAAGCATTGTTGCCGGTGATTGTGCAGGAATTTATAAACTGCTGGAAAAAGCGGTTAATGATTTTAATGAGATCCCGGTTCATAAAAAAAAATATCCAAAGATGGGAATCGTGGGTGAAATCTACGCCAAATATAATTCTTTTGCAAACCAGGATCTGGCCCACTGGATGATCCATCAAGGCATTGAACCTGTGATCCCTCCCCTGATCGATTATTTTATTCAGGACCTGGTCAATTATAAAGAAAATATCAAGGCCGGTATCCGGAAAAGAAAAATGACGGATTTTATTGGCATTGCCATAGAATGGGCGGTTAATACCTGTAGTGTAAAGATGAATGCCATATTTTCAAAATTCAGATATGGGCAGCCCTTTGATGATATCAGACACATCGCAAAAAATGCCTCGGATATTCTGAGCATGATCCATCAATTCGGGGAAGGCTGGCTGATCCCGGGTGAAATCGCAGCCTTTGCAGAACAGGGGATTTGTCACGTCATCAGCGTCCAGCCCTTTGGCTGCATTGCCAATCATATTGTTTCAAAAGGGGTGGAAAAAAAAATCAAAGCGGTTCATCCTGATATGAACCTTTATTTCCTGGATTTTGACGCTGGCATGAGCGAAGCCAATATTAGAAACCGACTCCATTTCATGGTTGAACACCTTAAATAAACCTTTTCTCTTGATTTTTTAAACTTGAAGGGTCCATAATATTGTATTTAATCCATTATTCCGGCGGATTGGGGTTTACACTTTGACTTGTACAGGTTAATACGGAACAGGGAATTATAACATGTGATCAGGAGAATGAAATGACGGACCCGAAGGATGACAATAAAGTTGAAGATCAGGATGAAATGAGTTTTGCAAAGCTTTTTGAATCATATGATACTGGGATGGGAAAAGAACTCGACCAGGGAGATCTGGTGGATGGTCGGATTATTTCCATCGGCACGGCAAATGTCTATATTGATACCGGGACCAAAAGCGACGGGGTTGTGGATAAAGCAGAACTTCTAGATGCAAACGGTGAATTGCCGTACAAGGTCGGAGACAGACTGAAACTGTATGTCGTTTCCCTGAATGAAAGTGAGATTATCCTGTCCAAAGCGCTTTCCGGTGCGGGAAAAGCGACCATGCTCAATGAAGCATCCCGGAACAGGACCCCTGTTGAAGGAAAAGTGACCGGTGTAATCAAAGGCGGCTTCAGCGTGGATATCCTGGGCAAAAGAGCCTTTTGTCCGGTCAGTCAGATGGATGTGAAATATGTGGAAAACCAGGAAGAACATGTGGGAAAGACCTATCGTTTTCTGATTACCCGGTATGAGGAAAGCGGCAAGAATATTGTGATCTCCAGAAGAGACCTGCAAAATGAAGAAATAAAAGAAAGACTGACGGTTTTTCTGGATACGGTCAAGGAAGGGGATACCGTTGAAGGAACAGTGACACGGCTAATGTCTTATGGCGCTTTTGTGGAGCTGATTCCGGGTGTGGAAGGGATGGTTCATGTTTCGGAATTGTCCTGGTCCAGGATCGAAAAACCCGAAGAAATTGTCCAGGTGGGGGATGCCGTGGCGGTAAAACTCCTGAAAATTGAATTTTTAAAGGAATCCGGCGCTCCCAAGATTTCCCTTTCCATGAAGCAGACCTCTTCCAATCCCTGGGACGGGATGGGTGCTGATTTCCATGTCGGTGATCAGGTATCCGGCAAAGTGGTCAGGCTGACGGCTTTCGGAGCCTTTGTGGAAATCGCACCGGGCGTGGACGGCCTGGTGCATATCAGTGAAATGAGTCATACCAAAAGAATCCTCAGACCTGAAGATGTCGTAAAGCAGGGAGAGCAGATCCATGTGGTCATTAAATCCATAGATATGAACAGCAAAAGAGTTTCCCTGAGTATCAAGGATGCCCAGGGTGATCCGTGGACCGGAGCGTCAACCCGGTATGAACCCGGTTCAACCCATGAGGGCCGGCTCGAGAAAAAGGAAAAATTCGGTCTGTTCATTAATCTTGAACCGGGCGTGACAGGCCTTATGCCTTCATCTACGATCAGTCATGCGGCAAAGCCTTCGGATTATGAAAAACTTAAACCCGGCGACACTGTCCTCGTTATGATCCAGGAAACGGATGAGGAAAAAAGAAAAATTACCCTGACATCACCGGATCAAAAAGACCCGGACAACTGGAAACAGTTTGCCGGCATAGGATCGTCAAAATCCGGCGGAACCATGGAAAGCCTGTTCCTGGAGGCCATGAAAAAAAAGAAATAGTTCTTTGTGAGGGAGGATTCGCAATTGATCAGGCGTATTGCCGTATAAATTTTCCAACCCGATTGATGGCCTGCCTCCCCTCTGACAGATATTTTGCAAAATAATGCCAGACATGAAACATATCTTCCCAGATCTCAAGCTCCACAACTACTCCTGCGGCCTTCAGTTTTTGTGCAAGAATTTTTGAGTCATCCAGCAGAATTTCATTTTTGCCTGTCTGGATCAGGATGGGCGTTATCCCGATAAAATCATTATTGATCGGAGATATTAAGGGGTGTGACAGATTTTTATCCGTATAAAGGGCAGCGGTTTTCTTCAGGATATCCGTGCTGAGCATGGGGTCTTTATCTTGATTTTCAAAATGGGATAAATTTTTACACTCAAGGTCGATCCAGGGAGAAATCAGGACTGAGCAGGCAGGAAGCAGGTATCGGTCCGATAGAAGTCCTGATAAGAGTGAAAGTATAAGCCCTGCCCCGGCAGAGTCTCCCACAAGGATGATATCGTGACCCTCCCCGAATTGAGCAGTCAGCCATTCATAAACGGTTCTGACATCGGTGAGTCCTTCAGGAAAAGGATGTTCAGGGGCCAGTCGGTAATTAAAAATTAATATTTTTGCATCGCAGGCTTTGGCGATTCTGGACGCAAGATCCCAGTGAGAGTTCATTGATCCTGCAATGAACCCGCCCCCATGGACATAGAGGATGATTCTTCGTTCATCATGGGTTTCAGGGAAAAGCCATTTCGCCTCTATGGAGTTTATCATGACAGGCCTTGTCTGTATGGATTTATCAGGCTTAAACGCAGCGGCACTTTTTTCAAGAAGGGTTCTGTAGGACTGAACACCGACCTGTTCAATGGTCGGGTGTGATTTTAAATGCCGGAATAGAACCGCCAGTATATGTGATGTTATTTTGCCCATTAATGAAACAATCTTGTGATTCCATTGGAATCCATATGTTCCACATATCAGCGCCCCCCGGTCAAAGCCGGGGGGCACAAAGTTTATTGCCGATAATGCAGTTCATTGCGAATAGGGTGAGGATCAACTGTTTCATGAATGATTTCCAGGATCAGTTTGTACTGCTCCGGTTTATGAACCACTCCCTGAATGACGATGGCCCTTTCATCATAGAACACCTTTAAGGTGGGGATAAAGATTTCCGGATGGCTTAAAATGCGTGCTTTTACCCTGGCGGTAGCCGCCTTTTTTTCCAATCGGCTTCGGCTTTCCGGGGTTTCAAGGCGATCCCAATCTTTTAAAATTTCAACCAGATTCCGGATAACCTGGTCATAGGTCTGAATAGCAGTGTTATAAATCACGTCATAATTGGAGACAGCCGTCAGCTTTTTGCTGTAAAGCGCCTGGATATATCCCATTCTGGCTTTATCTGCTTTTTCGATGAAAGACTCTGCCGCACTGTAATTTTCCTGGGTCTGGTTCATCCGCCTCTCAATGCGGACTTTTAGCGGGGTATAGAGCCTGACTTTTAAGGCTTGAGGGATATCATTGAGAACAAATGCGCTGCCTCTTCCTAAAATCACGGTTTGATTTTTGAGTGCTGCATCAAAAATGGCAGATTCGATCAGGGCAATAAAAGCTAAATATTCACGATCAAATTGTTCCCATAGGGTTGGCTGTTCATGATCCAGCTCCAGGGAGAGGTTGCCCCATTTTTCTCCGGTTTTTTTCAAAATGGCGGTAATGCTGTGCCGGTCCACGAATTCATAGTTCAACTGCTCGGCAACGGCTTTCCCGATTTCGAAGCAGCCGTTTTGATGTTCCCAGGAAAGTGTTAAGACGGCCATGGTTGATCACTCCTTTTTCTTATCAATGATAGGATTGTTTTTATTTTCAATCGCCACGCCAAGTTTCTTTTCTTCGCTGGTGATTTTCATTTTGATCCACAGCTTGCCGGCTACTACCACCCCTATGAGGCAACCTATCTCAACGCTGTATTGTGCAAATTTGGATGGATGGAGCCATTCTACCGTAAAAGGGTCCGTGATCATCATTTCGCCGCCTACCCGCCCCAATATGGCAGAACCGGCATAAATAATCATAGGATATCTGTCCATCATTTTAGAAAGAAGGTTACTGGTAAAGACAACAAAGGGAATACTGAGCATGAGCCCGAAAACCAATAGAAAAAGATTGCCCTTGGATGCCCCGGCTACTGCCAGCACATTGTCCGTCGACATGGTGAGATCCGCGATGATGATGATCCAGATGGCCTGTCCTAGTGTTTTGGCTTCCTTCTGACCATCTTCTTCAGGCGCACCTTCCACAAAGAGTTTGATGGCGATCCAGATGATGATTGCACCGCCGAAAAATTTGATAAAATTGATCTGTAACAGCTGAGCTGCAAAAAAAGTCAATGTCACCCGCAGCACAACGGCAGCCAATGAACCAAAGGCTATGCCCCGGGTTCTTTGCTTTCTCGGCAGGGAGCGAACGGCCATGGCAATTACCACAGCGTTGTCGCCTGCCAGAATAAGATCGATGAATACTATACTGAGCAAGGCAGTAAAAAATTCTAAATTGAAATGAACCTGCCCTAAAATGCCTAAATCCACTTGATAGTCTCCTACAGTTTAAATCCCCGGTTTGAATTTTTTTAAGCTTTTTAGTCGTATTCCGCTTTATTCGTAAAGAGATGATGCGACTCTAACCTTTGGCGATCCACTATAGGTGAGGCATTACGGTGTTGTCAATAGCTTTGTAAGCATTGTATCAGAAGGTAAAACAATATTGTGAATCCATTGAAAAAAAGGTATTACAACGTGAAAAGGAATCGGGATTTTTTAAAGAATAATGGAATAAATGAATAAAAAACTTTTTATTACAGATCTTGACGGAACGTTGATGAGGGATGATAAAACCATTTGCCGCAAAGATCTGACGGCTCTTGAGAGACTGCGCCGGAATGGAATAATAACGGCCGTCGCCACAGGCCGATCCGCACATTCATTGGAAAAGGCCTTAAATGCCATTGGGCTTGGAAAGGGACAAGGCGTATTCTCCATCGATTACGTTCTTTTCTCCACCGGGGCCGGTATCATGGAATTTCCAGGCCGGGACATTATTTTTCAAAAGTCTTTGTCTTTACCCGATATAAAAAAAATTTCAGCCTACTGTGACCTTAAGAAATTTGATTACATGGTACACAGAGCAATTCCTCATACCCGGGAGTTTTTATATAAATTTCATGGCAGCTCCAACCCTGATTTTGAAACTCGCCTGGCCCTTAATTCAGAAGATGGGTCGTCCCTGAAGGACAACAACACTCATGATTTTTATCCGGCAACAACACAGGTTCTGGCCATTATTCCGGCTGGGGCAGCAGATGCTCTGGACATTGAGGCCATAAAAACGGATCTATCTGATTTCAGCGTCATTCATGCCACATCCCCCCTTGATCACCAATCTGTCTGGATAGAAATTTTCCATAAAGATGTGTCCAAGTCAAGGACCGCCGCCTATCTTGCTGAAAAATTATCGATTCACCGCCATAATATTATTTCAATCGGAAATGACTATAATGATGAGGATCTTCTATTTTGGTCCGGAAAGGGATATGTGGTTAAGAACGCGCCGGAACGTTTAAGGCAGGAATTTGAAACAGTAGGCTCCAACAATGAGTGCGGTGTCACCATGGCCATAGAAAAGTCCGGGTGGATCGTGTGGACGGACGATAGAAATTAAATTTTTGTTTTCATCGCTTAAGCGTTTATTCTCAAGAACCTGTGGACGGATGATCTTCATAACCTCAATGCCGTCTTTTCTGGGCATTCGCAGATCTGTCAGGACAAGGTCGATCTTTTGAACGAATTTCAACTTCACGATGCCATGCTTTGTTCCGTTGTCAGAGGGCTAATATTAATTGTTTCATGTCTCTGACGGCCTGTTCCATCCCGGTGAGAATGGCTCTTGAGACTATGCTGTGGCCGATACTGAATTCGCTGATTTCCGTAAGCCCCTTAAAGGCCTTGATAGTATTGTAGGAGATCCCGTGACCGGCATTGACTTCCAGCTTTAATTTGGTTCCGATTTTTGCGGCATCAACGATTCTTAAAAATTCTCGTTGTTTCTGTAATTTGGTTACGGCATCACAGAAGGCCCCAGTATGGATTTCGATCATGTCCGCGTCAATTTTGTGAGCGATTTTTATCTGGTCCAGATCCGGATCAATAAAGATGCAGACGGCGATTCCGGCATTTTTTAAGGTCGTAACGGCTTCTCGGATATGATCCTGGTGGGTGATAAGGTCAAGCCCTCCCTCAGTGGTTAGTTCTTCTCTTTTTTCCGGGACAAGGGTGACGCAGTCGGGTTTGATATCCAACGCAATCCCCAGCATTTCATTGCTGGACGCCATTTCCAGGATGAGTTTGGTCTGTACGATTTTTCTCAGCAGCCGGACGTCCCTTTCCTTGATATGGCGGCGGTCTTCTCGCAGGTGAACAACAATACCGTCAGCCCCTGCTGTTTCAGCAGCAACAGCAGCTCCGACCGGATCAGGATAGTTGATACCTCGCGCTTCCCGTAAAGTTGCCACATGATCTACATTTACAGCCAGTTGTGCCATGAGTTCTGTTCCTCCATTATTAAAATTCCGTATTCAGAATATGGGTAAATCTTTATTCGGTTCTATTAATTTAAGCAGTTCAAAGCTTTTATCTTCCATATTCCTTTCGCCCTGCTCACCTCTTTCATGATCAAATCCAACCAGATGAAGAACCCCGTGGATCAAAAGCTGGGACATTCTTTCAGAAAGATTGATGCCGGCCGTGTCGGCTTCTTTTTGTGCAGTATCACAGGAGATGACGACATCCCCGAGAAGGCCTGGCGTAAGATCTGAAAATTCTCCTTCCTGCATGGGAAAGGATAGCACATTGGTCGGTGTATCAACTCCCCTGTAGGTCCGGTTGAGCTCCTGGATCTGCGTATCATCCGTAATCAGAATGGAGGCGGATTTTGTCCGTTGGGAATTTCTTTTTTTGCTGATTGTCGATCAGTATCTTTAATGATGCCATTTTTTTCTTTTTTCTTTTCCTGGGGTCTGTCCGGATATTCTATGCGGTTGTGATAAATACTGGTCAAAATATTGTTAAAGCTTTTAGCTATTTGGTGAAGGTCTTTTAAGGTCAATTCGCATTCTTCAAGCTGGCCATCGGCAAAAATATCATTGATCAGTTCTTTTACCCGACCTTGAATCCTTGCCGGTGTCGGGCGGTCAAGAGCCCGGATGGCAGCCTCTACAACGTCTGCCAGCATGACAATGGCCGCCTCTCTTGTCTGGGGTTTGGGGCCTGGATACCTGAAATCTTCTTCTTTGACAGTGTCATTTCCGCTATTCAGACTTTTTTGGTAAAAATATTTAATCAGAGACGTCCCGTGATGCTGGGTAATGCTTTCAAGAATTTCGTTTCCGAGTTTATGTTGCCGTGCAAGTTCAATCCCTTTTTTAACATGCTGAATTAATATCAGGGCAGACATGGATGGAGAAAGCTTGTCGTGTTTATTTTTCCCATCGGCCTGATTTTCTATGAAATACAATGTTTTATCGAGCTTTCCGATATCATGATAGTAACCCATAACTTTTGCTCTCAGAGTGCCGGCGTTGATGGAGGAGGCAGCCGCTTCGGAAAGCGTGGCAACAATGACACTGTGGTTATAGGTGCCGGGAGCTTCAATCATCAATCGTCGCATTAATGGTTGATCAAGATTAGCAAATTCCAAGAGCTTGGAGTCTGTTGAATAATCAAAAATAACTTCAATGAGTGGAGCGAAACCAATGGTGAGTGTGACTGAAAATAGCCCCCCGCAGAAAGCAAAAGCCATTTCTTTAGCAAGAATGATGACGTCTGGCGGCTGAGAAAGGGAATAAAATGAAAGGGAAAGCGCTAGTGCAACATTGAACATTGCGAGCTTGAATCCTGCGATAATGAAATTTTTTCTTTCCTGCCGTTCTTTTATCCAATATGCGGCTGCAATGCTGGATAAAAAGAAGAAAATAAAAACTTCCAGATTGCCGGAAAAAGCAAGGCTTGTCAGCAAGGCCAGAATGAATGTAAAAAAAACTGCAATGTCAAACCCGAGAAAGAGGCATGTTACCATTGCAGCTGCAGGGATCGGAATGATCATGAAAAAAGAGACTGAAGAAATATCCCAGGATAGGTCCGGGTTGGCGGACTGAGCAATATAGGTTGCTGCTTTGGCAAAGGTCAGATAAAGGACAAGCCCAAGAGCAAGAAAGAGTATATGCTTATTATGGTCAGGCTTTAATTTTTTATGGTTTTTTATAAAAAGAAGATATACCGTTAAAATCGTGAGAAAAGTAATCAGGGCAAGCCCTGTACTGGAAACGAAGATATCCTTTTCTTCCACCTGCTCCTGGAGGGCATTGAGTTTTACCAACTGTACTTTGTCAACACGCTCTCCTTCCCTGAGAATCATCTCGCCTGCAACGATTTGATAGAGGATCGGCTTGATCTGAGCTGCAGCGTCCTGGCTTCTTCTTTCCGTTTCATTTTTATTCAGGGAAATATTGGGTTGCAGCAGTCTCTGGCAAAGGTCAACGATCAGGTTGGACAGATTGTAATTCAAATCCTTCAGGATTGGCTGCCCTTCGATCCGAACCATAACTTTTGCCTGCTCAGGGCTGTAAAAGGTTTTTAAAACATTGACAATTCTTTCATCCCTGGTACCAATAGTCTGAAGAACAATCCCCTTGTTTTCTTCTTTCAATAAAAGCTCTTTGTTGGCCACAACACCGATGGCCAGAATTTTTTCAAGAACGATTTTCATCTTCATGGAAATATCAGAGGAGAATTGATATCGGTGTAAAACAGCATAGGCATTTTTGCTAACTTCGATTCCCAGTTTTTCTTCAAAAGCAGCTTTTGTTTCCAGCACAATAGCAAGAGTTGGCTCCGGGTCATGTTCGTTTGCTTTGGCAAACAGTTCTCGGGGAACTTTCATGGCATTGTCAATATTAGCTGCTATCCTGTCCACGAGTCCGGCATCATAATCATATACGGATTTGACAGACTCTCTGACCTCGTTCTTTTTTTGATTTGTAGCGGCTTTATCTTCAACAAAGAAATTTTTTGGGGCCTTAATATCCCTTTTTGCCACATCCCCTATAGTATAAGAATAGGATGGATTGCTCTGTCCCGGATAGTGTGTAATTGTAAAGGCAAGAGTTATGACAAAAAGCAGAACCCAGAGGACAGACTGTGAAGTCAGAAAAAAATTTTTTAATTGTTCAATACTATTTTCGTTCTTGCTTTTTTTCATAGGCGTCAATGATGTTGGATACGAGTTTGTGTCGGACAACATCATCCTTTGAGAAATATATGAATTCAATGCCCTTTATTTTTGTCAGAATATTTCTGGCTTCAATAAGACCGGATTTTTTCTTCGAGGGCAGATCTATCTGTGTAATATCTCCCGTAATAATCGCCTTTGAACCATAGCCGATCCGGGTTAATAACATTTTCATCTGCTCTGAGGTTGTATTCTGGGCTTCATCCAGGATGATGAAGGCATTGTTCAGGGTTCTTCCCCGCATGAACGCAAGCGGCGCAATTTCGATGATATCTTGTTCTATAAGAGATTTTGCTTTTTCAAATTCCATCATGTCATAAAGGGCATCATACAGGGGTCTTAAGTATGGGTTGATCTTCTGGGCAAGGTCTCCGGGAAGAAACCCCAGGGCTTCCCCGGCTTCCACCGCAGGCCTTGTCAGGACAATTTTTTTTACTTCTCCCCGTGAAAAGGCAGCCATTGCAAGAGCCATGGCAAGATAGGTTTTTCCGGTTCCGGCAGGGCCGATAGAAAAAAGAATATCATTTTTGAGAATGGCCTCTGTATATTTTTGCTGAGTCAGATTCCTTGGTGTGATAGGTTTGTTTTTTACGGTTTTATAGACAGTGGTTAAAAAGATATCTTTGAGATGGGTATGGGTGTTTTGTTTAACCGTGTTGATGGCAGCATCAAAGTCGGCATCACTGAAACAAAAATTGTTTTCCATGAGATGATAGAACTCATGAAGCAGTTTTTCCGCCAGGGTCACACTCTGAGAGTCGCCATTAATGAGGAGGGAATTTCCTCTTGAGTTGATCTTGACATCAAATGCTTCACAGATTTTATCCAGATTGATGTTCTGATGACCGAAAAGATCTCTGGTAAGCCCGAGGTTTTGAAATTCTACGCTTTTCATGGCCTATAGGGTGCATTTTATTTGCTTAAAGGTCAATAAAAATCTTGACTAAAAATCGGGTTCATTGTTATTGAGAAGGGGCTTTTCATCAAAAAAAACAGAGGTAACATGAACACTTTTGATGTCATCATCATCGTGATTATTGCATTTTGCCTGATACGGGGTCTTTTTAAGGGTCTGATTGGCGAAGTATCCGGAATTATAGGGGTTGTAGCAGGCTTCTACGGCGCCTATACCTATTATCCCCTGATCAGTGTCCATATTGAAAAATGGGTTCATAATCCGGGAGTCAGAAATCTATCGGCATTTTTTGTTTTATTCTGTGTCATTTTGATCATTGTCAGCTTCATTTCCATCCTGATCCGGAAATTGTTAAACCTTGTTTTTTTAGGATGGGTGGACAGGACCTTTGGTCTTGTTTTTGGCGCAGCAAAAGGCCTCTTGATCGTGTCCGTCATTTTTATTATGATCACCCATTTTGTTCCGAAAGGCTCAACTGTGATTGGAGGCTCAAAACTGTCTCCCTATGTTGCAAAAATATCTAAATCCATGACCCTATTCGTTTCTAAAAATACCAGAAAGGATTTTGTAAAGAAACTGGAAGGAATCTTGTAATATTTTGGAAACACTGGATAAGCTGTTTGACATCATCAGAACATTAAGAAGTGATAATGGGTGTGCCTGGGATAGAAAACAAACCCCTGAAACCATGTGGCAATGCCTTGTTGAGGAAGTTTATGAGCTGGAGGAAGCCATTGTAAAAAAAGATCTCCAAAATATCTGTGAGGAACTTGGAGATGTGTTGTTTCAGCTCTTATTCATCCTTGAGATCTTTCAGGAAAAAAAAACGATTAACTTGTCAGGGGTTGTTGAAACCGTTGCCCAAAAAATGATTCGCCGGCATCCCCATGTCTATGAGGATGCTGTTATTTCAAATGAAGGCGAGCTGAACCGCCAATGGGAGAGCATTAAAGCCCTGGAAAAGGGAAACGATGATTGCCGGAAATCGGAATCCGTTCTGGATTCCGTTCCCTCGGGGATGCCTTCCCTGATCAGGGCATTAAAGGTATCCCAATGTGTTGTCAAAGTGGGATTTGATTGGGATAACTCTGAAGAGATACTGGACACAGCCAAAAGCGAAATTGTAGAATTTGAATCCGCTTTAAAATCGCAGGACAAAAATGAAGCGGCAATGGAATTTGGGGATATTCTTTTTTCTCTGGTCAACGTGGCAAGAGCTGCACAGTTTCATCCGGAAACCGCCCTTGCCCAGGCAACGGCAAAATTTGAAGGCAGATTCCGGTTAATGGAAAAAGAATTGAAAGAAAAAAATCTTATTCTTCAAACTCTTTCAAGAGATGAGAAAGAACTGCTCTGGGACCGGGCAAAGCGTTCCTATCAAAGATAATCCCCCCTTTGGAATTTCAGATATTCTTTCTGAGCTGTAACAATGGTCTGGGTTGCAATCTTTTTTAAGGCTGTATCTGCATCGGTCAGGAACTGGGCTTCTTTCAGCAGGCTTTCAGCCTTCTTATTGATCTCATCGAGAACCGGGGCAATGCTTTTTAAGGAAATCGCCGGATTATCTAATTTAGAAGAATAAGATTCCAGCATTTCTAGAAGTTTGTCCGTTTTTTGGGAAATAATATCAGAAGTATTAATAATTTTTAGCTCTTTGGAACCGATTTCCATCAAAGCACTAGCCATTGTCCCTTCCATTTCCGACTCCTGTGCTTTATCCAGGGCCTTGCCGAGAGCAATTCCAAAAGAATCAGTTTCTACTGTTTTTGAAGGTCTGGCATTTGGGGCCCCAAAGGTGGGGTTGGCTTCATTGATTGGGCTTATATTCGTCATAATGGTCTCCTTTTTACTTAAAATACTTTAAGCAAAAGATGTGCCAATAGTGAATTTTGGGAATATTTCAAAAAAAACTGTAAAATCAGATGGTTGAATTTCATTCGTAAGGGATGGTGCCAGAATAAAGAAAAAAATGCCGGGCAATTATTGCTATTATCCGAATTGGTTCATGGAAGAACCCACTATTTTTTCAGCAACGGTTTCGGCATTGATATTATATTGATTGGTTTCAACTTGCTGCTTGATATCGGCCACATATTTTTTTCTTTCCACAGGCTCGTTTTCCATGGCTATACTTATTTTCTGCCGAAGTTTTGTTTCGTTCGATAAATTAATGCTGTCTGTTATTTCATCAGCCGGTTTTTGAGATTTCAAATTCTGATTGGCAGTGTTGCTCATTTGACCGGCATAGGCCTGGTTGATATAATTGGGAGTGGTGTTGGATATTTTCATGATTTGTATCTCCTTATAACTCCATATTGCTGTTCGCGACCTGCCGCGCCAGTTCCGTCATGCGTTTCAGGATAAATTTCGAATCCTCAACAGACAGAGTTCGGGTGGTTTTTTGATTGTTTTCATCAATCACGGTATAAGTGAACTGATTTCTATCTTTTGTGAAATTGATTTTTTTCCCAAGTTCTTTTTCAATCTGTGAGGTAATTATTTCTTCATTTTTTTCTTTAGGCCCTTCCGTGATAATCCGATCAACAATATTAGCGGCGACTTTATCGATAATGGCCTGTCGTTTTCCTTCGGAAGAGATGGTCACGCTGTCGGCAGAACTTGTGTTGGCATTACCGAACCTGTTTCTGCTCATGATTTTGCCCTGGCTCAATTGTTTTGAGTAAACTTTCAGGACATTTTGTATCTGGTATGAAGGTATCTGCATCTATTTCTCTCCTTAGACAATAATATCGGCCTAAGAAATTTAAAACTTAAGTTTTTTTTTAATCTTCAAAATTTCCTTCCAGACCTTTGTTGGAATTGATTTTCAGATTGGATTTGTTTCGCTTTGGGACCTGGATTAGGGAAAAGTTTTTTTATGTTGGGGGGGCGACCGAAATCAAGCGCCCGTTCAAAATCTGAAGAGTAGCCAAATGGTTTTGTCATGTCACCCTCCCTGGTTTTTTGAAAATGAAACCCATTTTATCCTTTTTTTACATGAAATGATCTTAAAATCAAGAGAGATATTGAATAATGAATTTTCATTCATGATCGACTGTATGGGGTGAGATTAAAATTTATCTCGATTTAAAAAAACAATGTCAATTTATAACACTTTGTAAATTAAAGAAATAATATATGATTATCCTAGGATGGGTTTTCAATATTATTGGCTTGACATTTAGTTCGATCTTTTGTTAGATGATGAACCTTTATTCATTGTTATTAAAAGAGGAAATACAAAGATTGCAGAAAAATAAATCGGAAAAGTATCAAATTATATTGAACAGTGCCGGTGCGGTGTTTGCCGAACATGGTTTCTACAAGGCCACCATTTCACAGATTGCGGCACAGGCCGGGGTTGCGGACGGTACCCTTTATCTGTATTTTAAAAATAAGGATGATATTCTCTACCAGTACATCAGCTACAAAACAGAGATTGTATTTGAGAAAATGAGAGCCTCTGTTGAAAAAGGAAAAAATGCCGAAGAAAAATTAAGGCTGTTGATCCGGTGCCATCTTGAAGAGTTTCAGAATGATAAAAACATGGCGGTTATTTTTCAGTCTGAAGCGAGGTATTTAAGGGATATTCAATCTCAGATAAAGGATATCTCAAAAATGTATCTTGATCTTTTATCCGATATTATCGAACAGGGACAGATCGAAAGGGTCATGCGCCAGGATCTTTTTGTAGGACTTGTAAAACGGTTTATACTCGGAGCTGTGGAGGGTGTCATCAGTACATGGGTATCCGCAGAGGGCCGATATGATCTGGTTTCCATGGCAGATCCCCTTGTGGATCTATACCTGACAGGTGTGAGAGAACAATAAACGCCATATATTTTCTGAATCAAAGAATTTTGCTGAATTTAGCTTTTTGCTTGACGTGTTCTTACATGTTTATTAAATCTTTTGAGTTCATATTCATAAGGTTAAGAATTATTTTGGAGGTAAAGAAGGATGACTTCAATAATTGGTCCTGCAAGTTATAAATTTTTTGGGATATTTCCCGCAGCGTTATTGTCATTTGTACTGCCCCTTATTGGGATAGGCTTATTTGTTTATATCATGGCAAGACGGATTGCTCCCCTTGTGAGAGCAAATCCGGACAACCGCTTTGATCATATCGGTAAACGGATAGAAAACCTTATCATAATTTGGCTGGGTCAGATGCGCCAGCCCCGCTATATGCTCGCTGGCGTGCTCCATATCATTATTTTTGCAGGGTTTCTGATCCTGTCCGTTCGATCGATTTCACTCGTTATTATTGGTTTTTCAGATGGGTTTGTTCTTCCCGGATTGGGGGGTGGTCTCGGCCTTGTGTATAATTTTATCAAGGATTATGCCGCCACCTTTGTCCTGATGGCTTGTATTGTTGCGGCCGTTCGAAGAGGGATTTTCAAACCCAAGCGCTATGCCGTTCCTGAGAAATATGGAAAAGACCACACAGCAGAAGCGGTTTTTGTTCTCTGTGTTATTTCAACCCTCATGATTTCCGAAAGCCTTTTTGAAGCCACGGAAGCTGCCTTTGAATTTCAGAAAACCGGAGAGGCCCATTTTCTAGCACCCCTGACATTGGTCTGGCTATTCAAGATCATGTTGTCATCCGTGTCGTTGAATGTTCTTCAGGGACTTCATATTTTCGTTTATTATGTTCATGATCTGGCATTTTTCTTTTTCCTCTGCTTTTTGCCCATGGGCAAACATTTTCATGTCATCACATCAATTTTCAATGTGTTTTTCATGCGGGTTCAAAAAGGAAAAATCAAGCCTGTCATGTATGGAATTGATGATGATAAGCTGGATGACCTGAAGTCTTTCGGGGTTAAAAAACTGGAAGATTTTACCTGGAAGCATATGCTGGATTTCTATTCCTGTGCTGACTGCGGTCGGTGTTCGGATCAGTGCCCGGCCAATGCGGTGGGACGGCCCTTATCTCCCAGATTCATTACGATCAAGGCGAGGGATCTGATGTTTAAAAATTACCCGTTTTCAGGGGAAATTTATAACAGTAACAAACTCCTGGTTCAGGATATCTATACGGAAGATGAAATCTGGTCCTGCACCACCTGCGGTGCCTGTGAGGAAGAATGTCCCCTGGGGATTGAATACATTGACAAGATGGTGGATTTAAGGCGTGGCATGGTCGATGAAGGCTTGGTGCCTCAATCCCTTCAGAAACCCATGAAGGCTCTTGAAAAACGTGGGAATCCCTATGGTAAAATGGAGAAAAAGAGGGCTGAATGGGCTGAAGATAAGGAATTCAGTTCGGTATGCCAAGTTAAGGATCTGGATGGAGAAACAGCCGATACCCTGTACTTTGTGGACAGTATTACGTCCTATGATGACAATATCCAGACCATTGCAAGAAAGACATCTCTTATTCTTAAAAAAGCAGGTGTGGATTTCGGAATTCTCGGAAAGCTTGAAAAAGACAGCGGGAACGAGGTGTTGCGGTTTGGTGAGGAAATGCTGTACCAGGATCTGAAATCACAGAATACGGAGGCGATCCTGGAAACAGGCGTAAAACTGATCGTCACCTCAGATCCCCATGCCTATAATGCCTTGAAAAATGATTATAAAAACCTTCCTCCGGTCAAACATATCAGCCAGGTAGTGGCCGAGAAAATCAGGACGGGCGAACTGGATCTGAAACCCTGCCTCAACCCTGAAAAGGTCTATGTATATCATGATCCCTGTTATCTTGGGCGGCACAATGGCATTTATGAAGATCCGAGGCAGGCGCTGGATGCCATTCAAGGGTTGAACCGGGTGGAGCTTGAAAAGAGCCGCGACCGGTCTTTCTGCTGCGGCGGTGGTGGGCTGATGCTCTTCTATGAACCGGAAGAAGAAACAAGAATGGGTGTTTTAAGGGTGAATATGGCTGCTGAAGCCGGAGCAACCGTCATCATAACGGCCTGTCCTTTCTGCCTGGTTAACATCCAGGATGCCATCAAGGTGGCAGGAAAAGAAGGGCAGATGGAGGCTCTGGATTTTACGGAACTGATTGAGCAGCATCTTATTTAGATAATAACTGGGTTACAGGTTTTTAAAAAAAGCTTAAAGCCTGTAATGGATAATTGATTTAAAGGAGGCAACAATGGAAATTTTGGTATGTGTCAAGAGAGTACCGGATACTGCTGAGAACGAGTTCGAACTCAATAGTGCCGGAAATGATCTTGATCGCGGTGATCTGGTGTATTCAGTGAATGAATGGGACAATTACGCTGTTGAAGAAGCGATTCAGATTGTTGATAAAGTGGGCGGAAATGTCACGGTCATCACTGTGGGTGATAGTGAGTCTGAAGAAGTTCTGAGACGTGAAATGGCCATGGGAGCCAATAATGGTATTCTTCTGTCTGATGATGCCTTTGAAGGATCTGACGGAAAAGGGATTGCAACCATCCTCAAGGCTGAAATTGAAAAAGGCAAATATGATCTCATCTTTACCGGAGCCCAGGCAGATGAAGGCGCTGGCCAGGTCGGCGGAATGCTGGCAGCCATGCTGGATATGCCCTATGCATCACTGGTTAATAAAATCGAAATGGGTGAAGGCAAAATAAAAGTGGGCAGGGAAATAGAAGGTGGTAACCAGGAAATGAATGAGATCGCGCTTCCCTGTGTTCTTTCCATCCAGACCGGCATTAATGAACCTCGGTATGTGGGTATTCGCGGCATTCGAAAAGTTGCCAGTGTTGAAATTCCCGTGAAAAGCGCATCTGACCTTGGCCTTGCCGCAGGCAGCGTGGGAAAGGCTGGAGCAAAAACAAAAAGAATTGATTATTTTGTACCGGATATGGGTGCAGGTGCTGAAATGCTTGCAGGCTCTACAGACGAGATCATTGCAAAACTGATTGAAAAGCTTAAATCAAAAGGAGGGCTCTAATCATGACACAGATTTTTGCTTATATTCCATTTCAAAACGGTGTTGCCGAAGATGTGGCCATGGAATTTCCAACCGCAGCGGCAAAGATTGATAAAGGCGCATCCTTGACTGCTGTTCTGACAGGTTCAGGCGCAGACCTGGATAAAGTTGCAAAAGAAATGACAGGCCTCTATGCCGAAGTCATCAAAATCGATCATGCAGACCTTGCATATCCCAATGCAGAAGTTGTCCGCAAAGCCTTGTTGAATACGATTCCGGCAGGTGCGATTGTTCTTATGCCCCACAATACCTTCGGTATGGATCTGGCCCCCGGCCTTTCCGTTAAAATGAATGCTGCCTATGCAGCAGACATTGTCAATTTTGACGGTATGGAAGGTGCCACCCTGAAAGCGTCCCGCCAGGAACTGGGCGGAGCTGTCAGCACCCATGTGGCTGTTGATGTCTCTTCCGGTGCTATTATCACCATCAGGCCCGGATCTTTTGCAGCGGTTGATGGAAAAACAGCTTCCGGTGCCGTGGTGGATAAATCCAGCAATGCCGGTGATCTTTCCGCAAAAAGAAAATTCATTGAGGTTGTTCAGGCCGAAGTCGGCGATGTGGATATTACCAAAGCCGACGTTCTGGTTTCTATAGGCCGCGGTATTGAGGAACAGGAAAATATTGAAATCGCAGAAGAACTTGCCAAAGCCATGAAGACGGTGGTTTCCTGCTCAAGACCCATTGTGGATGCAAAATGGCTGGAAAAGGGAAGACAGGTCGGTACCTCTGGTAAAACCGTTAAGCCGAAAGTATACATGGCCATGGGTATCTCCGGTTCTTTCCAGCACCTGGGCGGACTGAAAGGCAATCCCTTTATTGTTGCCGTGAACAAGAACCCCAAAGCACCCATCTTCCAGGTGGCGGATGTGGGAATCGTGGCCAATATCATTGAATTCATGCCCGAGCTGACCAGCGCCATAAACGATTTGTAATCGAATATAAAAAAAATAATGACCAGGGGGCCTGACATCTGAAGTGAAAGGCCCCTTGCCATTTCTTCTCCTTTCCTTCCACATTTCATATTGGGTTTGACAACCATTTTTGGATCGTGTAATAGAATTGTATCGTTACAGGGATTTTGCGCTTTATTCCATTTTCGGCGAATTTAATTTTATTCTCCACAAGGGTCTCCTTTGTGTTCATAAAAAAAGGATTTATCCGGCATAATTTATATGGGAAGAAAAAATGGCAGACATACTGATTATTGATGATGACAAGGTGATATGCGATATACTGGCACAGATGATGGAAAAGCTCAGCCATGAGAGCCGTTCTGCATTGACTGGGAAAGCCGGCCTGGAACTTGCGAAAAATGGTCGGTTTGATATTGTTTTTCTGGATGTCAACCTTCCGGACGCCAACGGTCTTGCTCTTATAAAAACTCTCAAAACAGCCCCTTCTTCGCCTGAAATTATTATCATTACAGGTGACAGTGATCCTGATGCTGCAGAAATGGCGATTAACAGCGGTGCCTGGAATTATCTATGTAAACCCTTTCTGCGGCAGGAAATTAATCTTCAGGTGAGCCGGGCCCTGCAGTTTCGAAAAGAAAAAGGGAATGTATCCAGTCCGGGTATTTTAAAACGAAACGGCATTATCGGCGAATCAGAGGAAATCCGGGTCTGTCTTGAGCAGACCTCTGTTGCGGCTTATTCCGACACCAGTGTTCTGATTTCAGGAGAAAAAGGTACGGGAAAAGAACTCTGGGCAAAAACCATTCATCTGAACAGTAGCCGGAGCGAAAAAAATTTTATCATTGTTGACTGCTCTGCCATTAACGACGCCATTGTTGAAAGCATGTTGTACGGGCACAAAAAAGGGGCCTTCTCAGGAGCTGTGGAGAACCGGTCAGGGCTCTTTAAACTCGCTGACAACGGTACGCTCTTTCTTGATGAAATTTCGGAGCTTCCCATGCAGGTTCAAAAGTCCCTGCTTTGGGTGATGGAGAGCCGAACATTCACCCCGGCTGGCGGAAAAACAGAAGAAACCAGCAATTTCAGAGTGATTGCCTCTACCAGCAAAGATCTCGATCCATTAAGCGACCAGGGAAAATTCAGGAAAGACCTTTTATTCAGATTAAAAGGGATTTGTATTGCTCTGCCCCCTTTGAGACAGATGCAGGAAGATACAATTAAAATTGCCCTGTATTATATAGATCAGTCTTGCAGGAAATATCAAATCGATACAAAGGGAATTTCGCCTGAATTTCTGGATATCCTGACGGCTTATGAATGGCCGGGAAATATCAGGGAATTGACCAGCGCCATGGATAAAGCCGTCGCATCGGCAAAAAATGAACCCACCCTCTATTCCATCCATCTGCCATCCTATATCAGAGCAAAAGTTATCAAAGAATCTTTTATACCGGCTCTAAAAAACAAAAAAAATCCCTTGGACGATTATGATCAGGGGACTTTTCCTTTGCTGACCGAATTATTGGAAAAAACGGAAAAAGAGTATCTTTCCGCCCTTTTGTCATACACAAGGCACAATGTGAAAGAAGTCTGTGATATTTCCGGGATATCAAAATCCAGGATGTATTCAAAACTGAAAAAATATAATATGAATTGAAAAATCGCCGGGGCCTGAATTCGGAATCGGAATCATGAGAGAGCCTGGACATATGAACATGACCGGGCTCTCTTGATTTTTATTGGACCATGGGAACCGTAAGTCCCCCATCCATGAGAAAAAGGACGGTAGCATCCGGTCCTTTTTTCAGAAGCGCTGCATCAACAGCATCTTGAAGATAGCTAAACGGCCTGATGAACAGTTTTGAAATGATTTCGGGCGCCACGTCGGTGACCCCCCACATCTCAGCCCAGAGACCAATTTCCGCCATTTTTGCAGCCTTGTGATACCCGAGGACGTAGCCCTTTTCAATGGTGTCAAGAGCCGCCTTGGGTGTATCGCTGGACCCCAGGAGATCAGCAAAGGCTTTTCCGCCGATGCCGTGTCTGCATTTTGCCACAAGGATCAGGATACCGCCTTTTTTCAGGGCCAGCTTTGCATTGTCAATCCCTTTCTGGGCCTGGTAAAGATCAATGTCCTGGGGAAATTTAACCACAGACACGACAATATCGGCTTTTTCTTTCAGCGGTGCAGCAAAGACTTCGTTGGCAAGGGTTATGGCGGCATGAAAGGAATCATGGATGTGACCGCAGCAGGTGGCATACACCTTGTGATGCTTATCCAGCACCGTCATGATAGAAAAAATTTCCTGCTTGACGGTTTTGATGGCATCCATCATGTCTTCATGAACCGGGTTGCCGTCCAAGGCCAGTGCTTTGGCCTCCGGTGAAAGGGCGAGCTTATGGTTCTGCTCAATGGTTTTATACCCGGCAATACCCGGCAGAAATGATTTCCTGCCGCCGGTATAGCCTGCAAAATAATGGGGTTCCACCGATGAAATGATAATGATTTTGTCTGCTTCAATCCCGGCTTTGTTGACATGCATGGGCGTCCCGTTGGTGGAGGTGCCCAGGAATACCATGTCTTGATCCGCCCTTGCATCATGAACAATGATCCTTCCCCTGATTTTTTCATAAAAGGAGCCGAAAATCTGGGCATATTCCTCATCTGTCGGTCCCCTGTGGGCGCCGGTGGCAATGATGAAATTAAAATCCGTCTTTGATAAAGCATCAAAAATAAATTCAAGGATTTTTTTTGTAGGTGTCGGCCTTGTGGCATCGTTAACAATCACCAGGACTTTTTTTGCATCACTCAAAAAGCTTTTGAAATTTCTGCTGTTGATGGGGTTCTGAATGGCATTCCTGATATTCTGATCTTCATCACCGATGGCAACATCATTGGCCTCAAGAAAATTAATCTTGATATCATCCCTGATAACCACAGACATGGATCCGTCTTTCCCGTATGGGACATCAATCTTCATAACCGTTTTCCTTTACCGTATAGGACCCATTCCATTCAATTTATTTATAAAGGTGTCGATTTCCATCTGGAATTTGTTCTTGTCCCCGGCCGCGATCTGGACGAGTTGAACCCTTTCCGGATCAATATCAATGTTTTTAAAGGTATTTTGAAGGCTTTCAACTATTGTTTTAGCCCTGACATTCCCGTTATGATCACATTTGTCATCCGGACATACGGCCACCATGACCCCCCAGGCATCATTGAGAAAAGGTGCCATGAGCAGTTGGGGTTCAAGACGTCCGCCGCACATATTGACAAGGATCTCATAGCTCTTGTCTTCAGTCTCGGCATCGGGCAGAACCGAGGCCTGAAGGTCGGGATAATAGGACCAGTTGCAGGCAAAAATAATGGCTTTGGCGGATTCATGGGTTGAAAAAAAGGTGGCTGCCCGATTCATTAGTGCTTCCCTATCTGTCCCGAAACTATTTTCAATGGTTGCGGCTCCAGCAGGGCAGACTTCAATACAGATCCCGCAGGCCCGGCATTTAACAGGGTCCGTGGCAATACCTTTGCCGTCATAAGATCGTGCTTCATGGGGGCAGGCACCCACACAGATCAGGCAACGGGCACAGGACATTTTGGTGGTGGAAGTGGTGCCGGGTCCTTTGAGACCCATTTCAACCAGGTCTTTTTTCGCATCCGTAAAAATATCCGTGAGGTTTACCCCGGAGGAACAGGCAGCCTCACACCGTTTGCAATAAAAGCAGGAAAACATTTTATGGGCGGCGGATTCAGAAGGTTCAACCTCTCCAGACAAGAGGCCGAAGGCTGTGATGATTTTGGCCCGTGGCGCATCCGATTCCCATCCCGTGTGCTTGAACATGGGGCAATGCTCAAAACAGTATCCGCACCGGATGCAGTTTGCCAGAGTTTTCTGCCATTTTTCAAGATGTTTGAATTCTTTTATTTTAGTTTCCATTGACATAACCTTTATCGTTAGCAGTTCACAGAATATCTGAGGTTGGTTGCCGTTACCCAGTCTTCCGGTGCCTGGGAGAGTTTGCCCGGATTCAGGATATTATTGGGGTCGATGGCCTTTTTGATGAGGCTGAGAAGATGCAGGGAATCTGCTTTTTCAATCTTAAAGGATTCGGCCTTGGAAAGGCCGATACCATGTTCGGCACTAGTGGTTCCATTGACGGACCGGACATATTCATAGACCTCGGTGATGGCTTTTCTGGCCGATTCCCACTGGTCTTTGCGCCTTGTGTCCATAAGGATTTTGGTGTGCATGCACCCTGAACCGCAGTGACCATAGGCGGTCATGACAATATTGTGCCGGTCTGCAATTTCATGGATTTTTCCGGCCATTTCCGCCATCTTTGAATAAGGCACGGCCATGTCATCAGCAAGGGCGGTGCTGGCAAGATTGTCATCATATTTTGACAAGGCTGGAAAAAGAGATTTGCGGCCCAGGAATATCTTGTCTCTCTCCTTGGGGTCGTAACTGGCATAAATATCTTCACCATTGTGTTTCTGACAGATAGCCTTCATTTTATTGATTTCGTAATCCACAGCTTCTTTCACCATGCCGTCGGCCTCAAAAATCAGGGCGGCCGCGACTTCCTTCAACCCCAGGTTCATGGTCTTATTGACGGCTTTGATGGCCACATCATCCACCAGTTCCAGCATGGACGGGATGGCACCGGACGCCATGATGGAGCCGATGGCGTCTCCGGCATCTTTCAAGGTATTGAAATTGGCAACGCCCATACACCGGAATTCCGGGATGGGCACAAAGCTTAAGGTGGCTTCAACCACTATACCCAGCGTTCCTTCAGATCCCACCATGAGCTTATGGAGCTGATATCCTGAAGCCTCAACCCTTGTGCGGGCGCCCAGGTTCACCAGATCGCCATTGGGAAGCACTACTTTCATACCGAGGACTGCATCCCGTGTGGCCCCATATTTAACAGACCTGACCCCACTGGCATTGTTGGCGATTTCACCGCCAATGGTGGCAATCCTGCTCGATGCCGGTGTCGGCGGGAAAAAGACCCCATGAGGTTTCAGGGCGAGATTCAGATCATCGTCCACCACACCGGGTTCAACCCGGCAGTAAACATCTTCAAGGTTGATCTCAAGAATTTTATTCATTCCCTTCATGTCGAGAATAATACCGCCCATGACCGGTACGGTCTGACCACACATGCCGGAACCTCCGCCCCTGGCAATAACCGGAATCAGATTTTCATTGGCATATCTCATAATGCCCTGAACCTGTTCCGTGGTCTTTGGCCTTACAATGGCCCAGGGCATGGCATGGTGGACCGATGAGTCTGAGCCGTAGATATAGAGGTCGGAAGGGTCTGTCTTGATATTCGCATCACCGACGATCTGTCGTAATTTTTCTTCATCAATTTTTTTCATTCAAATTCCCCTTTTTGATGAATCGGTTATATTTGCTAAATCATCTTTAGTGGCAAACGCCCTATCCTTCCATAAAGATCTGAAAATTTCAATTCAAATTTATGATTTTGCCTATAATTATTTAACTTGCTCCAGGAGTCTTGACTTGCCAAATCATCAAGAGAATGCTTATACTTTCTTCAAGGTTTCAGGATTTTGGTAAACGTATTTCAGCATAAGGATTGAACCATGACCTATACGGTAAAATTTCTACCTCACACTGTCAGTGTTAATGTTGAGCCCAGTGAAAGTCTTATCCGGGCTGCTATGGAAGCAGGTGTTCATATCAATGCCTCCTGCGGCGGGACCGGTGTCTGCGGCAAATGCCGGGTCCTCTTGGAAGAAGGGACCATGGACGGCGGAATATCCGAGCATCTTTCCGACGAAGATCAGGGAAAAGGATATCGGTTGGCCTGCCAGTCGCAGATTACTTCAGATATCACCATCCGGATTCCGGTTGAGTCACAGGTGGATACCAGCCGCCTTAATGCACAATTGGGCGGAAGGCATACGGCCAAAGCCGTTTATGCGGATGTAGATGAACTTCGGCAGGACGGCCTTTTTATTCCGCCTGTGGAAAAGATTTATCTGGAGCTGGCCCCCGCAACCATTGGAGACAACCAGGCCGACATGGCCAGAATCATTAACCATTTAAGGTTCAACCACCATGAGCATCGCCTCAACATGAACCTGGACCTCATCCGGAAGATTCCCGATCTCATACGGCAGGGAGATTTCAAGGTAACCGCCACCATTGTAAGACCGGTGCGGGAAGACGGAAAAAATGAAATCGTCAATATAGAACCCTTTGACACCACTGCAAGGAATTTCGGTATTGCCGTTGATGTGGGGACTACAACGGTCTATGGCCAGCTCCTGGATCTCCAGACAGGTGAAGTTCTGGCCCAGCACGGGGAGTTCAACAGCCAGATCAGTTATGGCGAGGATGTGATTTCAAGGATAATGTTTGCAGAAAAAGGGGACGGCCTTGAAATTCTTCACCGGAAAATCATTGAAACCATCAATAAAATCATTCAGGACATTCTCTCCGAGGGCAAGGTGGGTAAACACGAGATCACCACCATTACCATTGCCGGGAACTCCACGATGACCCAGCTTCTCTTAAAAATAAACCCTGCCTATATACGCCGCGAGCCCTATGTCCCAGCATCGGTCATGTATCCGCCGTTCAGGGCGAAAGAAATTGATATTGATCTGGCAGACCACACCATTGCCCTGATTTATCCGGGTGTGTCCAGCTATGTAGGCGGCGACATTATTTCCGGGGTCATGGCCTCGGGCATGTACCGGTTCAGTGAGCTGACCCTCTACATGGACATTGGAACCAATGCGGAAATCGCCATTGGTCACAAGGACTGGATGGTGTGCACGGCGGCATCGGCGGGCCCGGCCTTTGAGGGCGGTGGGGTAAAATTCGGCATGAGGGCCACAAAAGGCGCTATTGAAGATTTTTCCATCAACCCTGAAACCTATGAACCCATGATCATTACCGTGGGCAATAAAAAGGCAAAGGGCATCTGCGGTTCCGGCATGATTACCCTTACGGCCAAGCTTCTTGAAACCGGGGTCATCGACTCCAGGGGCAAATTCAACCGGACCTTGAATACGCCGAGAATCCGGCAGACCGATGATATCTGGGAATATGTCCTGGTGTATAAGGAAAACACAGCCATTGACAGAGACATCACCATCACCGAACCGGATATTGACAATCTGATCCGGGCCAAGGGCGCCATGTACAGTGCTGCCCTGACCCTGCTGGAAGAGATCGGAATGTCCATTACCGATATTGAACGCATCATCCTTGCCGGCGGATTTGGAAGCTATGTGGATCTTCAGAGCGCCATCACCATCGGCCTTCTGCCGGAAATCGAACCTGAAAAAGTCACCTATCTTGGCAATGGCTCCCTTCTCGGGTGCAAGATTAATGCTCTGACCAATGCCCTTCGCCGGGATGTCATGAATGTGGTCAATATGATGACCAATTTTGAACTGGCCTCCACCCGTTCATACATGGATCACTATATGGGCGCACTCTTTTTGCCCCACACAGAAATGAATTATTTCCCCAAAGTCAAGGCACGCCTGGAGAAGCTGAGAAAATGATTCCAGGCAAAGGTTTTGTCCGGCTGGTGGAGGTTCAGAAACCGAGCTTGAGCAACAATACTGCAGATGCAGAGAGGCTTGAAAAAAGCCTTAAGGACGAAATAGGAACCGGACACATCCGGATACCCCTGTCGGTGGTGAAAACCCTGCCGTCCAACCTTCGATCCTGGGGATTCAGGGCAAAGGCCGTGGTTTTCCGGAACAGGGAATCCTGGATTCTGATCGACCTTCTTCCCCCTGAATCGGAAAAAGCCCTTCTGGGTGCGGCCATAGATATCGGCACCACAAGAATTGAGATGGCCTTGGTCAATCTTGAGACCGGCATTGAGGTCGGTAAAATCGGATTCGATAATCCCCAGGCTCTTATCGGGGCGGATGTTCTTACAAGAATTCATTATTCAGCCAAACCCGGCGGGCTTGAGAAATTGAACCGCTTTGTCATTGAAGCCGTAAACCAGAACCTCGCATCTCTCTGCCAAACCCACGGATATGAAAAAGAGGATATCTATATGGTCGCGGCTGCGGGCAATACTGCCATGACCCATCTGTTCATGGGTATTGAATCCTTTGAAATCATAAAAGAACCTTATATCCCCTGCACCAATATCCCGGGCACGCTTGCGGCGCACCATCTCAATCTGGAGATCAATGAAAACGCGCTTGTCTACCTTTTCCCCAATATCGGGTCTTATTTTGGCGGTGATCTGATTGCAGGAATTCTGTTTTCTGACCTGGACAAAAAAGAAGAGCCCTGCCTCATGGTGGATGTAGGCACCAATGCAGAGATTGTGGTGGGCTCAAAAGATTTTCTCATTGCCTGTGCAGGTGCGGCTGGCCCGGCCCTGGAAGGCGGGATGAGCAAAATGGGCATGACTGCAAAACCAGGCGTCATCGACCGGGTCTGGGTGGACCCGGAGTCCCGTGACATCCTTTTTCATACCATTGAGGATCAGAAGCCTGTCGGGATCTGCGGGTCCGGCATGATCGATCTGGCGGCCGCCCTTTTTGTATCCGGCCGCATTGATATCCGGGGTAAATTTTCAGAACCGGTCTGCGGTCGCCGCCTCATTGAAAAAGAAGGCATCAAAGCCTTTATCCTGGTGGACAAAACCCTTTCCGGAACAGGGGAACCCATTATTCTCAGCCAGGTGGATTTAAATTCTCTCACCAGTTCCAAAGCCGCTATGTACACCATCCTGGAAGTGATCGTGAAAAATACCGCAGGCCTGGAATTCACGGACTTGAAAAAATTTTTTGTGGCAGGAACCTTCGGGTCCTTCATCAATCCCGTCTCCGCTATATCCATCGGCATGCTGCCCGATATACCGCTCTCCACCTTTGAAGTCCTTGGCAACAGCTCACTTGGCGGTGCCAAGCTGCTTTTAACATCACCCCATGCCTTTGACCGGATTCTGAACATCCGGCAGTCCATCACTTATATTGAACTCAACGTGAACCAGGAATTCATGAACATGTTTTCCGGTGCCAAATTCTACCCCCACACCGATGCCTCCCGGTTCCCGTCCATTTTTACGCCTGGCCTACCCATTGGTGATTCTGCTGAGTAGTTCAACAAACAAGCTGCTTCATATTTTTGGATTTAAAGCTTCTGACGAGCCAAGCGTGACTGAAGAGGAAATAAACCTGCTGATCGAAGGGTTTCAGCCTTGATGACGCCCAGGTCTAAAAATTTAAAGAAAAATTATATTTTACATATCTGACAGATAGGGTTCGATCAATTCAAGTTCATTGGGTCGGATGGGCCGCCAGGGGATGGTGTACAGCGTTGCCTGGGTTAGTTTCGAATCAGGGTGAATCCGTGTTACTTCTATGGTATCATCCAGTTCAACCCAGAGGGTTTTTTCCATATCAAGAGAATAGGCCCTGGAGATTTTTTCTGCAAAATTATGGATATAGTTTTTCAGTGAAGTATTCATGGTGGGATTTATCCTTGCATTTTTCAGGATCACGGCAAAGGGCACAAGGTAGCTTATGCCTTCACTGTCTGTGCCGAGTCGGATAATTTTTACATGGTATGATCCCGGCCACCAGGAAACCGGTTTTTCGCCTTCCGCGCTTTTCCCGTCCCATTTATAGATAAAATCATGAAGAACCATGGCTATGTGCATTTCTCCTGTGTTTTTATTACCCTGCGGCAGGCAAGTGCAACATCTTCAGGATATGCGCCGCTGATCCATCTGAGCTGGGCTTCGGAAAAGGTGCCGGGCGCATAGGGAAGCCTGGGGATAAAAGAATAGAGAAGTCTTTGATCCGTATCTGATGAATCAAACCGTTTTGAAAATTCAATGCATGTCACAAATTGTGCCCCCAGGGATTCAAGGGTTTTTATGGCGGTCAGGATCGCCTTGTCAAGGGATTGGCGCATTTTTGTATCGGCTTCAAGAATATTGCCGCAAGCGGTTTTGGGCATGAGCTGAAGTTCCCATTCCGATACCTGGGCCTTTGGAACAAACAAAATCGTATGGTCATCTTCGGCAAGGATGAGGGAGGAGGGACCTTCCTGTTGCCCATCGGTTCTGGTGTTGTTTCTGATGCAATCGATATAAGTCTCGAAAAAAAGTTTTCCGGTTGCCTGCCGGTATTGGATGATGAAATCACGGATCAGGTCACCGCAGGCAAATGACGGTATGTCTTCGCCCGATTCCGTCCTCACCTCTTTCGGGATCATGGCATTCTGCTGGTGGATCATCTGGTGGGAGGCATGAAGTCTGTGGCCGGACTGGGCATAGCCAAAGCCAAAATTCCATCCCCAGAGCGTGCTGTCAAAGGTGAGTGAAGGAGCAGCCGGTTGCTTCAGGGTTTTGAGGATTTTTTTTCTTAAGGTTTCAAGGTTCTTTTCGGTGAGGGCCTCTCTTTTCTCAGGAAAGGGGATATCGAGATCAGCCCCAAGTCTGATGAATGCCCTCTGGTAGTAAAGGTGGCGGATGCCTCTCATATCTTCATCCGTCAGATCCCTTGCCCTGTATCGGACGGCATCGTTGGCCATGTTGGAGGCGAAATGGCCCCAGGGGATATAGGAATTGCGTCTCAGGTATTCAAAAACATGGGTGTTGCCGTCATGAGAAAGATATTCCCCCGTGATTTCATTGGTTCCCTGCACACCGGGTTTCAATACCAGGGCGTTTTTCCAGGTATCCGGCAGATGCGGATTGTTCACCAGCACTTCAAATAATTCAGGGTCATGGATGTCTGGGCTTATTTTCCCGGATGTATTCTTTTTATAGCCGATTCCCACAGGGGTTTGGCCGTCATTGCCAAAGAGGATACGGCAGGATTTTTGTGAGAGGAGCACAAGCTCTTCCGGGTCGGTGGATGCCTGGGCTATCGCAATCTGAAGGGGATGGGGTAGAAGATTGAGCAGATTGGTTTTCTCTTTCAGGTCAAAGTCTTTATTCTCTATGATGGTTTTGAAATTTTGAAACAGGGAGCAGGGTTCCGGGGCTTGAATTCCTATGGTTCCGGGGTTCGTTGCCTTTGCATCGGCCCAGGCTGAATTGATATAGGTGGTTCCCCTGAAGGGAAAAGGATTATTGATTTCATAAATGATGTCGGCTTTGGGCTCGTACAGATCCTGATCCGGAAAATTCAACCGGTTGTCAACGACGGTTCCGTCTTCAAACTCCCCAAGGCTTTCAAAATATTGATTTTTTCTCAGGTTTTTGATTTCAAAAAAAGGTCTGTGAACACCGACAATAAACCGGCCGTTTTTGCCTACGCAGGATCGTAAATCCGTCATAGTTCCGGGGCTCCTGAAGGGATCAGACAGACAAAAATAAAGGGTTTGTCTGAGGTGTTCCTGAACTGGTGCTCAATATTGGGGGGAACAAATACGGCTGATCCATCTTTCAGTGAATACCACGCATCCTTGATAAAGACCTCACCCTGCCCGGAATGAACAAAGACCTCATGCTCCCAGTTGTGGGCATGCAGCGGGGTATATCCGGCAGGCCCCATTTCAAAGAGGCGCATACAGAAATTCTTTACCCCGTCTTCTTTGCCGAGCATCACGCGGCCCACAACATTTTTTATTTTTTCACTGTCCATGACAGTGGGCAGAACATCTTTGTAATTGATTATTTTCATTTGGTACCTCCTCGTTTTATATCCATCCATATGTTTCGAATTGATTATGGATATTTAAAATATGCTTTTCAATCCCGGATTGTCAATGGAACCTGATCCACTCTGATTATTTTGATGCCAGAACATCTATGGCATCCATGGCAGCATCCACCAGATCCGGTTGTTCAAATGAGTTAAGCTTTGATTTGATCCACTCTTTTGTGTTTTCATCCCCTGTCAGCCCAAATACATAAAGGATATCACCCTTTACCGGGATTTCTTTTTTATCAAACCGGTCCATGAGAATAGGGCAGAGGCGGGCGGCAAGAGTGGGATGGGATTCAGATAATTCCTCGACAATGACCATGGCACCAAGGCGAACGGACCAGGTGTCGTGAAGCAGAAGCGCAATAAAACCGTCAAAGATCTGATTCTTTTCGATCATCTGTCGAGTGATCCAGGCGGCATCCCCCTGTTCGAGAATGGTTTGCAGGGTTTCAGGGCTGAGTTGGGATGGGTCCCGGTTGAGGATCATGTTAAGGATTTCAGCGGCCGTCACATGGCCGGTCCATCTGAATCCGTCATCAAGAATGAGACAGGGAGCCGACATCACCCCCTCTTTTGCGGCAGTTTCCGGAAACAGACTTCCGTCGATGATGTGAAGGATGATGTGAGGGCAGTGAAGCGCCAGCGGTAAAACTGTTTTGACGACTGTGGGGCAGAAGGGGCATTGAAGAGCAATATACAGGGTCAGCCGGACCGGGATATCAATATCATCAAGGGTTTTCCGGATGGCATCGGAAAGGGTTGATTCATGGCCGGAAAGGATGGACAGGGCTTCAAGAAATGGCTCCAGTTCTTTATCAAAGGGAAATGCCGACCAGACAATATTGTCTTTAAAACTGAATCCGGGCAGGCCGGAGACGCTTTTTCTGGATTCAATGGCAAGATCCGGCATCAGAGTAGAAAGCTCATCGGCAATTGAAATAAATTGATGGTCTTCAGCATGATCCGTGGCAATTCGTTGAATCCGGGTCTTTATGGCCCCGGTCTTACAAAAATTTTGAATCAGCGTTTGGGACTTCGGGTCAAAAAAGGTCATAATCTGCACCTCCCCTTAAGGTTAGCGGATTTTGTGTCTGCCCCGGTCATCAGGAGGAGTTTGTCTTTTACCATGTTCATTCAAAACCCTTTCATATAGTGTGATGTAATGGATAGATATCCTTTATCAGAATCCTGCTTTAAAATTAAGAGGAAATCATGTAAATTATTGAGCCTGTGTGAAAATATAAATCTTTTAACCGGACAACATGAAAATGAAATTTATTGCCGATCTTCACATCCATTCCAGGTATTCACGGGCAACCGCAAAGGATCTTGATTTTGAACACCTTTATCGTGTGGCCCAGATCAAGGGGATAACCGTTGTGGGGACCGGGGATTTTACCTATCCTGCCTGGATTGAGGAAATAGAAACTAAGCTTGAAGAAAAAGAGCCTGGGTTGTTTTCCCTGAAAAAAGAAATTGCAGAAAAGATTGATAAAACCATACCTGAAAATCTGAGGGGCCCTGTCCGGTTTATTCTCCAGACAGAAATCAGTAATATTTACAAAAACGAGGGAAGGGTCAGAAAAAATCATAATCTTGTCTATTTTCCGGATATCAACAGTGCTAAAAAATTTAATGCAAAACTGGATGCCATTGGAAACATCAAATCCGACGGGCGTCCCATTCTGGGGTTGGATGCCCGTGATCTTTTATCCATCATGCTGGATATCAGTGATAAAGGATTTTTTGTACCGGCCCATATCTGGACGCCCTGGTTTTCCCTTTTCGGGTCAAAATCCGGGTTTGATTCCATTAAAGAATGCTTCGGCGATCTGAAACCTCATATTTTTGCCGTTGAAACAGGACTGTCTTCAGACCCTCCCATGAACTGGCGCATCCAGGACCTTGACACTGTCAGATTGATCTCCAATTCCGATGCCCATTCACCCGGCTATCTCGGGCGGAATGCCAATGTTTTTAATACGGAATTAAACTATTTTCATATCCGGCAGGCTCTTGAGGAGAATGACCTGAACGCCTTTTGGGGCACCCTTGATATGTTTCCTCATCAGGGGAAATATCATTATGATGGGCATAGGAAATGTAATGTCAGCCTGAACCCTGCCGAAACGGCAGACATGGACGGTATCTGCCCCGGGTGCGGTCGAATGATGACACTTGGGGTGTTGAATCGGGTACAGGAACTTGCCACAAGGCCTGAAGGATATAGGCCCGAAAACCGACAAGGATTTATGAGCATTATCCCCCTGACAGATATCCTTTCAGAAATTTTTGATGTGGGGCCGAAGACAAAAAGGGTCATTGAAGCTTATCAACGGGCTACAGAATCTCTGGGGCCTGAGCTCCACATCCTCATGGGTAAATCCATTGAAGAGATAGAAACTGCAAGGATCCCTTTGCTGGCCGAGGCGGTTAAACGGATGCGGGAAGGAAAGATTCAAATCGAACCCGGCTATGACGGGGAATTCGGAAAGGTTGGTATTTTTTCAAGGGAGGAAAAACAGAGTCTTAAGGGCGAGAAAATATTTTCATTCGCTATTTCTGCGGATTTATCGGAAAAAACGTCAACGACGGTTGTTAAAAGAACATTGGTGGCTGAAAGAAAACTCAAAAAGTCACCGGAACCACTACTGAAGGACCGGAATTCGGATGTACTGAAAGGTCTTAATCCTGATCAGCAAAAGGCGGTTGAATCGTTGTCCAGGGCCATCATCATCCAGGCAGGGCCTGGAACCGGCAAGACCAGAACCTTAACTGCAAAAATTGCGTATCTCGTATCTGAAAGGGCAATTGATGCAGGTTCCATCCTTGCCTTGACATTTACTAACAAGGCGGCAAAAGAACTGGAAAAGCGAATTCAAAAATATCTACCGGGATCAGGGAGCCCAAAAAGAGCTGTAACGGCGGCTACCTTTCACGCCTTTTGCTTTGCATTCCTAAAAGAACATCAAGGGTTTGATGCGAGCATTGCCGATGACTCTATGCGGATTGCCCTAATCAGGGAAGCCATGGGGGCAACGGCAAAAAAGAAAGACATTAATGCAGCAGACCATCTGATCGGTTTTTACAAGCAGAATCTCCTGGGGCTTGAAGATGACCTTGAAACGATTGCGGGCGAAAATGGATCAGAGAGTTTCAGAAAGGTTTACAAAGACTATCTCTTGCTATGCAAAGAAAGGAATATGGCGGATTTTGAAGATCTCATCTTTTTAACCGTCAAGGCGTTGACCAAAGAAGAAAAGATCTTGTCGGCAGCCCGTAGACGGTATCGTTATATCTTTATTGATGAATACCAGGATCTGAATTACGGGCAGTACGAACTGGTAAGGATTCTGTCCAGGGATAATCATATTGTTGTGATCGGTGATCCGGATCAGTCCATCTATGGATTCAGGGGATCGGACAATATCTATTTCAAGCGGTTTGAGCTTGATTTCCCAGGATGTGAAAAAATTATCCTGACCCAAAATTACAGGTCGGCGCAGACCATTCTGGACGCATCCTTCCAGGTGATTTGCAAATCATCGGAAAATGATGAGAAAATCAGGATTTTTTCAGATATCGGAACCCCCAAAAAGCTCATCATCAAAGAGACAGCCTCTGAACAGAATGAAGCCTTTGCCATTGGAAAAATGATTGAAACCCTTGTGGGCGGGACTTCTTTTTTTTCCATGGATACGCGAAAAAATGAATTCGAAAATTCCAAAGAGTATTCGTTTGCAGATTTTGCCGTTCTTTTCCGGACCCGCAAACAGTGCGAGGCTTTTATTCATGTGTTTGAAAAGGCCGGCATTCCATTTCAGGTAGCCGATAAGAACAATATGCTGAAGATGGAGGGAATTTCTCAACTGATCTCTCTTAGCAGGATCATAACTCAGAATGAGGATTTCATGGGGGAGAAACCCTTACAGGTTGGGCTCAGCTCCGAAGAAATCAAGGCCCTGAAAAATGAAATCCAATCGCTTGACAATGAATCAGGACTGAGGCTTTTATGCAAAAAGGCGGGTCTGAATGAGATCATGGAAAAAAATGATGGAACAAAGCAGGCCTTTGAAAAACTTTTGTCCCTGGCACGGGTTCACCATAATCTGAAGGGATTCCTTGACGCCCTTGCCCTTGATCAGGATGCAGATGTTCTGGAATATGAGGTGGAAAAGGTATCCCTTCTGACCCTGCATGCAGCCAAAGGGCTTGAATTTCCGGTTGTGTTTGTGGCAGGGTGCGAACAGGGGCTGATTCCCTTTGCAAGGGATGGGCAACATATCGATAATATGGAAGAGGAGCGCCGCCTTTTCTACGTCGCCATGACAAGGGCCATGGACATTCTTTGTTTGACTTATGCAAAAAAAAGACGCATATATGGCAGGAGCCTTAAACAGCAACGGTCTTTATTTATTGAAGATATTGAAAAAAAATTGACCCGGCTGGAAAAAAGCGCGGATCGGATGCCGGAGGCAAAGAAGCCGGAACAGATGGAATTGTTCTGAAAGTTAAAAAATTCGTGGAAAAGGAAAGATCAGGATAAGAATGGAGCAACGTATCATAAAGACAATTAAACTTGAAAACGGCCATACCCTTGTAATATCGGATTTGTCCCGTAAGATCAGTGAAGCCGGCTGGGTTGTTGTGATGAAGGCAAATATGGAGATTAAAATCGCAAAAGAACTGTTTTCCGATACCCCCTTGTCGGATTTTAAATTTCAGGAGATTCTGGGAATCCTGGGAGATACGGTGGAGTATGAATATAAAATTGAACGGAATTTCATCCTGAACCATGACCGGGATGAAGTGTTTGGCAATATTGTTGAAACCTATATCAAAAATATGGGTCAATATGTGGAAAAGCCGGGTTTTCCCGGGAAATTTGTCTTAAAGGAATATAAGAACAGGATAAAATGAAAAAGAACCCCTTTTTCCATTTTCTGACGCTTTCCCTGAGCATTATTTTCATTCACACTGCTGCGGCAGATATCTATATGTATGTTGATAAAAACGGTGTTGTTAATTTTACAAATGTTCCCTCATCAGATAAATATAAATTATTTGTAAAGGAGTTGCCTTCAAGGACAAGAAGAAGCTTCAGCACCGTCGAATATGACCACATTATCAGGAAAGCCACAGAGAAATACGATGTGGATTTCTCCTTGATTAAAGCCGTGATTGAGGCTGAATCCAATTTTGATCCGGAAGCGGTTTCAAAAAAAGGGGCAAAAGGACTGATGCAGATCATGCCGGGTAATTTCCGATCTCTTTCTGTACAGGATCCGTTTAATCCCGCACAGAACATCATGGGGGGGGTAAAATATCTTCAGGAGCTTCTGAGGCGATACGAAAACAAGCTGCCTCTGGTTCTTGCCGCGTATAATGCAGGGCCCGAGGCAGTCGATCAGTACCGTCAGATTCCACCCTATGAAGAAACCCAGAACTATGTCAGAAAAGTGATGAAACTTTATAAGCAGTATAAAGATTCCTGATGTGGATCAGAATTTTTTCTCAATTTCTCTTATAAAACTGATCAGCTTGTCTCTCATGTCCGGTCTTTCCAGGGCAAAGGCAAGGTTGGCCATCTGAAATCCAACCTTATCACCACAGTCAAATCGTTTTCCTTTAAATCGATACCCAAAGATAGGCTGTTCATTCAGGAGCGCTTTCATGGCATCAGTGAGCTGGATCTCCCCGTTGGCGCCTTTTTTCCCTTTTTCCAGGTGGTAAAAAATTCTGGGAGTCAGAATATACCGCCCGACAATGGCCAGGTTGGAAGGAGCATTCTCAGGCTTTGGTTTTTCAATCATGTCATCAATTTTGACAATATCATCTTCTATCTGCGTCGCTTTCAGGATGCCGTATTTATCGGTCTGATCTTTTTCAATTTCCATGATGGCGGCAATTGAAGCCCTGAGTCGATCAAATTTTTTGACCATTTCAGTCAGTACGGGTTTATCGGTCTGGATAAGGTCATCGGCCAGAAGGACGGCAAAGGGCTCATCACCCACAATATCTCTGGCGCACCAGATGGCATGACCCAGTCCCAATGGCTGATTCTGCCGGGTATAGACAATGGTGCCGGTTTGCGGTACAAGCTGTTGGATTTGTTTTAAAAGATCATCTTTTCCTTTTTCCATCAGAGTATGTTCGATTTCAAAAGATCTGTCAAAATGGTCTTCCAAAGCTTTTTTGCCCCGGCCTGTAACAAAAATAATCTGTTCTATTCCGGCGGCAAACGCTTCTTCTACCGCATACTGGATAATCGGTTTATCTACAACCGGGAGCATTTCTTTTGCCATGGCTTTGGTAGCGGGAATAAATCGTGTTCCAAGACCAGCTACCGGAAATACCGCTTTTCTAATTTTCATGGAAACCTCTCAAAGTGATTTACAAAAACATGAATCAACCCTATGGTGCTCAAAACTGTTTTTATGTTATTTATTTTGAAAAAGAACATCTGTCAATTGATTTTGGTCTGGATTCAGTCGTGTTCCGACCACCAGAAGTATAGAAAAAGTGTAATCAATTGACATTATTGTATTTTTTTCGTATAGTCCACATTTTTGAGGGACTACTAAAAAATGATGAGGAAGAAATAATGACCGATACCGCTACAAAAAAATCAGAAATACCGCCGGAGCAGCTCAGTCTGAAAAGTAAATTCCAGTTTCAATGCCACAAGGGTGTGAAATGTTTTACCGACTGCTGCCGGGGCATTGATATCATGCTGACCCCTTATGATATCCTGACCATGAGAAAAAAGCTGGACATGAACTCGGAAGAGTTCCTTGCCATATTTACAAAGCCGGAGATCCTCGAAAAGGCAGGCCTTCCCGTCGTGACCCTGAAACTTCTGGATGATGAAAAAAAATCTTGCCCCTTTGTTGAAGACAAGGACGGCTGCGCTATTTACCAGGACCGCCCCACAACCTGTCGGTATTATCCCCTGGGTGTTGGTTCACTGAGTTATTCCGGTGAAAATGGTGAAAAAGATGAATTCTTTTTTACGGTAAAAGAGGCCCACTGCCGAGGATTTGAAGAAGATAAAGAATGGACTGTGGCTGAATGGCGGGAAGATCAGGGCGTTGACCTTCGGGACCGGGTGAACGACGGATGGATGGAGCTTATTGTCCGTAAAAAATCTTTGCCTCCGAGCATGAGACTTACGGAAGAAAGCAAAAAAATGTTTTTTCTTGCCTGCTATAATATCGATAAATTCAGGGACTTTGTTTTCAACACCACCTTCCTTTCAAGATATGATCTTCCGGAAGAAGAAATTGAAAATATTAAAAAAGATGATATCAAGCTTTTACAGTTTGGCTTTGAATGGTTGAAAGCCACCTTTTTCAATACAGGGCAGGAGAAATTCAAACTAAAAGAAAAAAAATAGCAGTTTCATACCATTGTTTTAAGAGGCCATGCCGGTTTCTGCATGGCCTCTTACTATCTGATATCAATAGGATGCTAATAAGAGTACCACAAATTTTTCTGGAATTCAGGATCATAAAGCCTTTTTTCAATATCCACATTGAAATATGAAGCAATTGGGTCAAATATTTCCGGGTGACCGGAAAAAACACCTCTGACTGCATCGAGAACTACTGTAAAGCCTTTTTTTGTCATTTTTCCAAGGGGCTTTCGGCAGGGGCCAGCGGGCATGCCTATCAACTGCATCAAGGTTTTAACGGGAACCGGATTTCTCGATCTGCAATTGACAGGTCCGAATTCTGAAGTTTCCTGTGTGGTCACAACCACAAGATCCAGCAACGGTTTCAAGGCAGTCTGAAGTTTCATGGCCCCGGCGATATCGCCCTGGTTCAAGAGGGCAACGAGCTCAGTCATGAATTTCGGGGCAATATTGGACATGACGGAAATGGAACCGCAGGCCCTGATTTCAGGATGGGTCATGATGTCATAGACCAGGGCGTCATCCCCTGAGAAAATCATGAAGTCATTCCCGCAATATTTTCTGGTGAGCTTCATATTGTCAAGATTTCCCGTGGCTTCTTTTACACTGGTCACATTGGGGCAGGTTTTTGCCAGGATGGCCAGATCCTGGGGCAACATCTGTGCTCCGGTTCTTCCTGGAATGATATAGGGGATGATGTTCAGGCCTGGAAATTTTCCGGCGACAACCTCATAGTATTCTCTCCGGATTTCAAGGGAGCTGGGGCCGTTGTAATAGGGATCAACCATGAGAACGGCATCCACATCTTCATTGGCGGCATGGCTGACGGCTTCCAGTGCTTCTGCAGTATTATTGCTGCCTGTTCCGGCGATCCTGAGGCATTTATTTTTTGCAAGCGCTGCAACCAGTGCGATCACATAGTCGTGTTCTTTCCATTTGAATGTAGGGCTTTCACCAGTGGTCCCGGTGGCGAGTATCCCGGTGACACCATTTTCAATTTGAAAATTGATAAGTTGTTCCAAACCTTCCCGATCAAGCTCTCCGGCCTGATTAAAAGGGGTGATTAATGCGGTATAGCATCCTGGTTTCATGTCTTTTGCCTGCCTTGTCAATAACCTGTAAATAAATAATTGTTTGACGAATGATCTTTTACACCTGCTATCACAAGTCTTGCTTCGGTTCAAGCCTAATTTGAAACTGCTGAATAGTTTTAATGGGGCTTGACACAAAATTGTATCAGAAATAATATAGCTGATTTTAATTAGAAAAAATAATTTTTCAGCAATCAGATATAAGGATATTCATAATGACGGATACGGATCAGGCAAAACGCCTTCCAAAAAGTGCGGATGAGCAAATCGTCCGGTTGAGAAGCCAGTTGACGGGCAATGAAGAATGCGGAACAACCCATTACAACCTTGCAGTGGCCCTTATGGGAAAACAGGAATATGCAGAGGCTGAAAAAGTGCTTCATGATGCCATTGAATGCAGTCCGACGCTGGCCGAGGCCTATGTTCTGTTAGGAGGTATCTGCCTTCAGAGAAATGATCTTGAGGGATGCTACAGATATAATCAGAATGCTACAAAGGCAAGGGCCGGTTTTGCCGAAGGCTATGGAAATATGGCTTTTGTCCTTTTACAGATGGTGGACGGCAAAGACTCGAAAGAGGATGAAGAAAAAGTCGATAAAGCCATCAAGAATCTAAAAAAAGCCATCATTCATAATAAAAATTTTGTCCAGGCCTATACCACCCTTGGAAATGCCTATTTTATGAAGGGACTTGTTCGTGAAGGGATTGAGGCCAACCTTGAAGCCATAAAAATAGCCCCGGATTTTCCGATTGCCCATAATAATCTCTCCGTGGCCTATCTTGAGGCTGGTGAGGTTGATAAAGCCATTACCCATTGTGATAAAGCCGAAGCACTCGGTTATAAGGTTCCGGAACAATTAAAAGAAGAGCTTTTGCCGTATAGAAAAGCCTGATGGGAAAAAATCGGTTCCACTTTTTTATATCGGGCGAAGAAAAAGAGGTTATCCCTGGATCAGAGTTATGGGAATTGCCATTGTCAGGGAAAAGAACGGTTAGAGATGGTGGTTTTCAATCAGGACCGGTGAACCGGGACACGGAAATAACCATTGGGGATTATTTTTCAGCTTCCTCTGAAGTTTTATCCAAAAAAGAGTTTTCAATACTCGTAACAGGTCTTGAATCTTTTTTTCAGAGACCTGTTACAAAAAATTATATTCACAGTGTTTCGGTCTTCCTTGAAAAACACGGTGCCTTTTATCACCCTCTGAAGATCAGGGTTGAACTTAAAGATTCCCAAACCTGTTTGTTTGTCCTCAACGGTGCAGTCTCAACCCCTGGCTTGTCTTTAATAGAAACTGAATACTCTCTTATATCAAGATTAAATGAAACTTACTCGATACAATATCTTCCCCAGGTCTTTGGCCTGGATGTTCTGGAAACAAAGCATGGAAAGATAGGTTTTTTTTTAGGAGAGTGGTTTGAGGACTACACAGAATTCCATGTGACGGTTGGTAGGGATGAAAGGCAAATCGTGATATGGGAATCTGATGGGAACTGCTGTTATCTGCCTGAGAAAACGGTGCTGTCGATTTATCGGGAAGCAGCACGGATATTGACCTTCTACTATAATATTGAAACTTTTGAACAGATTTTCCCCTGGCACCATGCTGCTGGCGATTTTATTGTTAAACAGGCAGACGGTCAATTTCATGTCAGGCTGATTACTGTTCGGGGATATTCATCTTTAACGGAATTCGGGCCGAATGAAGCGGATAGAAAAAGCCATATCCTGCCTTCATTGCTGATTTTCTTTTTTAACCTTACCTTAAGAATGCGTTTGGATCGCCTGGATGGTACCGGCAAAGCCGTAATGCTTGGGGATGAGGTCATAAGGGCAACAACTGACGGTTTTTTAGATGCCCTGGATGAAAAATCCAAAGATTATGATTACGGAAATTTGAAGCTGAGTTTTATTGCCTTTGTAAAGGGATGGAGCCTCGATCAGATACTGGATATCATGGTAACGATCATAGAATCCGGTGATATGAATCCAATGGAAAATAGATTGATAATGGAAAACCTTGAAATTCATTGCAGGGTTCTTGAGGTGATTTTTAAAACCTTGTAAAAAAAACCTTTTTTAATTGACATGTTGAAGCAGAAATTTTATATCTGCAATGTTATTTTTTAGGTAATATTTTTAGGACAGGCGGGTTATTAAACTAACTCTCTGGAATAACACAGGAATAGATTATTAAATGAAAAGTTTGGATAACCTTTTCATTAGTGGATGTAAATTAACTATTAACGGAGGTAAGTAAATGGCAAAACATAAGACTCCTTTACTGGACCAACTGGAATCCGGCCCATGGCCTAGCTTTGTCTCTGACCTGAAAGCACAGGCTGAAAAAAGAGCAAAGAATGTTGAAGGTGTTGAATTCCAGATTCCTCAAGATTGCATAGCCGATCTTCTGGGTGTGGTGGAGCTTTCCTACAAACATGGCAGGACTCACTGGAAACATGGCGGTATTGTTGGTGTTTTTGGTTATGGCGGTGGTGTTATCGGCAGATATTGCGATCAGCCCAAATTGTTCCCGGGTGTAGAACATTTTCATACCATGCGGGTGAACCAGCCGGCTGGCAAATACTATACAACAGATTACCTGCGGTCACTGACCAAACTTTGGGATTTAAGAGGTTCTGGTGTGTTCAATATGCATGGCGCAACCGGTGATATCATTCTTCTGGGAACCACCACTCCCCAGCTTGAGGAAGTATTCTGGACACTGACCCATGACATGGGACAGGATCTGGGTGGATCAGGCTCCAACCTGAGAACACCTGCGGATTGCCTTGGCCAGTCCAGATGTGAATATGCCTGCTATGATACCAATGCACTGGTTTATTTTCTGACCAATCAATATCAGGATGAACTTCACAGACCCGCTTTCCCGTATAAATTCAAATTTAAACTGGATGGCTGCCCCAACTGCTGTGTAGCATCCATCGCCCGTTCCGACATGTCCTTTATCGGTACCTGGAGAGATGATATCCGGATCGATCAGGATGCAGTGAACAAATATGTTGAAAATGCAGCTGGATACCCTGCCAATGCAGGCGCATTCCGCGGCAGCAGAGACTGGGGTAAATTTGACCTTGAAAAAGAAGTTCTGGGCCTGTGCCCGACAAAATGCATGATGTTCAAGAATAAAAAGCTTTCCATTGATAACGCCAATTGTACCCGTTGCATGCATTGTATCAATGTCATGCCGAGAGCCCTTAAAATTGGTAAGGATACCGGTCTTTCCATCCTTGTCGGCGCAAAAGCCCCGATTCTGGATGGCGCCCAGATGGGTTCATTGCTGGTTCCCTTTGTCGAAGTCAATCCCGGCAATGATTATGAAGCAATCACACAGGTTATTGAGAACGTTTGGGATTGGTGGATGGAAGAAGGCAAAAACCGTGAAAGACTGGGTGAGCTGATCATGCGTCAGGGATTCCAGAAACTTCTTGAAGTTACTGGGATTGAGGCAATGCCCCAGCATGTATCATATCCGAGAACCAACCCCTACATCTTCTGGAAAGAAGACGAGGTTGAAGGCGGCTGGGAACGTGATGTTGACGAATACAGAAAACACCATCTTAGATAGAAAGGGAGAATAGTAATGGCATTTATTTCTACTGGTTATAATCCAGCAAAACCGATGGAAAACAGGATTACCGACATCGGTCCGAAAGACTATAACGATTTTTATCCTCCTGTCATCGCAAAAAATAAAGGAAAATGGTCCCACCATGAAATCCTTGAGCCAGGTGTTCTGGTGCATGTCGGCGATTCAGGAGATGAACTTTATACCGTCAGAGTCGGTGGCGCCCGTATCATGTCTACCGGCCATATCAATGAAATTTGTGATATTGCTGATAAACATTGCAACGGTTATGTCCGATTCACCACACGAAATAATATTGAATTCATGGTAGATTCAAAGGATAAGGTTGAGCCCCTTAAGAATGATCTGAAATCCAGAAAATTTGCCGGCGGTTCCTTTAAATTCCCCATCGGCGGAACCGGTGCCGGTGTGACCAATATCGTGCATACCCAGGGCTGGATTCACTGTCATACCCCTGCCACCGATGCTTCCGGTACGGTAAAGGCGGCAATGGATGTATTGTTTTCGGATTTTCAGGATATGAGACTTCCGGCACAGCTCAGGGTTTCCATGGCCTGCTGTTTGAATATGTGCGGTGCGGTTCATTGTTCTGATATCGCCATTCTTGGATATCACAGAAAACCGCCCATGCTGGATCATGAATACCTTGACAAAGTCTGTGAAATTCCTCTGGCTATTTCTGCCTGCCCCACCGCCGCCATCAAACCGGCAAAGGTGAAACTGGCGGATGGCAAGGAAGTAAAATCCGTTGAAGTAAAAAATGAACGCTGCATGTACTGCGGTAACTGCTATACCATGTGTCCGTCCATGCCTTTGGCTGATGCAGATGGCGATGGCATTGTTCTCATGGCTGGCGGTAAGGTTTCCAACAGGATTTCCGCTCCCAAATTCTCCAAGGTTGTTGTGGCCTTCCTCCCCAATGAAATGCCAAGATGGCCATCCATGACTGCCACCATCAAGAGAATGGTGGATGCCTATGCAAAAGGTGCAAATAAATATGAACGTATGGGCGACTGGGCTGACAGAATCGGTTGGGAAAAATTCTTTGACGCCTGTGAAATTGAGTTTACCCATCATCTCATTGATGACTTCCGTCAGCAGGCCTACATGAGCTGGCGTCAGACAACTCAGTTCAAATTCTAAAAAGAATTGTTGAACCGTAATTTTATATAAACATGTTGAGGCCGGAGTGAATTTTCACTCCGGCTGAAACATTTCAATTCTAAGGAGAATGACAATGAGTGATCTTCTTGCAAATAAAGAGGCGGCAGTCCAGGCAGTCGTGGAGTGGATGACAAAAAAAGCCGGGAACAAGACCAAATTCTATTTTAACGATTTCTCTAAAATTTTTCCAGATGACAAGCCAAGAGATATTAAAAAAGTAGTCAATAAAATGGTTGAAGAAGAAATCCTTGAGTACTGGTCCTCCGGAAGTACAACCATGTATGGACTCAAAGGTTCCGGTATCCAGCACTCGTCTGAAGGCGAAGAATAAAATTAAAGCGCCTCAAGCTTAAAGGGTTCATGCAAAAAGGTGGTAAAAAAGTACCGGGAATAATCATTGCCGGGCTTAGGGGTGGATCCGGGAAAACAGTGATATCCCTTGGAATCACTGCTGCATGGAAAGAAAAAGGTTACAGAGTTGCACCCTTTAAGAAGGGGCCGGATTATATTGACGCCGGCTGGCTTTCAAAGGCAGCCGGTCGTCCCTGCTACAATCTCGACACATTTCTGTGTCCACCTGAAATCGTAAAACAATCCTGTTTTGAACATTCAAAAAATTGTGACATCTCTGTTATCGAAGGCAACAGAGGCCTTTATGACGGCATTGATACCGATGGCTCCACTTCCACGGCAGAACTTGCAAAACTTCTGAACCTGCCTGTTCTGCTCGTTCTGGATTGTACCAAAGCCACCCGGACAATGGCTGCAATGGTTCTGGGGTGCATGAAATTTGATCCGGATATCAGGATTATTGGGGCGATTCTGAATCGTGTGGCTGGGAAACGCCATGAAAAAAAGATAAGGGAAAACATCGAAAAGTTCTGCCAGATAATGGTATTCGGCGCTATTCCAAAACTGAATGCAGAAGATTTTCCGGAACGGCATATGGGGCTTGTCACTTCTGAAGAACATCTTTTTTCAGACAGGGCGATTCAGGCCGCACTTCAAGTTGTGAAGGATAATATCGACCTGACTGGATTATATGATGTATTGAGCAACCCGGTATGTCAGAGTGATTCTCCCATTGTTGAAACAATGCCTGATATTTCTGAAAATCAATATCCGGAACCTACAAAAGTTACCATCGGCATTATCAGAGATTCAGCCTTTCAATTTTACTATCCCGACAATATCGATGCCTTGAGAAAACTCGGAGCAGCGATTGTATTCATCAGTCCCCTGAGAGAAACGTCGATCCCGGATGTGGATGCCATCTACATGGGAGGAGGATTTCCAGAAACCCATGCACCGGAGCTTGCAGAGAATATAGGCTTCAGAGACGATCTGAAACGATTATCCCAAAAGGGGCTTCCCATTTACGCCGAGTGCGGTGGCCTGATATTTTTAGGACAAAGTATCCGGCTGGAGGATAAGGAATATCCCATGTCCGGGATTTTTCCGATTCACTTCGGGCTTTGCAAACAGCCTCAGGGTCATGGTTACACCAAGGTTGAAGTGATCAGGCAGAATCCGTTTTTCAAAATAGGGGAAGCTTTAAGAGGCCATGAATTCAGATATTCAAGCATTCTTGGTATTGATTATCAAGATCATGAGATGGCATTCAGAATGGAGCGGGGGAAGGGCATAATTGATAAAAAAGACGGCTTTTTCAAGCAGCATACCTTTGGAACATATACCCATATCCATGCACTTGGGGCTCCCTCCTGGGCTTCGTCTATGATCAGAATGGCAAGTTCATACAAGGTTTCTAAATTCAGATTCGAACTTATCTGATTCCTAATAAAAAGGGATCTTCTGGTGAAACCGGAAAATCCCTTTTTCTACAAAAAACAATATTAAAAAATTTATGATTTTGGAGGAATATGGCAGTTATTGCATGAAACAGGTGCATTGCCTTTCAGGCCTTTCGGGTCGCCTGCTTTAATATTGGCTTTTTTATGGCATTCAATGCAATTGCCGTGCATGGCATTTTCAAGGGCTTTGATATCCTTCGGGTTAGCTTTGTCTTTTTCCATGACATTGTGGCATTCTGAACATTTCTGAACCGCATCACCCGCTTTTAGGGTCAGGGGTTTGTTATCTTTGTCATGATGACATTCTCCGCAGGATACCTTATATTCTTCGGCATGTTTTTTGTGGGTGAAGGATACAAATTCAAATTTTGGTGGGGTCTTTGTCCGTTTGGTGTAGGCATTGGTGTCCATTTTTATTGTGTCGGCAACTTTTGTTCCGGCATTGAGTCCCGTAGCAACAAAAATTACAGCAATACTTGCAGCCAAAAGCCAAGTCAGCAATTTTTTGTTCATGATCAATTCAGCTCCTTTTTTTAATTTCAATTTATTTTGCCTTTTACCGGCAGCGTTCATCGAAGCTACCGGGGATATCCATCTATATATGCTAAATTTTTACACCCAAGACATGGGGAAAGTCAATAAAAAAAAATCTGTAATCGTGTGAAGGTCAGGTTTCTTCCTCTTTGCCCGCATCAGTGGAATCTTCGTTTGTAATCTGATTTTCATCCGTGTCTGAACCCGGCTTTTTTCCGAACATCTTAGCACCGATAATACCGATTTCATATAAAATCATTAGGGGAACAGCCATCATAAGCTGGCTGATGACATCGGGCCCTGGGGTAAGAAGCGCGGCTACAATGAAAATGATCAGAATTGCATATTTTCTGTTTTTTTGTAAAAAAGGAACAGTAACAAGACCCATCCTCGCCATGAAAGCCAGAACCAAAGGCAATTCAAAAGTAAATCCAAAAGCAAGAAGCAGGGTTGAAGAAAAAGAAAGATATTCCTTCATGGACAGCATGGCATGGATGGCATCGGTTGAGAATTCGAGAAAAAATTTAAAAGCATAGGGAAAAGCAATGAAATATCCAAAAGAGGCGCCAACGATAAAGAAAAAGACGGAAAGCAAAACAATGGGCAAAAAGTATTTCTTTTCTTTTCTGTAAAGTCCGGGAGAAACAAACATCCAGAATTCATAAAAAAGAACCGGAGTAGATACTACAATACCGGCAATTAATGAAACTTTAAGATATGTAAAAAACGCCTCAGGAAGCCCTGTAAAAATCATCTGGGTATTTTTGTCCTCACCAATGGCTTTGATGAGGGGGGCTGTCAGGATTTCAAACAGCCTTTCCTTAAAAAAATAGGCACCACAGAATCCGACGCCAACAGCAATGGCAGAGCGGATCAGGCGATCTCTAAGCTCACCCAGATGTTCAGTAAAGGGGCTTTTTTCTTCGGTTGTCATAGGTCAGGCATTTGATTTTTCGTGTTATCAGTAACGGCAGCGTTGGTTTTTTCGGATGAATGATCCATTGTTACCGGATTTTCTTTTTTCGCAGGATTGTTCGGAGCAGAGTCTGTTTTGACGGGTGAATCAGTCTCCTCTTTTGTATTGGCCTCTTTCAGGATATCTTTCAGATCTGTTTTAGGCAGGTTGATATCTTTGATATCTTTAACGGTTGTTTCCACATCAATGCTGCGTTTGAACTCCTGAGCCGTTTTTTTAAATTCTCCCATGGCACGGCCAAGGGTTTTTGCAAGTTCAGGCAGTTTTTGGGGCCCGATGACAATAAGGGCGATGGCGAGGATCAACAAGATTTCAGGCATTCCAAGACCAAACATGTATATTAAACTCCTTTAATGAAATTTGCCGGTCACATCAAGCTATCCCATTTACACCGAATAATCCTTAAGTGTCAAGAAAGGAATCGGAAGATCAGGGTTTTGGTTTGCGTTTAAATGGCTTTCTTCCAAGCGGTTTCGGCTTTGAGAGAAATTTTTTACGGGCTTCAGGTAAGGGTTTTTCCAAGGCTTCTGATGGATATTCACATGTAATCTTATAGCCTAGAACCTTTTCTATTTCCGGGATGAAAAAAGAACTTGTTTCATCGGCAAAGCTGATTGATATTCCGGATGCTCCAGCTCTTCCTGTTCGGCCGATTCTGTGAATATAATGGTCAGGCTCATTGGGAAGATCATAATTGATCACATGGCTGATATTTTCAATATGCAGGCCACGGGCTGCGACGTCGGTTGCAACCAGAAGATTGATTCTGCCAGCTTTAAAACTTTCTAAAACCTTGAACCGTTTATCCTGGGGGATATCACCGGAAAGCACGCTGCATTTCTGATTGTAGCGTTCAAATTTTGATGCCAGAAATTTGGCCGTATCCTTTCGGTTCACAAAGAGGATGACACGGGTGAGGTTCTCACTGGTAATCAGATTATAAACATGTTTGAATTTATCAGCTTCCGTTGTGATGTAGACAATCTGTTGTATGCTATCTGCTGCCGTCTGTTCCGGATCGATTTCAATCTGAACCGCATTATCGGTTGTCCAGGTTTGAGCCAGTCTTAAAACTTCCGGTGTCAGAGTAGCTGAGAAAAACAGGGTCTGCCGTTTACTTTTATGGGGTGTGGTGAGTATGATCCTCCGAACGTCAGGGATAAATCCCATGTCCAGCATTCGGTCTGCTTCATCGATGACGATTATTTCAACCTTGGAGGTGTGGATCAGTTTCTTATCCATGAAATCCATGAGGCGGCCTGGAGTTGCCACAATTACATCAACAGGAGATGACTTCAGAACTGCCTGCTGCTCCTGATATCCGGTCCCGCCAAAGACAGCCAATATTTTAAACCGGGTATATCTGGCAAGGGCTTTGAAATCTTTTTCAATCTGGTGCACCAGCTCACGGGTAGGGGCGAGGATTAATGCTCTCGGAGTTCCATTATTGTTTTTTTGAGGCGTTTTAATAAATGCAGCCATAATTGTAATGATAAAGCTTGCACTTTTACCTGTTCCTGTCTGCGCCTTGGCTGTCGCATCTTTTCCTTCAAGGGTATGGGGAAGAAGTTTTGCCTGAACAGGGGTGCAATAATTAAACTTCAGATCTGCAATTGCATGCAGAATACTTGAATGAAGCTTAAGATCATGAAATCTCGTTTCTCCTTCTATGGGTTCTACCGGGAAATCGAGGGGAGTCCATTTTTTTTTCTGGGGTCTTGGCGGAGTCTTTTGGAAAGGGTCTACCGTTGGAGGTGGCGGAGGTTTCGGGATATCCATAGATGGAGCTGAAGGTGGGGCCGAAGATTTTTTAGTAAAAAGATTTTTTAAAAATAATAGGAATCGTTTCAATCGTTTCTTTCTTTTTTCGTGTTAAAAGTAAAAAGCCTGTCTGTCACCAAATGGTAATTAACAGACAGGCCAGGTTTTGTGAAGCTAAAACTATAAAATTATCAAATTAGCCTCCGGCCACCAGAGGCAGAAGATCTATTTTTGAATTGTCTTTGATCTTTGTTTCGGAAAATTTCGGGCTGGACACAAGTTTGCCGTTAAGCCGGATCACTGAACAGAAGTCAACATTTTCAAGGCTCTGCAAAAGAGAGTCAATTGTCATGTGTTCGGACCAGGGCATTTTTTTTCCATCCACTTGGATCACTATTTATTCAACTCCATTTTTTTTCAGAACTTCCATGACCTCAGGAAAATCAATGCCCAGTCGCTTGACGGTGTTCACAGTGGGGATACCATTATTTGTCCATCCCCGGCGTTCATAAACAGCATCTTTGAGCTTTTCATACTGGTCTTCCCTTTTTTTCCGCAATTCAGACAATTTTTCTTTAGTATCCATGCGGGTGATATCAAAACTGTATTTATCCTTAAGTTGCAGGTCGTATCTTTCTTTTCGGGATTCATACTCTTCCACCGTCACAGGACCGACAGCCCGGTAAGGAAGGGTATCGTGTTCTCTTGTGCCAAATCCCATCTTGAGGTTGAAAACTCTCTGAAAATTATAAACCGCTTCGCTCATGGTGATGATATCTTCAGGAGCAGTTTTTCGGCCGGTGACAGAACTGAAGAAATCTGCATACCATCCCACATGTTTCATCACTTTTGCAGGCTCAGACGTTTTCTTATTGTCTTCGGGAACGATATCGTTCCATGGAAGCTTGCAAAGGCCGCAGAGACCGAACCATGTTCGGAACATGGGGAACCAGTGAAGAGCCTCAGCCTTGTTTTCAAAGGTCGGCATGAAATTGTGAACCATATCAAGGAAAATCAACCAGGCTTCATCGTGCTGGGGGCCTTTCAAGGCAAGGCCGTAACCTCCCTGCTGAGCGAGGGATTCCTTGGTAATATATTCAGAAAATTCAAGGCCTTTAGATTCCATGCCGATGTCCTGCATAAAAGAGATATCCGCACCAAAATCTTTAGCAAATATTTTTTTCATATTTCTGATGCCTTTTCCTACGATGGCACCAAACCCTTCACCTTTCGACATCTGATGGATGATTGTGAGAGCATTGAATCTGTTGCCGAAGCTTAAGTCCATCCCGCCGGTGTCTTCTTTTGTAATCAAACCGTTTTCAAAACAATCCATGACAAATCCAAGGGATGTGCCAACGGAAATGGTATCAATACCATAGGCATCACAATAGAAATTGATTTCAAGAATAGTATGGGCATCAAAAATTCCCAGGTTTGAGCCGCAACCGGCAATGGTCTCATATTCCGGGCCATCAACAAAAACTTTCTTTCCCTGGTAAGGGCCTGTAAACGGAGAAAAATCTTTGACACCATGGGCACAGGCAACGGCACATCCTTTCCAGCAACCATCAAACCCCTTGTCAAATATGTGTTCATATATTTCTTCACCAATGACCTTGCTTTCAGGGTGGGACCCAAATTTGAAATTATGGACCGGCAGACAGTCATGGTCATTCATAATGGGGACAAGATGGGTGGTCCCAACCAGAGCCATGCGGTTCTGGTTGGGATCAAGATTATGGATTTCTTTTGCATGGCTTTTTGTGACCCGTTTTAGTGCTTCAAGATCGGCAGGGTTGTTGGATTTCATTGAAACGGCACCATATCGGGCGACAACGGCTTTGACCTTTTTATCGGCAAAAACCGTCCCTATGCCGCCTCGACCAGCCTGTTTGTAACGGACTCTTTTACGTCCGGCATCCCACCAGGAAAAGTTCAGGCATCCGAAAAAAGTATGTTCGGCACCGGGGCCTGCAGTTACGACAGAGACATTGACCGGTTTGTCCGGATCGAAATACCGGGTCAGTTGATCGGATAATTCATAGGAATCTTTGGGAAGATCCGCAGCCTCAAAAATTTTTATTTTATTTTCAATTCCATCGATCAGGATGACTCTATCTGCTGTTGCTTTGCCGTCAATTTGGATGACATCAAAACCGGAAAATTTCATATAAGGCCCAAAATATCCCCCGACATTTGAATCAATGGGGGCACCGGTCAGAGGAGAAATGGAGGTGACAATGCTCTTTCCTCCGCCCGGATAGCCGGGTGTGCCGCCAAGAGGTCCGGATGAGATACAGACGGCATTTTCAGGGTCGTGCCATCGGGTTTTTCCGGTAACAGAATTCCACAAAAGCCAAAGGTCATATCCTCTCCCACCGATGAATGTACGTTTGATTTCTTCATCAATGGGGCTGATGATAATGTCGTTTGAATTCAGATTGATGCGAAGGGATTGGTCGGTATACCCTTTTTTTAACTCTGCTTTTTCATAAGAGACGGATTTAATCTCTTTCAGATGGAAATTGCCCATATTGTTACTCCTTGATTATGAAATGAAACCAAATGGTTAAACCATTAATAAGCCATCTCTCTATAGATGTCAATCGACAAACGAGGAAATTTAATCAGGCTAAATATTTTAAAAACTTGACTTTTTGCAGCATTCATAGTTAACCAGTGGATTGTGGAAGCACAGAAATCATGGAAAGGGAATACAAATGTTCATTTTTGCTAATTTTATTAAAGCCATAGCGATTGTTCTGAATTATGGGCTGACTTTTTATATGTACATTGTTATTGCTGGTGCTGTTCTGTCATGGGTGAGCCCCGATCCTTACAATCCTATTGTGCGCTTTATCAATAAAGCAACCGAACCTGTTTTTTACCAGATCAGAAAACGACTTCCTATTAATTTTGGAGGGCTTGATGTTTCTCCTGTCATCGTGATAATGGCAATTATTTTTCTTCAGACGTTTGTTGTGGACAGTCTTTTAAGGCTGGCTCTCACTTTAGCATAATAAAAAGCGAGGTATTTTTTATGGGAATAACACCACTGGTTGTTAAGCAGAAAGAATTCACGACAAGATTCAGGGGTTTTGATGTTCAGGAAGTGGACCATTTTCTTGAAGATGTATCAAGAGAACTGGGTCATCTGAATCATTCCATCCAAAGTCTCCATGAAGAGAATCACCGGCTGAATCTAGAGAATCAAGGCTATAGAAAACGTGAAGATTCTATGAAGAACGCGATGATTCAATCCCAGAAAGTTCTAGACCAGATGAAGGAAAATGCAAAGAAATCTTCCGAGATCATCATTGCAAATGCTGAAGTTGAAGCAGAAAAAATATTGAACAGGGCTCACAAAAGGCTCTCTCAACTCCATAGCGACATTATTGAGCTGAAGCGTCAACGAATTCAGCTTGAAATCCAGATCAGTGCAGTTCTTGAATCACACTCAAAAATGCTTGAGATGACCAAGGAAGAAAATAAAACTGCCGACGAAACCGATTCCACCTTGAAATTTTTAAAGCAAGCATAAATTAATATCAATACTTAACAAAAAGGGCATTAGCAATGGCTGAAATTGATGCTTTTTTTAAGCTGATGCATGAGCAGGGGGCCTCCGACCTCCATTTGTCTTCCGGACAGCAGCCTGCACTGAGGCTTCACGGTGATATTCAGCGGATCAAATATGATATCCTCACAAGTGACAAACTACGAGGGCTTCTTTATGAAATCACCTCTCAGGAGAAGATAAAGATCTTTGAGGAAAGCGGTGATGTTGATTTTGGTTATGAGATTCCGGGTCTGGCACGATACAGGGCCAATTATTTCATGCAGAAGAATGGTATTTCCGCTGTTTTCCGTGAGATTCCCTCTGAAGTTTTAACTGTAGAGCAGCTGGGTCTTCCATCGGTTATTTCAAAATTGGCGGAGTTGCCTCGAGGACTTGTTCTTGTGACCGGACCAACCGGGTCTGGAAAATCAACCACCCTTGCCGCCATAATTGATCAGGCCAATAAGGTCAGAAAAGACCATATCATTACTGTGGAAGATCCCATCGAGTTTGTCCACAGAAGTCAGAACTGTATTGTAAGCCACAGAGAAGTCGGGTCGCATACGCAGACATTTGCATCTGCACTCCGGGGAGCATTGCGTGAAGATCCCGATATTATTCTGGTGGGAGAGTTAAGGGATCTTGAAACTATTTCCCTTGCCATAGAAGCTGCATCAACAGGGCATCTCGTGTTTGGAACCCTTCATACATCCAGTGCTGCCAAAACCGTAGATAGGATTATCGAGGTGTTCCCATCCTCTGAACAGGCTCAGATAAGGTCCACAATGGCAGACGGGTTGCGGGCCATTATCGCCCAGACTCTTTTTAAAAGAATAGATAAAAAAGGCAGGTGCGCTGCCCTTGAAATTCTGGTGGCAACACCAGCAGTCAGGAATCTGATCCGTGAAGGCAAAACCCATCAGGTGCCGTCGATGATCCAGACAGGAAAGCAATACGGAATGCTGTTACTGGATGATGCCATCATGAATTTGTATAAAAAAGGATGGATCAGTGCCGATGATGCATACAACAAGGCCAATAACAAATCTTTATTCAGACCCTTTCTGAAAAACCCGCCTACCGATTTTACCGAGGCTTAGGCTGTATTTTAAAGATACAATAAAAGGAAAGCGGTATGAAAAAACAACAGATTGATCACATCCTGTCAAAAATGCTGGATTCCCATAATAATGTTTCCGATCTGAATTTTACACCTGGCAAGCCGCTACAGGTAGAAAGTTCCGGGCAACTGGTTGCTGTCAATATTGAGCCTTATTTCAAAATATTGACACCTTTTCAGACAGAAATCATTGCATTAAATTTGATTAATAATAACCGCAAGTTGATGGAAACGCTGATTCGTGAAGGCTCCTGTGATTTGTCTTACCAGCTTGGAAATAAGGCCCGGTTCCGCGTGAATGTTTTTTCAAGATCGGCTCGATATTCCATTGTTCTGCGTAAGCTTGAAACAAAAATCCCCACCATTGAAGAGCTTGACCTTCCCAAGGCCTTTCACAGAATGGCGGAAGAAAAGAACGGCATTATCTTTGTGACCGGGGCCACAGGTTCGGGTAAAACCACCTCCCTTGCAGCGCTGCTGGATAAAATCAATGAAACAAAATCCGTTCATGTTATCACCCTTGAGGACCCCATTGAATATCAGCATCAACAGAAAAAATCCACATTCAACCAGAGGGAGCTGGGCTCAGATTTTGACACCTTTGCAAACGGGCTGAGAGCTGCTTTGCGTCAGGCACCAAAAGTAATTCTGGTGGGTGAAATGCGGGACAGGGAAACGGTTGAAATCGGCCTTTCTGCTGCAGAAACAGGTCATCTTGTTCTGTCAACCCTGCATACTGTTGATGCAGGCCAGACCATCAATCGTATTCTCGGGATGTTTTCTAGTGAAGAAGAAAGGCAGATCCGGATCCGCCTGGCCGATACCCTCCGTTGGGTTTGCTCCCAGCGATTGCTGCCGAAAATCGGTGGCGATAGAATAGCTGCTTTTGAAATTCTGGGAACCAATCTAAGAGTAAAAGATTCCATCCTCAATGGAGAATCAGAAGGAAAGACCTTCATCGATATTATTACTGCGGGAAAACCTCTGGACATGGTATCATTTGATGAGTATATCATTTCTCTTTATGAAGAAGGCAAAATCACTGAAAATATTGCATCTTCCTATGCCTCAAGAAAGGATATCGTCGGGCGTGGACTTGATTCGATAAAAAGTTCACGCGGAGAGACCACATCCAAAATTGATTCGCTGGAAATTGATCACGGATATAAAGGAAGGTAATCGCTATGAACATCACTTGCCATAACTGCAATACAAAGCTGAATATTCCGGATCACAAACTGCCCACAGACAAGGAATCGACCGTCACATGCCCAAAATGCAGAGAAAAGATTCAGGTGCCGGCTTTTTTAAAACCCCATCAACCTGTGGAAGAGAAAAAAAGACCGTCTATTCAACGGCGGTTTGAAGACCGGCTGAATACTCTGATATGCATTGACCCGGCCGAATTGAAGCAAAAGATAAGTTCGATTCTGGATCAGATGGGGCTGAATGTTGAGGTTGCTGTTGATATGCGCACCGCATTAAATAAAATGGAATACAATGCCTATCAGCTTCTGATACTGAATGATCATTTCGACCCGGACAATTCGGGTGCGTCGGGCATTATTGAGAAAATGTGTGCCATTGACATGTCTCTAAGGCGAAGGCTCTGCATTGTTTTAATCAGTCAAAAGTTCAACACCAATGATAATATGGCAGCCTTGCATTCAAGTGTGAACAATGTCATTCATCAGAATGACATCCATCACATGGAATTATTTCTATCCAAAGCCTTAACAGATCATAAAAATTTATATTCAATTTATAATGAATCTTTGAAACTGGTCGGAAAAGCTTAAGATAAGGGGTTGAAACAAGATTTTATGGCCCTTCACTGGTATGAACCCTTGACTTTTTCCGAGTTGCTTAAAAGGACTTTCTCTTTTCTTAATATTGCTTTGTTCATTATTACAGCAGCATTTTTCTTTTCTGAATTTCGGTTTGACTGGTTTGAAAAGCTTGTGGGGTCCTATCTGGTTTCCACCAATGAGCTGCGCCCTGAAACCGGGGCTGTCTGGGAAACCGGAAAGCAGACCACCAATGCCCATGAGTCCCTGAATGCCATTGTCAGCAAAAAAGAAGGTATCCGACAGAATGCGAATAAAGCGGATTCTTTTTCAGGGCTTTTATCCACCCTGTTGCCGGGAGAATGGGTAACGCTCGAAAAACAGCAGTTTAAATCTCTTTATCTCAGCCTTGAAAAATCAACTTCTTTAAAGATTATTGATCCTGCTCGATTGGTCTGGCTGCTCAACGGCAGTAATCTTGATAGAATCTTCTGTGAAGGGTTTAAAGGCGGGATAAAAATTTATTTTATTGATTCTGAAAACAGAGTCATAAAGGAGATCGAACTCAAAAAAGAAGATATTGTTGAATTCGAAAATGCAGATAAGCCGATTAAAGGAATTCTGACGGATATGGCCGGATTCCAGGGGCGAATTTATCCGGCCCGGATTTTTTTTGATGCGCTTTTGAAATTGCCGTCGGAAATCATTCCGGATCTGATGGTGGACCCGGAAGCCCTGCTCAGGCAGGAAGGAAAAATAATCCGGGTCGGAATTTTTAATGAGGCGGTGAATGGGTATATCAAACTTGGATTTGAATTTGAAGCACAAGGCGGAGCGCAGGTCGTCTTTCTCAAAGGCCGTGAATGGGCTGTCTGGCAGTTGAGCCTGAAACTAAAAGGAGAGGGGAATTGAATCTTTTCCTAAGAGTTGCAGCGCTTTTCCGATTCTGTTTTTTTATGGGGTTGATCCTCATTTCCCTTGGAAGTCTTTATGGGATGCTTCTGGTCTTTAATATAACAAAAGACCTTCCAAAAC
>JAIFMF010000170.1 GCA_020048635.1 Desulfobacula sp. | reverse complement strand
AGTCGGTTTTGCTTTCTACTTCGAACTCTTTAAATTTAGAGTGAAAGGTTTGAGGCCCCATAGGAAAGTCTGATTTGATTTTAATCGTTATCCCTGCCACTTGATAGTATTTTGAATAAACAGACGGCATAGAATCACATATTTAATTCAGGTATCATATCAGTTTCAAGCTCTCTGCTAATAAATTTGAAGACAGAGCGGATTATAATTGATCGCATTCAAAATGACCAGAATTTTTATTCATGTATCAGCCTCCGGATCTGGCCGATCAGGTAAAAGGGAATTGAAAGTAGCCGGTATTCAACCGTCTGCCCTCCGGTTAATTTGTTTGAATCCTGAAAAACAGATGGTTTTGCAAGATTGATTCGAACGGCCGAATGAATTCCTTTTTCATTGATAAACTGGTGCAGGGATTTCAGGCGGCCGGTTTTCCCAGCCTTGATTTCTATGGGAATAATTTTCGAACCCGAAGAAATAATATAATCCACTTCAGCCGAAGAGCTTTTTGCCTCCCGGACCCAATAATACAGTTCCGGTTTTTTAAAGCAGTCATCTGAATACAGCAGGTGCTGCCCTGCAAATTGTTCACACAGGCTTCCGGAATTGCTCATTATTAAATCATCTGCTGCTTCAAGGTCAAGCATGCCCAGGCCGCAGGCCGATGCCATGAGCCCCACATCCAGAAACAAAAGCTTGAACTTTTTTTCATTTGCCTCGGCACCCAGGGGCACCCCATTACAGGCGCTGTGCTTGACGCGAAAGGCTATTCTTGCCATTTCAAGCAGATGCAGGTCATTTTCAATACCTTGCGCCCGCTCATTTCTGTCCACGTTGACATATTTAAATTTTTCACCCACCATCAGGGGAAGTTTTTTAAAAACATTCAGAATTCTCAGATGATTGACCCGTGAGCCATATTTATGAAAATCATCTTCATAGGTCCCTAAAATGGATGCTTTCACCCTTTCAGATTCATGGAAAGACTGTGTTTCTAAATAAGCCAGAACCGCTTCGGGCATTCCCCCGATAATCAGATAGGTTTTAAAAAGAGACACCAGATCCAGATGAACCGAATCAGGCATGTCTTTTGTGACAGAATAGGTTTGAATGAAATCATACAGCAGGTTTTTTTTGCTTGCGGCCAGAAATTCTTCAAAGGTCATGGGGCCAAGGTGCAGATACTCAATCCTGCCAACAGGCATGGAAAAGGTATGATCTTCAAGGACGAAGTCCAAAAGGGACCCGGCTGCAATAATGTGCAACTGCGGCAAATCCTCATAAAAATATCGCAGTTTGGCAAACACTTCCGGTGCGGCCTGAATTTCATCCAGGAAAACAAGGGTATTCTCAATATCAATGGGTTTATTGTATTTAAGCTCTAAAAGCTGAATGGCTTTTTGGGGTGTTCCGGAAAATAAAGAGACAGCGCCTGGGTCTTTTTCAAAATTAAGCTCAATGAAATCTGAAAAATGCTGCCTGGCAAACATGGAGACGAGATATGATTTTCCGACCTGCCGGGCTCCCCTTATGACAAGGGGTTTATGTCTTGCTTTCTGTTTCCAGTTGATCAGATAATCTAAAGCGGATCGATGCATACGCTGTCCGGTGCCTCTGCTTAAAATGATATTATTACAGGTTGTTTTATCAATGAATGTGATTTTTTACAAGGTTAAAAAGACCGATTATTCCGACACATTATGATATTGACTGCTTATGGCAAGTCAAAGGCGTTCATCCTTTCGGAAATTATGGATGCGTTTAGAATGGATTAATACTATACTGAAAAGGCCGCCAGCCGCATCTATAAAAAAATCGCTGAAAAGGGGAGAACGGCCGTCAATAAAAAATTGAGCCATCTCCGTGCCGCCGGCCAGAAGAAGAATGATGATCATCACGTGAAGGGCAGGCGCTTTTGTCATCATCAGGCAGAGAACCAGGCCAAAGAGGGCAAAAAAGCAGAAATGGGCAACCTTTGACAGTTCCCATGGATTGGCTTCACCAACGGTATGGGTTTCTGAATGAATCCGGGTTTTGATTTCATTGGAGACCTGAGCCTTCATTTCCCCCGGCATGGTTGTTCCGATGAGGATGGCAATAAAGGCAAAAACCAGTAATATCCTGGAGATCCTGCTTTCCCGGCCCATCACAAAGCACGACCCGATCAGCAGAATGGAAAAAGCCGCCCATGAAAAAAGAATGCCGTTTCTGACCCATGTAAAGACCGTTGCCTGGCGCACCGGATAAAGCTGGATATGTTTCAGTTCAAACGATCCTGTTGATTGGCTTAATTGGGCAACGGCACTCATTTTTTCAATTTCAGGAGGGATGGTGAAAAAATTGACATGATTTTCCCAGTCCGTGGTTCCGGCAAGCGAAGCAACCTGATGGGGCAGGTCCCACCGGTCTTTTTTCCCGTCATTCTGCACCAGGAGAAGCCTTGCCCGGTTCCAGGGCTTTTCACCCGGTTGCACATCATCACATTTCAGATCCGCAGAAAATTTTAAAATAATCCCCTGCTCCATCTTTAAAAATTCCTGAAAAACGTTGATCCCGGTCTTTGGATCACCGGAAAAAAGGAGTATTGTATTATCCGAAATGTCTGCCCGGCGGGTTTGGCTTTTTTCAGGCGGACTAACAGTCCATTGCTTTGTCAGAAGGTCGGGGCCGCATTTTTCATACCGGTCAACCATTGTATGGGTCAAAAAGGTTGAAGCCGCCAGAATCATGAAGATAAAAATATTTATTTTTAACATTGACTTACCGGATCAGACCATCAACATAATGCATCCATCACCGGTCTGCGTCCATATTATTTTCTGCCAGGAAAGGTTCGGGAAAACTTCCCCGGTTACAAGCACCATCATTCCCGCAGGCTTTGTATCATTGATGCCTTGCAAGATAATAGCGCTCATTTATTGTTTGTTTGCAAGGCCGGAGACAATCTCATAAATATTTCTACGGTGTCCAAACGCATAAATAATGGCCTCTTTATTTTGATTATCAATTTGATATACCACCCGGTACCGTTTCATCTTCAATGACCTGAAGCCAGCCAGTTCATCCCGCAGTCCCTTTCCAAGATAAGGGTTCTGGTATAGTTCCTTTAAGATTGATTTAAGTTGTGTTTTTATAGTGGGGTGCAGATTGTTGAACATCCGGGCAGCAGAAGGTGTCAATTTGACACGGTACATTAAAGCATATCCTCTAAATCGATCAGTGGCTCTTTTTCTTGTATCTCTTTTGCTGATGTCCACATCTGTTTCATCATATTTTTATCTGCCATGATTTCCATGGTCTCGCACATTGCTTCGTATTGGTCCATGGACATTATAATGGCCTTTGGCACGCCATTTTTGGTAATTGCGATAGTGTCTTCTTTGTCATCAAAGTTTCGAATCATGTCAAGTAGCTCAGTTTTTGCTTTTGTGACGGGTATGTAGCGGTCAATTTGCATTATTGTTTCCTCAATAATTGTCATAATGTTTATAGTCATTATAATGACCATTATTTATTGAGTCAAGCGAGATTGATATTTAATTTACATGGTCTGGTCGGCGATTTTTTCGATGCGGTTTTTATCGACCGGCCCCGGTCAGCACAGCCCGGGCCGTGAGCACCAGGATTTTGAAGTCGTTGAACAAGGACCAGGTGTCGATATATTTCAGGTCCAGTTTCATCCATGCTTCAAAGCTCAGGTCATTGCGTCTGGGTGCAATCTGCCACAGGCAGGTCATGCCTGGTTTCATGGACAGGCGTCGCCGCTGCCAGACCGAATATTCATCCACTTCTTTGGGAATGGGCGGCCGCGGTCCCACCAGGCTCATTTCCCCTTTCAGAACATTAAACAACTGGGGCAGTTCATCCAGGCTGGTTTTCCTCAACAAAGACCCCACATGGGGAATAATTCGTGGGTCATTTTTGATTTTAAAAACCGGGCCGTCGGCTTCATTCATTTCTGCAAGTTCTTTTAAAAGTTCGTCTGCATTTTCAACCATGGTTCTGAATTTATATACCCAGAATCGTCTGCCGTTCATTCCCAGGCGTTCCTGTTTGTAAAAAATTGGCCCCTTTGAGAATATTTTTATGGCAAGACCCATAAAAATGAAAAAGGGTGACAGGAATAGAATCAGTAAAGCGGCTGAAACAAGATCAAAGGTATTCTTCAGCAATAATTTCCCTTCGTTCTGGGGGGTGGATTGGAGGGACATGTTGTAAACCCCGAGAAATTCTTCAAACTGGATGGTGGCGATGTTCGGCCGATACATCAGGTAATGCAGCTCCCAGTCCGGGATGATCCTGACCTTGATACCCATGCTTTCCGCCATGACCATGTAGCGGTCCCCGTTTTTTATCTTTTTTAACGGCATGGCAAAAATCAGCTCATCCACAATATTGTTTCTCAGATAGGCTTCAAGGTCCCGGATCAGGCCAATCACCTTATGGCCTTCATAAACCGTCTTGCCCAGATCTTCCTCTTCCAGCTCAAAACATCCCAGAACCCTGTAACCCGTGGCCTTGTATTTTTCAACCGCTTCAATCACCTGGCAGGCCCGATCTTCGCTGCCCACGATCAGGATATTCCGGGTATTGAAGCCATTGGTCCGGATTTTTTCCAGGGTTTTGAAAATAATAAATTTGGACAAGGTCAGAAGGCTGATATCCAGCACCAGAAAAATTCCCATCAACAGACGGCTGACCCCCTGGATACGCATCAGATACATGGCAATGCTGACAAGGATCATGCCCATGAAGCAGGATTTCAAGATGACAACAAAAAACGGCCAGAAAGGCTGCTGGCGGTAGGACATATACATGCCCATCCATTTCAGGGAAACATACCAGGCAATCACGATCAAGAGCAGGATGATGTAGTAATTGGGGTCGGTGGCAAGGCCCCTGAGCGCATCGCCCGGCAGATTCCGTTTGATAAAATAAGCAGCAATAAAAGAAAATCCGGTTATGACGATATCAAGGGCTTTCTGTATTTCCAGAGTTAAAGAGGCGCGTTCTCTAAGCATATTGTTTTTCAATCCCTCCAAAATTCGGTGCCATAGCGCTCATTTATTGTTTGTTTGCAAGGCCGGAGATAATCTCATAAATATTTTTACGGTGTCCAAACGCATAAATAATGGCCTCTCTTTTTAAAATGATCCTGCTGTTCTCGCGTGCCTGTTACAAAGATTTTCATAAGGGATTTGCTGCCCCAATTATTTTTGCAGGATAGTGGCGAGCAGTGGGGATGACGGTTCAAAAAAGGGATTAATCACAGTGATACCTCTCCATATAAAACCATTTTGTAAATCTTCACTCACAAGCAGACGGCAGCGGTTTTCTGCCGCAACCGCCATAATTAATGCATCCCAGATCTGCAACCGGTGATCAGTGACCAGATCCATTGCGGCTTGAAAAGCCGTCCAGGATGAGTCGGCGACATCAAAACTGTCTGCCCAGGTCATAATCGCCTTGCGTGAAAGATCTGCCTCCCGTTTTGCCTTTCCGGTGAGAACGCGGAAAAGTTCTCCCAGGGTTTGTGCGGGAATCAGAACAAGTGCAGCCGGTAATTGTTCTATCAGCCGGATGGCAGCGGCACAGCGGGCTGAATCGCCGACCCCTTCGGCATAAGCCAGTATGTTCGTATCCAATGCTACACGCATGATGAATCATCATACAATTCGTCACGGGTCCAATTTCGAGATCCTGTCACCTCCTGTGCTTTCAACCGTGATAAAAGAAGAGTTTTCATTGTATTTTTTTGTAATGCCTCTGAATTAATAGAAGTGATTTTTGCGACAGGTGTACCTCTTGACAGAATTATAATTTCTCCACCCTTACTCACCTCCCGCAGTAGATTGGAAAAGCCACGATTTGCATTCGCAGCCGTAATGGTTTTCATGATAATTTTCTCCTATTAAAGTAGTTTTTAACACTACTTTAATTGAGTCGGTTCATGCTGTCAAGCATGTTTAAGTTTTTCAAC
>JAIFMF010000051.1 GCA_020048635.1 Desulfobacula sp. | reverse complement strand
TCACCTGTGCAGGAGAACCGGGAGCCGGTATCCCCAGCACCAAGAAAAGGATGGAAGAAGCCTGGGGGGCAAAAGTATTTGATCACTCAGGGGCCACAGAAATCGGTGCCTGGTCCTATGAATGCAGAAAACAGCCCTGCGGCATGCATGTCAATGAAGCTCTGTTTCTGGTGGAGATTGAAGATCTGGAAACAGGCGAGATCATTGAAGAGCCGGGCCGGAAAGGGAAAATGATCATCACGGCTCTGGATCGGATCGCCCAGCCCTGTATTCGGTTTGATTCCAAAGATATTATTGAGTGGGATTCAGAGTCGTGTTCCTGTGGCCGCACATTCAGGGTGATCCGGGGAGGCGTCATCGGCCGGGCTGATGATATCACAAAGGTCAAGGGCGTTCTGATCTCACCCGCCGCCATTGAAGAAGTAGTCAGATCTATAAGAGGTTTGGGTGATGAATTTGAAGTGATTGTGGATAAACAGGGGGATGTGGACCGGATCAAACTCAAGGTTGAACTTCTGCCTGAAGTGACACAGATCAGTATTGAAACCATTTTGAAAGACCAGCTCAGGCTGAAAACAAACCTGGGATACCAGATCGAATACTATGATTACGGTACCCTGCCCAGATACGAGTCCAAGGCAAAGCGTTTCAAGGATCTGAGAAAGAAAAATATGACGGAAAAGGAATGCGGATTATGAAGCCTGTTTATGATGTATCAAAACTTAATGATAACATCCTTAAAATTAAAGATTTAATCATTGAGCTGGAAGCTATGGCCTCTTCTTTTCCCGCCATATCAAGAAATTCGAAAAGGGCTCTGGCAAGCATAAAAATGATGGAATTGAACATCTCGGACCTCATAACATTGAATCTGATGGTTGATTGATAGGCAAACCCATGAATAGAAGCAATGAAATTGCAGTATAAGCAAGTGGTTATAACCTTTAATGTCAGGAGGAAGTTTTAATGAAAAAATTGTCAGCAGTATTCGTTTTATTCATTTTTTTAGTATCCCTTTTTTATGTTTCATTACCCGCTGCATCTTTAGCAGCCGATGGACCGATTAAACTCAATTATTCCAACTTTTTCCCAGCCCCGCACAAAAACAGTATTCTTGCAGAGAGCTGGTGCAGAGAAATTGAGAAAAGAACCAATGGACAAGTTGCAATCTCCTACTTTCCGGGGGGCACACTTGTGCCGTCAGCTCAAACCTATGACGGAATTGTTAAAGGAATTGCAGATATCGGCTTCAGTGTTTTCGGCTACACAGCCGGGAAATTTCCCCTCATGGAAGTCACTGATCTTCCACTCGGCTATAAAAGCGGTTCTCAGGCAACAAACATGATCAATGCGTTTTATGCCAAATTTCAACCCAAAGAATTGGATGATGTGAAGGTCCTGTACCTCCATGGACACGGACCAGGTCTTCTGCATTCAAAAAAACCGGTTTCGACGCTTGACGATCTTAAAGGAGTAAAGGTCCGGGCAACCGGTGTCACTGCGAAGATCGTTACCGCATTTGGTGGTGCGCCTGTCGGTATAACCATGCCTGAAACATACGAATCTCTCCGTTCCGGTGTAGTAGAGGGTGTCATGTGTCCCGTTGAGTCCCTTAAAGGCTGGAAATTGGGTGAAGTTATCACCTCCACGACATTGAACTATGCTTCCGCATATTCAACCGCTATGTTTGTCATTATGAACAAGGAAAGATGGGCAGCCCTTCCACCCGATGTACAGAAAGTCTTTGCTGAAGTGAGCCAGGAATGGATTCTAAAGCAGGGTAAAACATGGGATGAAATCGATATGGAAGGCATGGAATTCATCAAGGCCAGGGGCAATAAGGTTATAACGCTTTCTGCTGAGGAAGATACAAAATGGGCAGAAAAGGTTAAACCGTTGCTGGAAGGATATGTTACAAATACAAAAGCAAAAGGCCTTCCGGGAGATGAGGCACTTAAGTTCTGCCTGGATTTCTTAAAAAAATAGTACTGAAATCAGATTGTAACACAAAAGGAAGGGATGTGGTGATATACGTCTCTTCCTTGTTTGAAGCAGCCATCCCTTCCATGGTGATGTCGGGGATATTAGCGCAATCCGGCAGGCTGAATGCCGATGTGGCCAATGCCGCCATTGATTTTCTTTAAATAAAGGGCCGGACAAAGAATTTTTTTTTGTCCGGCTTGAAAATTAATTTTTATTCTTTTTCAAAATCGTCTTTTGAAGCGCCGCAAATGGGGCAGCACCAGTCATCAGGAAGGTCTTTAAAACTTGTTCCCGGGTCAATGCCGTTGTCTGGATCGCCGTCTGCCGGGTCATACACATAGCCGCAAGGTCCGCAAACATATCTGTCCATTATCCTCAGTCTCCTTTGGTTTAAGGGGTTAATCTTTTGTTATGATTTTCAATTTTATATCAATAGGCGTCTTCCAGATCAAGGTCTTCCCGGGATACAGGATGTCTGAAAAAATAATAGGACCATGCCTGATAGATAATAACCAGGGGGATGAAGACCAGAACAACGCCCAGCATGATTTTCAATGTCAGGGGGCTGGATGAGGCATTAAAGGCGGTCAATGAATATGCGGCATCCATGCTGGAGGGGAATAGTCTTGGAAAAAGTCCGATGATTCCAAAGAAGGTGGCTCCCACAATAGTTATGGCCGAGGCAAACCAGGCTTTGAAAAAATGCTGTCCTGCAATAAAAAACCGAGTTGCCAAAAGAGCGGCCACGGTGACAAAAATGACCAGGAAAAGAGCCGGGGTTTTAAAATAATTGGCGTAAAGGTCGGTTGCAAAATAAGAAGCAATGAGAAAAATAACGGCCACAGGCACAAGGGCAAGCCAGATTTTTTGCGATACGGCAATGGCCCTTTGCCGGAGTTCGCCGGTGGTTCGGATATTGAGCCAGTTGGCCCCATGCTGAAGGAATAACAGAACAAACAAGATCCCTCCCAGAAGTCCGTAGGGATTCAGTAGTTTTAAGGTATTGCCGTGGTATATGCCCTTGTCGTCAAAGGGGATGCCCTGGAAAATATTGGCAAAGGCGACGCCGAAAAGAAGAGCAGGCAGAAAACTGCCAAGAAAGATAAAGGTGTCCCAGAGTTTTTTCCAGCCTTCGCTGTTTATTTTTCCCCTGAATTCAAAAGCCACCCCCCTGAAAATAAGGGCAAATAAAATCAGCATCAAGGGTGTGTATAGGGAGGAAAACATGACGGCATAGACTTTGGGGAAGGCGGCAAAGGTGACACCACCGGCCGTCAGAAGCCAGACTTCATTGCCGTCCCACAGGGGTCCGATGGAATTGATCATCATCCGTTTGTCCTGATCTGTTTTCCCGAGAAAGGGGTAAAGGGTTCCGATTCCGAAATCAAACCCGTCTGTCATGAAAAATACAGCCCATAAGAGTCCCCATAAAAAAAACCATATTGATTGAAGTTCCATATCATAACTCCTGTATTTGTTAGTTAATGTGCAGCCTCAGGGCCTTTTTTGGCATTCTGGGCCATGAGATAAAACCCGACAGCCCCCAGAAGGCCGTAGACCAGGATAAATCCGATAAGAGAGAACAGAACCTGGGTGGCCGCAATCGGGGAGGCGGCGTCTGCGGTTTTCAAAACCCCATATACAATCCAGGGTTGGCGCCCGACTTCCGTCACCACCCACCCCATTTCAATGGCAAGGTAGGGGAGGGGAATGGAAAACATCAATATTTTCAAATAGCCGGGGCTCTCCATAATTTTGTTCCTTCGGAACCAGCCGTAGACGCTTAAAAGGATTAAGAGCGTTCCGATGCCCACCATGGTGCGGAACCCGATAAAGACCGGCAGAACCGGAGGCCGTTCATCCCTGGGGATATCTTTCAGGCCTTTGACCTCGGCATTAAAATCGTGAAACCCGAGGAAACTTAAGAGACCGGGCAGGGAAATGACCTCAATGGTGTTTTTTTCCAGTTTTTCATCGGGAATGGCAAACATGACAATGGGGGCGCGGGTCTGGGTTTCCCAGTGGGATTCCATGGCGGCAAGCTTAGCCGGTTGGGTTTTGGCCACATTGACGCCATGAAAATCACCGACAAGGGCCACAAAAACTGAGCATACCAGGGCAACCGGCAAAGCGATTTTAAAGGATCGCATGAAAACATCCACATGCTGTTTTTTCAAAAGATGATAGGCAGAGATGCCCATGATGAAAAAGGCGGCCAGGACAAGGGCCGAGGGCAGGACATGGAGGATTTGAAGGATGCTGTTATAATTGAAGAGAACGGCAAAAAAATCGGTTAATTCCGCCCTGCCGTTACGCAAGGCATAGCCCACGGGATTCTGCATAAACCCGTTGGCGGTCAGTATCCAGATACCGGAAATATTTCCGGCTGCGGCCACCACCCACATGACGGCGGCATGGGCCTTGGCAGACATTTTTTTCCATCCGAAAATCCAGATTCCGATGAAGGTGGATTCGAGAAAAAAGGCCACGGAAGCTTCAATGGCCAGCAGGGACCCAAATACGTCCCCCACATATTCGGAATATCTTGACCAGTTGGTGCCGAACTGGAACTCAAGGGTGATCCCCGTGACAACCCCCAGGGCAAAATTAATGAGAAAAAGTTTGCCCCAGAATTTGGTCATTCTCAGATATACCGTATCCCCTGTTCTTGCATACTTTGTTTCCATATAGGCGATGATGATGGAAATCCCCAGGGTCAGCGGTACGAAAAGAAAATGGAACATGGTGGCTGCGGCAAATTGCAGTCTTGACAGAAAAACCGGATCCATAAATTCCTCCACTAAACATTGTTTTAACCAGATGCTGTTACAAAAATAAAATACTTTTCCAAAAAAAGCAATTCATATGCCATAAGTGAAAAAAAAGAACAATTTAATTAATGGGCTTGAAATATCAGCACATTATCGGATTTTATCAGAGATGGCAAGAAGGTTTTTTGTTTTTTGAGACAGCAGAGAAACAAAAAAAATGAAACACTGTTGTATCGTTGGAGTGAGACAAAGATTCCTCCTGCGGAAGACGGAATCGTTTCCGCAGGAGGAATCTTTTAATTTTTTCGAATGGCTTTGGTTTCCCAGTCTTCAATGGCTGTTGTTTTGTATACTTCTTCCCAGCCGGTAATCATTCCGGCAATATGTCCCAGAACAGAATGCCCGGTGGTGATCATATAAAGGTGGATGATTAAAAAATTCAGGAGGAAAAATGCGATGAGAGTGTGTATGCCTGCAAGGATGGAAAGCGGAAACAATCCTTGCAGGTCATTGTAAAGATAATATAAAAGCCCCGTCACCATCTGCACCGGCAAAAGCATGGCGGAAATACCGAGATAAGCCAGTCGCTGCAAGGGATTATGCTTGGCATGCGTTGATTTTTGAACCGGATGGGGACCTCCTTTGAAAATATCCCAGGCATAATAGCGGATAACCAGAAAAAGTTTTTTGGTTGTGGGGATATATTGTCTCCATTCCCCTGTGGTGAGAAGCCAGAAAATAAAAAAAGCAAACAGGGTAAGCCAGGTCAGACCCAGATAATTATGAAGTTTGACGGCGGTTTGAAATCCAAGAAGAGAATAGGTGCCGTGGATTTCAAGCCCGGTGAGGATCAGAATAACGATCACAATGGCCTGGAACCAGTGCCAGATGCGCTCAAACCGGGTATAAAGATAGATTTTGATGGTTTTTTGATCAATCATTTAGTCCTCCTTTCCGTTTCGGGTAAAAAATCGGCCAAGGCCATGCAAAAGAACAGCCGCCAAAGCGCCGAGAACAGACACCCATCCAATGGTATCCACAAGTCGGAATTGATCCCGGCCGGGAATGTACAGGTCTGTTATGCTCGCAAGCCTGGATGTTTTCCGGATATGGCATTCGTTGCAGGCCAATGCGGCTTCCTTGGGTGCAACCATGTGGGTGATGGGAACGGCATAGGTGGTTTCGACATAATCGAATTCACCGGAATACGGAATACCGAGTGCTTTATTGCCGCGCTCAATGGCATCGTTCATATCCAGGGTTGTCCAGAATCCCTTGGGTCCTGAAAGTATGGGGGCCAGCAGTTTGTTGTGGATTTTATCATAGGGCTGTTTTCCCTGGTGAATTTTAAACGGAAAGATCAGGGCTTTGGGATCGGATTTCTCACCCACCGGCCGGCTGACTTCGACGATCTTTCCGGGATCAATGACATCATCGGCGGTTGTGCTGGTTAAAGACCCATTGAACCGGAAATATTCCGGCACGACGTTCTTTGCCCATTTGAATTCCCCTTTGATGGTCTTGTAAATGGGTTTTCCGAACTCGCCATCTTCAACATAGGGTTTTCCATCTTTCATTTTTCCGGCCTTTGACCAGTCCCAGCGCATCATGGTGGGGTTCACCCGCGCATAGCTTGGAATATGACAAGCCTGGCAGGACACCACATCCGTATGGTCGTTCATTTTTGAATCATTTTTGTGGGGGGTGCTGCTGTGGCAGGAGACGCAGGTGATTTTCGGGGCCAGATCGTCTTCGATAAGGCTTTTATGGGATTCAACAGCAGGGTTGGTATAAATCCGGCCCGAGATATGATGATCCTTTGTGGTATGACACCGAGTGCAGGTGAAATTTTTCCCGTCCGTTCCCATGTGCACATCCAGCGTCCGGTTGGGTTTTGTCAGGGAGGTGTCCAGATCCCCGTGTTTCACCCCATCTCCGCCGCCGCCGTTAAAATGGCAGTCCCCGCAGTTTTTCCGTTCCGGGAAGGTGACCTGGGTGACGGCTTTTTTGATCTCCTGCTGGATATCTTTTGCCATTTCATGGGTCTCGGGGTCGTCTCCTTCCAGAAAGGATTTGACATCGGAAAAGGCTTCATCAAAATTGAATCCGGAAGAATTGTGGCATTTCAGGCAATTGACCTCGCCCTGAATCCCTTTCTGATTCCAGCCGGTATGGCAGCTCAGGCAGCCTTTGTCTTCCATGGCATTACCGGAAATACAAAAATTATTCACTGAAAAACCGGCTTTGCCATACCGCAGATCGCTTTTATCCTCAGAGGCCAGCCATGTCCAGTGAATGGTTTTATGGAACTGGGTTGCGGCTTCAGAGTGGCAGGAAACGCAGGCCTTTGTAATTTCTTCTCCTGAAGTGAAATTTTTGTTCAGAATTTCCATTTTTTTATGGTCTGTGGTTGTCCATTGTTTGCTGTCCTTAACAGCCTGTCTTGCAAAGCGTCTTCCCATGGCCTCTTCGCCGTTTTCCGGCGTGGAGGCAAAGACCGGGATAAGAAAACACAAAAGAGTGACGATAGCTGTTGCGGCCAGGCCGCAGGTGGATAAAATCTGGTTTTTCATAGGCATCTCCATGGGTGAATGGGGGATATGAGCCGGTAAAAAGGACGGAGTACGGTCTCCGTCCTTTTTGAAATCCCTATTTGCATGTGGCTGGCGAGGAGGAATCCGACGCATGACCATAAAAATAAGAATAAATGTCAAGGATGTCTTCATTGGATAAGGCAGTCCAATGATCCTTGCAGCCGAATTCATTAAAGTTTTTAGTATCAAAAATTGCTTTCCATTCTGCCATGGTTTTATCGGAAGGACTGATTTTCGGGGTCGCAGATTCAACCTGGCCCGCCTCTGAGCAGGATTTATACACTTTCCGATAGGTGTATTTGCCTTTTCTGTCGTTGCCTTTGGGGCCTTCAGAGGCAACGAGTGCGGCATTGGACACAAGGATAAACAGGACTGCCGTAAACAGAATTATTATTTTTTTAAACATGAGGGTATCTCCTTTGCTATTTTATTATTTATCTGATCCGAGTTTTTTCGGTTTTTTGATTTCATACTGACTATCCCCTTTGAAGGTAATTCCAGCTTCCACATAATACACTTCTTTTAAGGATGATCTCAAGTCCTTTGCCATATAAAAAGCTTCTCCGCTTCTGGCACCGGTTGTGCAGACAAAAACAACGGGTTTGTCTGCCGGAAGGTCGTTTATCTTTTTCTCAAGATTTTCTACAGGGATGTTGACGGCGGTTTTAAACGACCCTTTTTTAAACTCATCTGGGTCACGGACGTCAACGAGCAGAATGGACTCAGGATTGTTTGCAAGGATGCTGGCGAAACGGTCACCATTCCGGATATCCCTTGGAATATACCTTAACATTTTTATACCCCAGGGCTTCGGCTTTCCGGGCTGAATTATGGCTGAGTTTGCAAGTTTCTCCTTCGCAATAATAAATCAGAAGAGCGGTTTTATCTTCAGGAAGAAGATTTATTTTCTGATCAAATTCTGAAAACGGGATGCTGATTGCTCCGGGAATATGGCCCTGGATAAATTTTGTTTTATAGGGCCTTGAATCAATCAGCATGACATTGCCGGGCATGGGGATATCCATATGGGTTTTCACAAATTCTGCATCCACAATGTCATGAAACATCCATGACCGGTCTTCTGTCTGGGTCTCAGCGGTTTTTGCGGTTTTGTCAAGTGTGCATCCGGCCAATAGCAAAAGTCCTGAAAGAAATACAAGAATCAACGGGTTCACGATATTTTTCTTCATAGGGTCTCCTTTTTTATCAAAGTTTGGGTTGTGGGAGTCACGGTTTACTTCCAATTTTTCAAACCTCTTTTGAGCAATGAGCGTGCCACGACTTTCAGGATTGTTATCATATAGATTAACATATTGGATTTAAAAATAAAAATGACCGTGTGCCCACAATTTCCCCCAAGGGTTTAAAAGATAGCAGTTGCATATATGTTAATGATGCGTTAACTTAGCTGTTAACAAGATTAACGCAGATGAGGCTGATATGGATATTGAAAGACAATGGCGTCCGATCATAGATTCGGTTCAGGATGGCATCATTATCGTGGATGAAAAAGGTTTTTTTATCGCTGCCAACAAGAATGCCCAATTAATGACAGGGTATACGGAAGAAGAATTAAAGGGCCGATCCTGCAGAATACTGAATTGCACCGGGTGTAAAATCATTGGTAAGGGCTCAGGGAAAAATTGGTGCGAACTGTTTTCAGAGGAGTTTGTGAGGGAAAAGAAATGTGTTATTACCGACCGCCGGAACCGGGCAATTCCCATTATAAAAAGCGCCACGGTTCTGTTTAATGAAAAAAAAGAGATTGTGGGTGCGGTTGAAACCCTGAAAGATATTTCTGAGAACATCAATTATAAAAATGAGCTCGCATCCATCAAACGGATGTATCATATTGATGACGGCTTCCACGGCATCATCGGAAGAACGCCGATCATGCAAAGCCTTTATGACGGCATTGACAGCCTGTCCTCACTGGATACGCCCGTCATGATCCTGGGGGAGAGCGGAACCGGAAAGGAAATGGTTGCAAAAGCCCTGCATGAGACCGGTCGGCGGGCCCAAAAGCCGTTCATAAAGGTCAATTGCGCGGCGTTAAGCGAAAATATTCTTGAAAGTGAGCTTTTCGGACATGTCAAAGGGGCTTATACCGGTGCGGACAGTGACAGAATCGGAAGATTTGAGGCTGCGCATAAAGGGACTCTTTTTCTGGATGAAATCGGGGATATTCCGCTATCTGTCCAGGTCAAACTGCTCAGGGTCCTGGAGGAAAAGATGATTCAACGGGTAGGGGCTAACAGATCCATCCCCATCGATGTCCGTATTATCACAGCAACCAACAGGGATCTTGAAAAAATGATTGCCCTGGGAAAATTTAGGGAAGATCTGTTTTTCAGAATCAATGTGTTTCCGTTAACTTGCCCCCCGCTTCGCTGGCGCAAAGACGATATCACTTTGATTATTCAGCATTTTATACAGTTTCATGCAGAAAAAACAGGGAAAAATATTCTGGGGTTCACACCTGAGGCCATGCGCATCATGGTGGCATATCCCTGGCCCGGCAATGTGCGGGAATTAAGAAATACTATCGAATATGCCTTTGTGCTGGCAAGGGGGAAAAGCATTGGCCCGGAACATCTTCCGGAAAAAATTGCATCCGGCAGGTCTTTTATCCAGCAACCTGTCAAGGATCAAGTGTTTGCAGATGTCATCAAGATCGGGCTATCTGAAAAAGAAAGGCTTCTTGATGTGCTTCAAAGAGAAGATGGGAATCAGACCAGGGCCGCCCAAAGGTTGGGTGTGAGCCGGGTTACAATCTGGAAGCGTATCAAAAAATACGGGATACAGCTAAATAGTTACTGAACTTAAGTTCAAAAAGGGCCACAGACAAGGAGTTAAGGGCAGATGGTAATAATATGCCGGGGAAATTGCCGGATGTGTTTTGTTTCCCTGGATCAGGGCTATCTTTTTTCGTCAAGGGAAATTTTAATTTCCAGCCGGTTTTTTCATTCTCTGCATGGTTTTTCTGAATTCTTCACAGGGATCTTCGTAAGAAACCCTCTGAGTAAAAAAGAGATAATCGGCCGGAGGGGTTTTTTCATATCCTTCCAGGTCAAGGGGGGCAATGTATTCGGACAGATCGGCAGGGGCTGTACTGATTTCCCTGAAGGCGAAATTGATCTGGCTGAGGTTCGGATCAATGGCTGAAACCCGGTTGATTAAACCAAGACCGTATTCGGTGTGGCCACCGCCGATGATGACGACAAGAGGTCCTTTATGATGCTGTTTCAGCCTTGTGATGGACAAGGCCATTTTATCGTTCCGGGCCAGCCAGGTATCATAAAGCTTTGCCTGCATCTGTTCGTGCTGCATGCCGCAGTGGACTGCTTTGAAAATGGAAAACATATAGTCCTTATAGGCCTGATCCGGCGGAGAGGTTGAAAAAACCTGTTCTTTTTCAATGGGCGTGATCCCGTTGATTCCCTTTCTTGTAATCCGTTTTTTCAAGGTTTCGGGAAGATCAATGCCTGCGGCTTCAAGGCGGTTGTCCCGGGCAAGCGTTAGAAGATCATAATAATAGGCCCACATCTCATCGGGCTGGGTGTCCCAGCCGAGTTTTTTTCTTAAGTCGGATTCAATGATTTTTGTAAGGCCCTTTGAATGGGAAACTTTTCCAGAATCTATGAAATTGAGAAGATCGGGCGTATCTTCCATGGAAAAGAATTCAAACCCGATGAGGGGGGTAAGGCCACCTTCAATCAGGCTTTTTATGACGCGCTGCTGCATAGCATGGTGATCGGGGTTGTCATGCTTTTCAGACAGATAAATCACATCGCAGGCAGTGATCCTTTTGATCAGGGTGTCAAAATCCATGGGCGAAGAGGTCCGGGTATCGATAATGGTTCCGATCAGAGGATCTTTTCTCATCACATCCCTCCTTAGTGTGGCGCAGGATTGAACAAGGCCAGGGATCAAAAAAATAAAAAAAAGCAAGGGCAGTCTATTCATATAAGGGCTCCTGGTTCAAAAGGGTCAGGTCTGAGGAAAAAAGCGTATCAGATTCTAAGATTTTTTAAAATAGAGAACCAGGCTTTTTCCAAGGATGGGGTTGAAGAGTCTGTCAATGAACCTTGTGACGGAGGGTTTTTTCATTAAATCCCAGACCAGGAGCCGGTGATACAGATTTATGGATATTGAATCTTTTCTTTCAAGGCCCTTCAGGCATTTTAGCCACCAGAACGGCGCATGGAGGCTGTGGCTGTAATGGGAAAAAACAAAATGAAACCCAAAGGATTCCATCATTCGGATAAGGCCGGCTTTTTTATAAATCCGGATATGGCCCATGGGGGAATTGAAATATTCATGAGATAATCGCCAGCATATTTTTTCCGGCCAATATCTTGGGACGCTGACAGCAAGGATTTTATCCGGTTTTAATATCCTCACAAGTTCAGAAACGGCTTTTGCATCATTCCGGATATGTTCCAGGACTTCGGAACAGATAACGATATCAAAGCTGTTGCTTTTAAAGGGCAGAGATGTCACATCCATGCAGGAGAGATCAATGGCTCTGCAAGAGAGATCCTTCAGTTCCTGATGAAATTCCAGCTTTTTCCGGGTTTCAATAAGGTTGTCAAATATAAAATCCGCTCCCACACAGAGGGTTCCCTTCTTTCGGCAGGCTTCAATGGTGTGCCGGCCTTCGCCGCATCCGATATCGAGAATCCGGTCGCCTGGTTGGATGTGGAGCCGGTCAAAATCAATGGTAAGCACGGATAATCTCCCTGTAAGCTTCCACTGTTCGGATGGCGGTTTTTTCCCAGGTAAATTCCTTTAATACCCGCTGATAGCCTTTTTCAGCCAGTGCCTCCCGCTGGGAGGGGTCATCCAGGAGTTCCAGGATGGCATCTCTGAGGGCCGAAGCATTGCCCGGCGGCACAAGTCTTGCCGCATCCCCGGCTACTTCGGGTAGGGCGCCGCCTGTGGTGCAGATGACTGGAACCCGGCAGGCCATCGCTTCTCCTACGGGCAGCCCGAACCCTTCATAGAGAGAAGGCACCACAGCCAGTTCGGCCCTGGCGTATTCTTTTACAAACCGGTCGTGGTCAATGCGGCCGGTAAACTGGATGTGCCTTACAAGCTCCAGTTTTTTGACGAGCTTTTCAATGCCCCCGTTTTCTTTGGGCGTCCCGATGACCACCAGTTTCACCGGCCGGGTTTTTAATATATCGTGAACCGCAAAAAGCAGATGATACAAGCCTTTTAAGGGAGTATCCGCACTATTGGTGACAATGATGCGGCCCGGTTCTTTTTTTATGGTTTCCACAGGATAAAAAAGATTGGTATCAATGCCGTTTGGAATGGTTAAAAATTTGGATTCAGGAATGCTGAATTCTTTTGCAATATCTTTTTTTGAGCTTTCCGAGACTGTGATGATGTGGCTGAGCTGCCTTGCCACCGTTTTTTGCATGCTGATAAAGGAATACCACCTCAGAACCTTGAGCTTTTTATAAAAAGATTTTGTACTTTGAACAGCCAGGCGCCGGTCAACGGTCATGGGATGATGAATGGTGGCCGTCACCGGCATGTGTCTGGCCAGGGATAAAATACCATAGGACAGGCTTTGATTGTCATGGATGATATCAAACTTTTTTTTTGTTTCGGCAAGATGGCGTTTCACCCGCATCCCGAATGTCAGGGGTTCAGGGTATCCCATGGCCGAGATATCCAGCCATTCAATGAGGTTGATAAAATCTTTGAGTTCTTCAAGGCGGGGGGTTCTGAATAGATCTTCAGGATTGTACAGATCCAGGGTCTGAAGTCGGGTGAACTTTACACCGGGATCTAAAACCAGGTCCGGCGGCCCTGAGATCACCTCAACACGGTGCCCGAGATTCAGAAGGGCCCGGCTTAAGTTTCGGATATAAACCCCCTGGCCCCCGCAGTGGGGGTTGCTCCGGTAGCTGATGAGACCTATGTTAAGCGAGGCATTCATTTAAGAAGAAATATGGTGCGCCCGGCTGGGATCGAACCAGCGATCTTCAGCTTCGGAGGCTGACATCCTATCCACTGGACTACGAGCGCATGGGCCATATACTAATTGAACTTTGCCGATTGATCAAGGTTATTATCAAATTTTTCTTTGGCTTCACCCACAACATAGAGTGATCCGGCCACACAGACGACATCAGTGTCTTCAGAATTTTTGATGGCATGGGTGACGGCTTCTTTGACATCCTTGATGATGATCACTGGGCGTTGGGCCAATCGTTCAGCCGCTACTTTCAATACAGCCGGGTCAAGGCTCCTGTCAATTTTTGCCTGGGTGATAATCACCTTGCCTGCCAAAGGTACTAGGGTTTCAAGCATTTTTTCATAGGGCTTGTCATCAAGAATGCCCAGGACCAAGGTCAATTGTCGCCCCTTCAGAAAGGAAGCCAGATATTTCCCCAGAACCTTTACAGCATCCAGATTATGAGCTCCGTCAAGAATGACCAGAGGTTTATCCATGACATGCTCAAGCCGCCCCGGCCATCGGGCTTTTGAAAGCCCTTCTTTTACCAGAGTTTCGGTGAAATCATAACGTGGGTCTGTGCCCTGGTGTTTTTTGAAAATGAGTTCACAGGCTGCCAGGGAAAGGCTCAGATTTTCTTTCTGGTGTTCGCCCGGCAAGGGTTTTATCAGACCACCAAAATGAGTTTCAAGTCCGTCGTAGATATAGGTTTCTTTTCCTTGAGTTTTTCTCATGGAAAAATCTTTTTTATAAAACAAGAGATCAGCGGATTTTTTCTTTGCAATATTTTCAAGAACCTCGCACCCGGATGGCTGGGAAACGGCCGTGACAACAGGAACGCCCTGTTTGATGATCCCGCCTTTTTCCCATGCCAGGGCTTTGATGGTTTTTCCGAGATATTCTGTATGCTCAAGAGACAGATTGGTGATGATGCTGATTTCCGGAAGGATGACGTTGGTGGCATCAAACCGTCCACCCATGCCGGTTTCAATGACAGCCCAGTCCACGGCCTCTTTTGCAAAATGGTAAAACCCCATGGCTGTGGCGATTTCGAAATAGGTGGCGTTTCTTTTTCCGGTGTCGGTCGCGTGAACCGCTTCATAAGCGTCAACCACCTGGTCATCTGAAATCTCTTGCCCATTGATGGCGATCCGTTCATTAAACCGGACCAGATGGGGTGAAGTATAGACCCCGGTTTTAAAGCCTGCTTTTTGAAGAATTGATGCAATATAGGTGGCAGTGGAGCCCTTGCCGTTGGTTCCCGCAACATGAACCATTTTAAATCGTTGATGAGGATTGCCAAGATAGTGTAAAATATCTTCAATGGTCTCAAGCTCAAGTTTGATACCAAAACGGCCAAGCTTATAAATGGTCTTAAGACATTCCTGGTAAGATAGTTTCGTCATTTTCTTAAAACAAAAAACCCGGCAGAAATTTATAAAAAATTAATGCCGGGTGAATTTATTATTTTTGTTAACCGTTTCTTCTACGGGAACGTGAGGCAGCAATTCTTTGTCTTCTAACTGCTTCTCTCATCTTACGCCGTCTGTACTGACATGGTTTTTCAAAATGTTTTTTAACTTTAAGACGTTTGAAGAGGCCGTCATTCTGGATTTTTTTCTTTAATATCCGTAACGCACGCTCGACATCATTGTCAATAACCTTGACTACAATTTCTTTCAAGAAACATCGCCCCTTTCATAGTGTATTTAAATATTCTTAAAATATTTATAACCCGACCTTTTAACAGACAAACAGATGAAAAGCAAGGGGAAAAAAAGCCTTTTCGCCCTGCAAAAAAGGCGGAAAGGCTTTTTAAAGGAAGTTTGATATTAGGATTTAGAGTTTGGAAATCAATTCGTTGGTCACCGATTTCATATCTTTTTCACCTGCCAGAGTGATGTATTTCACATTGTCTTTTGCTGCCAGATCCCTGAAGTAATAGGTGGCGGCAAGTGTTCCGGTATTTGTATCGTAATAGATGGAATGGCGTTTATCAATGGCAGTCGCATCCTGGTCATCATTGCGTTTGGTTAATGCACCGCCGCAGACCCGGCATTTATCTCCATTGGGTTTGATGGCATCAATAAAAATGTTGTTGGGATGGTTGTTGTCTTTTTCACACAGACGGCGTCCCATGATCCGGTCTTTGGCAATCTGGCGGTCCAGAATCATTTCAATGACATAGGTAAGCTTGATACCTGCTTCTTTAAGGGATGCGTCGAGTTTTTCCGCCTGGACTTTGTTTCTCGGGAATCCATCCAGAAGCCAGCCCTTTTTGCAGTCATCCTGTTTGATCCTGTCGAGAATCATGGGAATGGTGATTTCATCGGGAACCAGATCACCTTTGTCAATATAGGCTTTGGCTTTTTTCCCAAGCTCTGTGCCTCCCTTGATATTGTCACGGAAAATAGCACCGGATTCAATATGGGCAATTTTGTATTTGTCTTTCAGGATGGCTCCCTGGGTTCCCTTGCCGCTTCCGTTGGGTCCAAAAAATAAAATGTTCATGCATTACTCCTTATATTATTCATTGCAATCAACTTTGCCTGTAAATATCACGACTTTTTAAATATAAGAGTCGGTTTTATTTGTCAAGGTTAAGAAAACTTTGCAATCTGGGCCTTGAATCCGATGCCAGGGTTGTTTTGTCCAGCCATTTGCCCGTATAGGTCATGAGGATCAGATGAACCTGTTTTATATTCGATCATTCAGCAGCTTTTGGGCAAAATCTTTTCCATCCATAATGGGTCTGTTCTTTTGCAAGGCTGTTTTCCAGGACAGGCCTTTTAATTTTTAGACTTTCATGACCCTGTTTTTGAAATTGTTGATACGCTACTGATTAAAAACAGTACTAAAATAATTTTTTTTGCGTCAATACCGGTATCCTGAATTCAGGCCAGTTTGGGGTTGACTTTCAGCGTTTGAACCATCTATAGATAATAGTGATGATTTGATGAACCTATTATCAAGGATAATGACATGAAACTATTAAAAATTGATCATCTCGGAATCGCCGTATCGAGCATTGATGCCAAGAAAAATTTCTGGACCGATATTCTCGGGTTGACCCTTGAAGGAACGGAAACCATTCATGAGCAGAAAGTCACCACGGCTTTTCTGCCCGTGGGCGAAAGCGAGGTCGAGCTTCTGGAATCCACATCAGAGGACGGCCCGGTGGCAAAACACATTGAAAAGCGCGGGGAAGGGATTCAGCATGTGGCTTTCAGGGTGGAGAACATTGAAGACGCCCTTGCCGAACTTAAGGCAAAAGGAATCGCCCTTATCGACCAGGTGCCTAGGATCGGTGCCGGTGGTGCAAAAATCGCCTTTCTGCATCCCAAGGCCACATCAGGAGTTCTGGTGGAATTGTGTGAACGATAAATTTTTAATTTGAACCTAAATTAGACCGGAGGATAACCATGTCTCAAATGTCTGATCTTGATCAATGGAAAGAACTTGCGGCAAAGGAAATGCGGGGAAAATCGCCTGATACCCTGATTCGGAAAACGCCGGAAGGCATTGATATCAAACCCTTATATTCGGCCAAAGACCTTGAAAATGTAGAATTTATCAACACTCTCCCGGGATTTGATCCCTATGTCCGGGGAATCAAGGCCACCATGTATTCGGGCCGCCCCTGGACCATCCGCCAGTATGCCGGGTTCTCAACCGCCAAAGATTCCAATGCCTTTTACCGACAGAATCTCGCTGCAGGGCAGAAGGGCCTGTCCGTGGCGTTTGATCTTCCCACTCACCGGGGATATGATTCCGATCATCCAAGGGTGTCTGGGGATGTTGGAAAAGCAGGTGTGGCAATTGATTCCGTCGAAGATATGAAAATTCTCTTTGATCAGATCCCGCTTGATGACATGTCGGTTTCCATGACCATGAACGGTGCGGTTCTGCCCATTCTGGCAGGTTATATCGTAGCGGCCGAAGAGCAGGGCGTGAAGCACGATCAGCTCAACGGCACTATTCAGAACGATATTTTAAAAGAATACCTGACCCGGAATACCTATATTTATCCTCCGGGTCCTTCCATGAGAATCATCTCCGACATCATCGCCTTCTGCTCGGATCATATGCCCAAATTCAATACCATCAGCATCAGCGGGTATCACATCATGGAAGCCGGGGCAGACTCGGTTCTCCAGACTGCCTTTACCCTGGCCGATGGTCTTGAATATGTAAGAGCTGCACTTGCCACAGGTCTTGATATCGATAAATTCGCTCCACGGCTGTCATTCTTTTTCGGTATCGGTATGAATTTTTTCATGGACATCGCTATGTTGAGGGCGGCAAGATTTTTATGGGCCGAGATCATGAGTCAGTTCAACCCGAAAAATCCAACCTCCAAAATGCTCCGGACCCATTGCCAGACTTCAGGCTGGAGCCTGACTCTGCAGGACCCCTACAACAATATCGTTCGGACCACCCTTGAATGTCTTTCTGCTGTTCTTGGCGGCACCCAGAGCCTTCATACCAATTCTTTTGACGAAGCCGTGGGCCTGCCGACCGAACTCTCGGCCCGGATTTCCAGAAACACCCAGATCCTGGTCCAGGAAGAAACCCATATCTGCGATGTTGTGGACCCTCTGGGCGGATCCTATTATATTGAAACCCTGACCCAGAGTATTATTGACAAGGTCCGGGTTATTTTAAAGGAAATCGAAGGGCTCGGCGGCATGGCCAAAGCCATTGAATCCGGCATGCCCAAAATGAGGATTGAAGAAGTTGCGGCCCGCCGTCAAGCCAGGATAGATCAGGGCAGAGACGTCATTGTCGGGGTGAACAAATACAAAATTCAAGACGAAATCCCCATCCCGGTGCGGGAAGTGTCGGATGAAGTCAGAAACGAGCAGGTCGCGAGACTTGAAAAGATAAAACAAACCCGTGACAATCAAGCGGTGAAAAAGGCTCTGGCCGATATCACAAAGGCCTGTGAGGGCGGTGCCAACCTTCTGGAAGTATGTCTGCCCGCGGTCCGGGCAAGGGCAACCGTTGGAGAGATCAGTGATGCTATGGAAAAGGTATTTAAGCGTTTTGTGGCCACCACCCAGTGTATTTCAGGCGTTTATGCCGCGGAATGTGCGGATTCAGCCGTCATTGAATCCTTAAGAAAGCGGACTGCGGATTTTGAACAAAAGACCGGCCGAAGACCGAGGATTCTTTTGTCCAAGATGGGTCAGGACGGCCATGACCGGGGTGTCAAAGTCATTGCCACAGCCTTTGCAGATTTCGGGTTTGATGTGGATCTGGGCCCCATGTTCCAGACCCCTGAAGAGGCGGCCCGGATGGCAGTGGAAAACGATGTCCATGTCATTGGCGTGTCCAGCCTTGCGGCCGGGCATAAAACCCTGGTGCCGAAAGTGATTGAGGAATTGAAAAAACAGGGGGCAGCCGATATTAAAGTAGTGGTCGGCGGCATCATCCCTCCGGGGGATTATGAATTTTTGAAAAATGCCGGAGCTTCTGAGATTTTCGGGCCGGGAACCGTTGTCACGGATTCAGCCAACCGGACCCTGAATATCATCGGTGCCTGAAAAAAGAATGGTTCACACTGATCCCGATATTTTTGTCCAGGGCATTCTCAGCGGCAACCGGCGCATGATTGCTAAAACCATTACCTTGATTGAAAGCAGTCTGAAAGAACATCAACAGGCTGCCTTCAAGGTCATGGAAAAAATTCTGCCGCGGACAGGCAATAGCATCCGGATAGGTATCACAGGGGTTCCCGGTGTCGGCAAAAGCACATTTATTGAAAATCTGGGCGTCTATCTTGCCGATCAGGGCCATAAGGTGGCGGTTCTCACCGTGGACCCCTCAAGTCGACGAAGCGGCGGTTCCATCCTGGGTGATAAAACACGGATGGAAAAGCTGTCCACCCATGAAAATGCCTTTATCCGGCCGTCTCCGGCCGGTGAAACTTTAGGCGGGGTTGCGGCCAAAACCCGTGAAATCATGCTGGTCTGTGAAGCTGCCGCGTTTGATGTCATCCTGGTGGAGACCGTGGGCGTGGGCCAGTCTGAAACCAGTGTCGCTTCCATGGTGGATTTTTTCCTGGTCCTCATGATCGCAGGCGCCGGTGACGAACTCCAGGGTATCAAAAAAGGCGTTCTGGAAATGGCGGACGGCATCGCCATCAACAAAGCCGACGGCAACAATCTTCCTGCGGTGGAAAAAGCAAAAACCGACCTTGAAACCGCTCTCCATTTCATCCGCCCGGAAACCCCGACCTGGTCCCCGATAGTCCTGACCTGTTCCTCTGTCGTCGAAGGCGGCACAAAAAAAGTGTGGGATATGGTCCTCAGCCACCATCAGAAGTTCAAGGCCTCCGGAGAATTCCTGCTGCGCCGAAAACACCAGTCCCTGGAATGGATGTGGACTCTGGTGGAAGAGGGGTTAAGAAAGCGATTTCAAGACAATAAAAAGATCACTGAAAAAATCCCCGGCATTTCACAACAGGTTGAAAATGATAAGATTTCACCCTCTGCAGCGGCTGATAAGCTTTTGTCCTATCTGTGAATGAACGGCTATTATGGTTTTTAAACCGGTTTTTATTCTCTGATGATGAGTCTCCGGAATCAGGCTTGACGTTAATCATGTTATGCTTCATTTATCCTTAATCAAGGTGTCTGCAGGCCGGGCAATCTTTGTTTTTTGAAGTGGTCATGATATCAAAACGCATCTCTAAAAGATCAACAAAAAGAAGTCTGCCGGTCAGAAGTTTTCCCTGATTCAATATAAATTTTAACGCTTCGGCAGCCTGCAGGGTTCCGATCAGACCTGGGGTAACTCCCATGACGGCGGCGGGATTTTTCGATACGGATCGCGCGGCAGGGTAAAGGCATCTGAAACAAGGCGTCAGGCCTGGGATAATGGTCATGACCTGGCCTTCAAATTCTGAGACGGCGCCATATATCCAGGACTTTTGAAGACGGATGCAGGCTTCATTAATGGTATAACGGGTCTCGTAATTATCGGAACAATCCAGGATCAGATCATACTCCGGGATGAGGGTGTGAAATTGTTCCGGTGATGTCAGTTTTACAGGGTAGGGGGTGATGATGATATCCGGGTTGAATCGATTCAGGGTGAGCTTGGCGGACTCTGCTTTTGGCCCCCCGATACGGCCCGGCAGATGAAGAATCTGACGGTTCAGGTTGCTGATTTCCACAATATCAGGGTCGGCAATGCCGATATGGCCGACACCGGCAGCGGCAAGATAGAAGGCGGCTGAAGAGCCAAGGCCACCGGCACCAATGATCAGGATTTTTGATTGCCTGATTTTTTTCTGTCCTTCCAGGCCGACCTCGGACAGCAGAATTTGCCTTACATACCGGTCAAGGCTCGGATCAGGTTTCATAGGCGATCCTATTGAAGTACACCTTTAAATATGGCGTGTTCATGTTCAAACATCTCCCGGAATCTTAATTTTGCACCTTCCCGAACCTGGTCGGCCTGTTCTTCGGTCAGGTTGTGACCTTTGATCCATTTTTCAAGAAGATGGCCACCGGGCATCCATCTTTCCATGGTTTCCCTTTCATAGACAAAGGCCTTGTCTTCAATTCCCAGGGCGTTTAAATGCGTCCAGACCTCTTCTTTCTGCCGGTCGTCACAGTATATGCACATGACGCATTCTCCTAAGTCAAAGGCAGGAATCATTTCCCGGTCGTATTTGACGGCGGGTATGGCGTGTTCGTCCACAAGAGGGGACAGTTTTTGGGCTAAGGCATCGAATTCTTCCCTTGTTCCAAAAACCAGCCATTTTCCCCAGTGCGTGAGGTAGGATTTATTGGTCAGGGGTCTGCCCTGGTATTGGATGTAATTGTAGTCCTCATACACATGTTCTTTGGGGAATATGAAAATAAAATGGGATTCGGGTTTGTCGATGATCATTTCTGATTCCTTTTTTTTAAGGGGGCAGGAAATTAACCAGCTGCGGCCGCCGGGATGATACCGACGGTGTCCCCATCAGACAGAAGGGTAGCGGTTCCTGCCCTGGACCTGATATTGTCACCATTGATATAAATATTCATGCCGTCGGCAATGTCGCCACTCTGGGTCAGCACTGTATTTTTCAATCCGGGCAGGGTTTTGTCCAGATGGTCGATGAATTTCGCCATGCTGCAATTGTCCGGAAGAAAGATCACAGATTCTTTTTGTCCGTTATTCAGTCGGGCCAGGGCTTTTGTCAGTCTTAAATTAATTTTCATATGAAATAAGATTTTTTCTTATTGGGAAAACACTCGTTTCCCTTTGTTAAGCAGGTCTCTTAAAAGAGGTGGCAGCATATCCACCGTGTCGGCAAATTTGACCAGATTTCCATATTCGGCTTCCAGTAGTTTTCGGTTTTCTTCACTGCAGTTGACACCGATGGTCAGTAAAAGAGCCCTGTTCTTTTTGCACAAAGCAATTGCTTCCGTTACCGGGCATCCCCAATTGGATGAGCCGTCCGTGATGTGAATGAAAACCGGTTTTTTTGCTTTGCCCCTGGATTTTTTGATCATGGTTTTGATCACTTCACCGGAAGCGGTTTTTCCATGGGGCTGGATGGTATAGAAATTGCCTTTTGTATAAAGCTCGGTCAGCATACATCTGTTTCTGACTTCATTGTAGGCAAAAAGGCCTGCGTTTTTATTGAACCGGCTGATGGCCAGAAAAAGGGTCTGGAAAATTTCCTGGGTATGCTCCCATTTGTTGGCCGCAGCCATGGACCCGGTGGCATCGACAATCAGGATGATATCATTTAAAAAATTGAATTCGTTTTTCTTGATGTTAAAGATGGTTCCTGTGGTAACGGCCCGGAATAATCTGCGGCGGTCCAGGCTGCCGCAGGTCAGCCCCCTGTTGTAGGTGTTTTTGCGGACAGCCACAGCTTTGAACACAGAGGCCAGATCCTGGAGGAGTTTTTTATTGACATAGTTTTTGGCCGGAAGGACAATATGATTCATCTCCACTGCGACTGCGGAATCGTCATTAACGGGTTTCTTTTTTTCAGCCTTTGAAGGTTCAGACTCTTTTCTAATCACTTTCCCGAGTTTCTCTGAGAAAATAAGTTCAGGCAGGGACAAAGATTTTTTCATTCCCTTTAAATGATGGGCTTCCTCTTTTCTTGCCTGTAAAAACACGTCGGAATTGTCAATGGGCCAGAATTTAATGATGGGAAAGAGTTTCTCCCAGGCGGCCACATAAAGCCGGGCCCGGAATTCGCATCGTTCCGTAATGCCGCTGATTTTCGGGCAGTCGTGGATCAGGGAAGAAACCATGTCATTTAAAATTTCGACCGGGATTTTATAAAATGTTTCAAGGCTTGCCCGGCCCATGGTTTTTCTGACAGAAGTGTCCTTGTAGGGGTCAAGGTATCTTCGGCCGCTCCGATCCGCAGCGATTTCCCACCAGATGGCAAAAAGTTCGGCCAGGGTGGGTGGGTGGGACGTGGCATCCAGGGCGGTCAATAACTCATTTTCTCTGGATTTTTCAACATAAATGCCGAAAATGCGATTGTTGGCAAGACAATCCACATACACGTTTTCACAGGTCTTAAAAAACAGGTCAAATTTGTAAATATACCGGAGCGACAAATCCAGAGCCGATTTGGCGCATTTTTCGGCATATTCACTCATTTCAATGCTGCGATAGGCCTGGCGGATGGTCTCGCCGATCAAGGTGTCAGTTTTTGAGGCCGGTACAGGATACTTTCCCATGACAGGTCTGGGATCAACCATGAGTTCGCTCTCAATGGTGTCTTTCCATGAAACCGTCCCGGCGTTGCGCCCCACATGGGCTACGATTTTTCTTAGGGATATGAGGAGTTTGGTGAGTTCCAGGGTTTTGACAGGGGATTTATCCCTGCGCCAGAATTCGGAATACCCGCTTTCGCCTTCTATTTTAAAACATTTAATGTCGGGGCCTGTTTCAGAAAACCCGGTATTCATGGCTGCCTTTTTCAAGATATCCATTTTTGACATGCAATGACAGAAGAATCGATTCAAGGGTGGCTTTACTGGTTTGAAGACTGGTGATCAGCGCTTCTTTCAGACTGGCGCCAGCAGCCATCATTTCTCCGATCATGAGAACGGTCCGGGTTGAAACTTCCACTGAAATGTCGGAATTCCCGCGCAAGGCATTGACAGCATCAATAATGGCATTTGCATCATCGCTGCTGATGCGGGTTTTCTTTATCAGAACTTCTTTTTCAACCTCATTGGGCAGATAATCCATTAAAACGATATAGAACCGGTCCCGAAGCGCCGGGTCTAAAAGTTCGGTCCCCACAAAATCATCCCCTTCATTCAGGGTGGCAAAGAAAATGACGCCCGGCGCCACTTCTAAAAGGCCCAGTTCGTCCATCCATACCTGTCGGTCATCGGACAGGATGGAAAACAGCATATTCAATGCCTTGGGATTTTCAGGGCGGTTGATTTCTTCCAAATGGATGACGCAATTGGGGGTCTGTAAGGCCTGGGGAAAGAGAAATTGTTTGTAGGTTGTCTTGCCGTCTTCAAGGGCATATTCGCCGAAAAGCTGGCCGGGTTCAGAAAGAATTCCCACCTGGAATGTGGCCAGGGGTTTTTTATTGGCGGCTGCAAATTGCCGGACAATGGAAGATTTTCCACACCCCTGGCGTCCAGCCACCAGGATATTCACCGGGTGTTTTTCGGAAATTTTATGGAGTTTATTGAGGATATTCAGGGTATCGCCGTCCACATAAAAATAGGGATCGACTTCCGGGATCGACAGGCTGACGCTTTTTTTTAGATTCAATTGGCTACCCTCACTGTTTTTAAAGATGATTGATCCGAGGTTTTGTCCTCTACCCAGGCGATCCACATTTTGACATCCAGCCCATAAGATTCTAAAATGGATTTTGCGATTTCCGCCTTTTCTTCAGGATAACTTTCACCGATGGGAAAAGGATAATCAATTCCCACCAGGCGGTAAGACTGACCGGCAAAGGGGTGGGCAGGCAAGAGGTATACGGTTCTAAGGCCCAGGGATTGAATATAGCGGCCAGTAGCCTTGATATTTTCTTCAGAATCATTGACTCCCGGAAGCAGCGGCAACCGGATATAGGTGGTCACTTCCTTTCGGAGGATTATCTTTTCAAGGTTTTTTAAAATCAGATCGTTGGAAACGCCGGTAAAGGCAACATGCTCTTTTCTGTCCATGTGCTTTAAGTCGTAGAGAACGTAATCGGTATAATCAAGGATTTTTTCAAGGATCTTCCAGGATTGATACCCGCAGGTATCAAGGGCGGTATTGATCCCCCTTTCTTTGGCCGCCTTGAAGAGAGCAAGAACAAATTCAGGCTGGGCTGTGGGCTCTCCGCCGGAAACAGTCAGGCCTCCGCCGGATTGATTATAAAACGGGATATCCGATTCAACTTCGCGGATGACCTCCTCAACCGTCATAAATTTACCGCTGACAATAAGCGCCTGAAATTCGCAGACATCCACACATTGAAAGCAGTTCAGGCATTTTCCCTTGTTGATCTGAATGATCTTTGACCCGATTTTTCCTTTCCATCCCTTCTGTTCCGGATAGGTTGGGGCTTTTCTGACTTCCGTCATAGCATCTGTCGGGCAGACGGTTCGGCAGTTTCCGCAGTTGATACAGTTGGGCCAGAAATGAAAGACTTCAGGGAAATGCCGGACTCCTTCAGGATTATGGCACCATTTGCAATTAAGCCTACAGCCTTTGAGAAAAACCGTGGTTCTGATGCCCGGGCCGTCATTGGAAGCAAATTTCTGGATATTGGTAATGATTCCCATGTTGTTCTTCATTTCTGCTCAACTCCTATCAATCCGCCGATGGTTGTCTGCCAGGGCCCGCCCCTGCTGATAATGGTCTTATAGTCTTCCAGTTCTTCCTTGTAAATATTGGGAAAATTATCAAAATAGCCTTTTCGTCCGATATTTCCGTATTTTTTGGCTGCAAAACTATGGAAAGGCAGAAGGTCTATCCCCACGATGTTTTTGCCAAGGGATCGTGCAAATTTGACAATATCCTTGGGGTATTGAAGATCCCAGAAATTAACGGAATGGATAATGGGCAGCCGAAGGCGTATCCGGACATTGGATCGGGCGAGTTTCTCTGCATTTTCCAGGATCAGCCGGTTGGACACCCCCACCCATTTTTTATGTTTGGCCTTATCCAGGCATTTGATATCCAGCATGACCAGGTCAACATATTCCAGAATGGGTTTTGTTGTCTTCCAGTTGGCATGCCCGCAAGTATCAAGTACTGTATGCAGTCCTTCTTTTTTGGCTCTTTTTAAAAGTGTGAGGGTCATATCCGGATGCATGAGCGGTTCACCACCGGACACCGTGAATCCGCCACCCGATGATTTATAGAAGAGGTCATCTTTCATGACTTCTTCAAAGATATCGTCAACAGTTTTCAGGGTGCTGACCCGTTTGAGGGCTTCAAAGACACACGCGTCCACACATTTCATGCACCGGGTGCATTTGTCCCTGTCAATCCGTGGCGGGTCAATGGCTTCGATCTCTTTTTCGTCAGGCAAACAGGGGATGCTTTGAATTTTCTGCAAACTTGCAGGAATTGAACCATCTCCCCCTCATCCGCCGGAGCCGAGAGGATTTTCTTTGTACCGAATCCGGGGCGGGATGACGGCGCCTTCCGGACAAATGTCGGAACAGGCCCCGCATTTTGTACATTTTTCCTCATACCGGAAAAATTCCTGATAGGTATGAATATTTTCAGGATTATGACACCAGGCACAGTCCAGCGGGCATCCTTTTAAAAACACCGAGGTTCTTATACCGGGCCCGTCATTTACAGAAAAACGCTGGATATTGGTCACAAGATGCTTAATCGCTGATCCGGTAGCACGCGTCATATTGTTCTCCCTAAATGAAATGATCAAACAAAAAAAATTAAAGCAGGTTTTTGATGTCTTTCCAGGATTCGCCGGCTTCAAATTTCGGACAGGCGGCTGTTGCTTTTTGTACCATTTTCCCTTTTATGGCGGTTTTGGTCTGCTGGGTTTCCGCAAGCTGCATTCTTTCAACCAGGCATACGCCGGTTGATGGGTCACCAGTGGGAGAGGGGGTTACGAATTTACATTCTTTACAGGTTGCCATAGGGTACTCCTTTGATTAAGTAAATGAATATTGAAATCATCCCCGGCCATGTTAGCCGGGGATGATTGAAACTTCAATATGTTTTTCTATCCTGCTTTGATATCCTGTTCCGTACGTGCAATGATTGTATCCTGTGAGTACCTTGCAAGATCGATGAATTTTGCACTGTAACCGGCAATACGCACCAGCGTGTCCGTATATTTTTCAGGTTCGATCTGGGCGGCTTTCATGTCATCTTGTGATATGACATTGAACTGGACATGGTCGATACCCAGGGAATGCCATGTTTTCATATAGGCATGCCAGAGATCAAAACCGGAGTCGCTGTTCATGAGAACCGTTGAGAGGCGCTGATTCAAAAGAATGCCTTTGTGTTTGGAGGCATTGATTTTGGATACGGATTTCAGTACAGCCGTAGGCCCGTTTTTGTCGCAACCCATGTAGGGAGAGCTGCCACCGTCATCCAGGGCTTCACCGGCATGTCTGCCGTTGGCTGTTGCTGCTGTCTTCGGACCATTGACAATATACCCTGCAACAGACTGGGCCAGCGGTAGCGGATAAGTTCCGGAATAGGTTGTGTTTCTCTTCCATTCATCAGCCACAAGATCATAATATTTGGTGGCAATGGAATCTGCATAGTCATCATCATTTCCGAACTTGGGAGCATTCCAGAAATCGATACGCATCTGCTCCTTGCCTTCCCAGTTGTTTCTCAAGGCATCCATGAGTTCTCCCATGGTGTATTTTTTCTCATCAAACACGAGTTTTTTAATGGCAGCCATGGAATCGATGACCACGACGCTGCCGCCGATAATATTGTGCCAGGGGTTGGCTACTTCAGCCAGTTCATTGGCATCCAGCCCTTTTTCAACGCATCCGTCATCAATACTGGAAATAAACGGGCAGCACAGGTGTTTGAGTTCCATGACGCGGCCTACGTCCTTAGAGCGAAGGCTGAGTTCAATGGCATACCGCAATTGCAGTTTCAGTGCATTCCAGACCTGGTCAAAACTTGTGAATTCTGCTGCATTGCCGGTTTCAGGACCCAGCTGAACATTGGTGAAGAATTCGTCAAACCCGTTCGTTAAAGCAATTTCCATGACCTTGGCCGGATAAACGTCGGACCCGCCTTCACTTCTGGTTTTCTGGGTTCCCCTGCGGCCTGTGATCCCCGGAGACATGCAGAGGACAAGTGCCCAGTCTCTGGCCACTTCTTCCGGAACATTAAAGTATTTGACCAGCTGCTGGGTATTCATCTCATCATTCTTAATAGAGGGGAAGCCAAACCCTTTTTTGATGCAGTTAAATACTTTTTTCTTTGTCTCGACATTACCTTTTTCATTCCACCTGAATGAAATGGAAGGTTCTGTTGTGATAATGCTTTCGGTCGCTTCAAGAATGGCATTGGTGCAGTCATTGCTGGCATCGGAGCCATCCGGGTTGATGCCGCCCAGGGTCAGGATGAAAAGATCGTTGGAACCGGCAAAGAATTCCCGAAGCTGTCTTCCCTTTGTGGATCCGTGTTCGGATACTTTTAGGCGTTCGCATTCAAAAAGCTCGACAGCTTCTTCACGGGTCATGGGTTGAGCTGATTTTTCAATGACGCTCTTTTTAAAGAAAGGCCAGAGCAGCTTGTCTTCTTTCTGGCCATAACCGCTGCTGTAGCGTTCGATGGAGTGGCAGAGGAGATAAGTAAACCATTTGGTCTGCATGGCATCTCTTAAGCCCCTAGCCGGATAGGCCGGGACATGGCGGCAGATATCTGCAATTTCAAGCAGTTCTGCTTTCCTTTTGGGTTCTGACAAAAAGTTTTCAGCCATGATTTTGGCCAGCCTTGCATGTCTCTGGGCCCAGCCCACAACAGCCTTCATGGCAATGACCATCCCTTTCCACTGATCCAGTTTGTCTAGATAATGCAGGTTTTCCGGAGCGTTCCAGGGAGATTTGCGCATATTGGCATTGGCATCGGCGATGTTTTTTTCAACTACTTCAATTCGTTTGAGCAACCCGTCTTCAATCACGGATTCATAATTGGGGACGATGCTGGAAAAGGCGGTAACAAACATGGGCGGCTGCACTGTTGTGGCAGAATACATGACCCCGATTTCTTCGGGTGTAAAATATTTTTCGCCTTTTGTCTGGATGGTATAGGGTCTCCAGTATTCGGCAATTTCCCGCATTTCATCTTTATGGTCGCAATACCGGCTTTCGACCATGTCTACAGTAGAATAATAGGAAAGTTCGGGATACATGGGGAAATAATCGGGATGCTCGGTATTGGCCCCGACAATGAGTTCATCATCCTGGATATGGATAGTGATATTATTAAGGATGTTTTCAAGTCCCCTGGCTCTGATGATACAATTGGCCTCGCCTACATTTTTCTTATGAGACTCGGTGATCAGTCTAGCGCGTTCTACACCGGCTTTGACTCCGGCATCTACATATTCGCCGCCTGCTACGTGTTTAAAGCGGCATCTGTTTTTCAGTCTTGCGGTTCTTTCAGTTGTCGGCATGGTATTTTCTCCTGTTTGGCATCAAAGTTTATTAATTTTAATAATTAAATAATAATGATCGGGTTTTCCGGTATGGCCCTGGGCCTTTATCACCGTTTCGACCTGTGATGCTGACAGGCAGCAGAGCTTTCCAATACCGGCCTGGACAGCCAGAATTTGCCCTTTGTATCTTCCTGCTGCAGGACGCAATCCCCCTTGCCTGGTTCAAAATCCATATCCTTTTCAGGAATTGGAAAGAAAAAAGCGCATTGTTCACATTTTGACATTTGATCCTCCTTGCTTTAGATTGTTCGTTTTAAACAACATATTGCAAAACTCGCTTCGGCGGATTGCAGTATCAGTCATGCTTCTTTAAGATTCCTTTTATCTTTTTTGAAACATGTCAAATTACTTAAATATAGAAAATAATCAAAAACTACTTGCTAAAATGTAAATACAATTTCAAAAATTAACGCATTAACATCATACCAACATCAGGATATCAAAAATAGTTCTATTAGTTATTTAATCATCTTTAACAATAACTGAGGCGTATTCAATCAATATGACTTTGCTTTGTCAAGTATTATTTTTTATTCTTTTTTAAAATTATTTTAATATCTATCCGATGAAATTAATTTTAATTTTATAACTATTTGTAATTATATAATATTATTTGCTATCTGGTTTTTTGTTTAAAATTTACCAGTGTCCTGATGAATAGAGCACCCGCTTTTTCCGGTTCAAAACGCCGCTATAGAATTAAACTCAAAAAATAAATTGTTGAATAAAATTCAAAAAACAGTATAATCACTGTTATCTGTTGAAATAATAGAGTTAAAACTATATATAAGGGGTTATATAAAGCGTGGAAATCAATCAAATGCAGAAAATAAATCTGAATGGGTAACAAGAACGGGAAAAAAGAAGCCATACTCAGAGCAGCTCAGGAAGTATTTGCTGAAAAAGGTCTTGCGAATTCAACTGTTTCTGAGATAGCCAAAAAAGCGGATGTGGTGGATTCGATCATCTATCATTATTTTGAAAACAAGGAGGATCTGCTTTTTTCTTCCATTGAAGAGCTGATCGAGAAATCTCATAACGAATTGTTATTCCATTTTAAAGGGCTCATGGGACCTGTATCCCATCTCGGGAAAATGGTCTGGTTCCATCTATACCAGAATGACTTCAGCTCCGGGGATGCAAGAATGATGAAGAATCTTTTGTTTGAATGCCGTTCAAATAAGGATTTTTACAGCCATTCCGGGTATAAAGCGCTCCAGAGGTATGCCGGTGTCATGCTGGCCATATTAAAAAAAGGGGTGAATGAAAAATATTTCAGGGATGATTTTGAGATTGGCATTGTAAGAGATATGATTTTCGGGTTTTTGGATGAAGAATCCTTAAGCTGCCTTGCATACAGGGAAATTGATGAAACCATGTCGGATTTTGAATCCATCATGGCACTGATCATGGCCATGATCGGAATTGAATCCGATGAGGCTTCCAACAATATGAATCCCAGCGCCCCGGGAGGGGCTGAGGTTGCTAAAATCGACAAGGCATCAAGGGTTCTGGATGCAGCCGTATCCATTTTTGCCCAGAAAGGGCACCGAAAGACAACCATGCTTGAAATCGCCGAAAAAGCAGGCGTGGCCGAGGGCACCATATATGAATATTTTAAGAACAAACAAGATCTCTTGTATTCCATACCCAAGGGTAAGTTTTTGCAATACCAGGCCAGGCTGAAACGGGTATTTGACCCCAAAGATCCCCTGGAAAAACTGAGATGCTTTATTGGTGAGTATTTCAGGATTTTTTCAACAGACAGTGAGTTCCTGTCTATTTTTTTGTGTGATATCAAATTAAATAAACAGTTTTATAATACAGAAGCCTTTATTGCATTTTTGAATACCAATGAAATGCTGTATGAAATATTAAATGAGGGAAAAGAAATGAAAGTATTTCGCCAGGATCTGAACAACCGGGTCTTTAGAAATCTTTTCCTCGGCAGCTTTTCTCATCTTGCCATCCGCTGGTTTGTCCTGGAGCGGGTAACCCCGTTAAAAATGATGTCCGAGCTTGCCACCATCACTTCTTTGCTCTGCAGGGCCGTCACCCGTGAAGTGGAAAACGTGTTTGAAAATATCTGATCATTTTTGATTTTTGATCTTCATGCCCTTCATGCTAGAATGATGTCTTAAGCACAATCCTATAAAATTAAATCATCAGCAGAAATTTTAATTTCTGATGAATATTCTATCAGCCAATAAAGCTGCATTTTTAAGCGATTTAAAATTTTTCAGGTAGGTAAAAAATTTTTGAAATGTATTTTAAATTAATAAAAACAAATATTTAAATTTAAAATCATGCTTTTTGTTAATAAAAGTTACTTAAAAAAATTATTAAAAACCCTTGACACTGAAAAAACCATATGGTTGAATATTCCTCAATAATGATTTAATCAAAGTATCTTTCAGATAAGTGATTATTGGATATGTATAAATTATTAAAAAAAATCAGCAGGATAGATAGAATAAAGAATTTGATTCCTGTTCAAAGAAGGTAAAAGGAGATTCCATGGCTGAGAAAAAGAAAAGTGAAAAAGAAAAAGAGCCGGATATGACATTCTATCACCCGGACTTACTTGAGGTCCCGGAAAACGGGCTGCCTTATCTTAAAGGATATAAATGCAAAAAATGCGGTCAGCTTGATTTCCCAAAGCTGGACCCGTGTCCCACATGCTGGGGGGAAGAATTTGAAATGGTGCCCTTGTCAAGAAAAGGAATCCTGTATAGTTTTTCCGATCTGTATATCGGTCAGCCGGGTTTGAAAACTCCTTATATCTGCGGGTATATTGATCTGCCGGAAAATATCAGGATTTTCGCCATGCTCAAGGGTGAAGTCAATACATTTAAATGTGACGAAGAAGTTGAATTGACAACAGGCCATATCCGGATGAATGCAGATGGACTTCCCATCACCAGTTATATGTTCCAGAAAGTTTAGGAGGCTGTTATGAAATTACAAAGAGATGTATATATCGCAGGAGTCGGTGAGACAATCTTCGGCAAGCACAAAATGGATTATGACGAACTGGGCCGTTTGGCTGCTTTCCAGGCCATCAAAGCCTCCAACATCGAAAAACCGGGCATGATCGGAAGCGCCTATGTGGGAAACGCCCATAACGGGATTGTGACCGGCCAGACCATATTTAAAGATATTGGTATCTGCGGCACCGCCCCTATCATCAATGTGGAAAGCGCCTGTTCCGCCGGTGCCATGGCCGTTCATCTGGCCATCAAGGATGTGGCCTGCGGTCTCACGGAATTGTCCATGGGCGTTGGTGCGGAAAACCATACCCTTCGCCGCAAAAGCGGTACGGCTTTCATGCCGGCCATGAGTGATATTGAAGCGGTTCACGGTGGGGTCATGACCGGGAAATATGCCATGCGCGCCACTCGGTATATGTACGAGACCGGTGCAACCATTGAAGATCTGGCATTGATAACCCAGAAAAACAGACGACACGCCACCCATAATCCCCATGCCTCTTTTAAAGGGGAATACAGTATCGAAGAAATCGTAAACTCCAGAATGGTGGCCTATCCTCTCACCCTTCACCAATGCTGCGGTGTTGTAGACGGCGCCGGTGCCGTGGTGGTTTGCTCCGGTGATATGATCAAAAAGCTCGGGATTCAAAAACCGGTTAAAATCAGAGGATCGGTTGTAACCTCCGGCCCCTACCATAACCGCCCAAGGGATATCACAGGGGATGACATTACAGAGATGACATCCGCCATGCTCTATGAAGAATCCGGAATCGGGCCCAAGGAAGTGGATATCCTGGAGCTGCACGACGCTTTTACCATTGCCGAGCTTTTATATTATGAATGCATGCAGTTATGTGAAAAAGGGGAAGGCTTGAAATTTCTCCGAGACGGCCAGGCCACCTATGGCGGACAATGCGTGGTCAGCCCCAGGGGCGGGATGCTGTCCTATGGCCATCCCATCGGCGCTTCCGGCGCAGCCCAGATTGCCGCCAATGTCAAACAGCTTCGCGGAGAATGCAACGGATACCAGGTGGAGCCCATTCCAAGGATTGCCATGAGCCATGTGACCGGCGGCGGCTTGTCCGGCACAGAACATGCGGCCTGCACCATGCACATGATTTCCAAGGATTGGTAAAATGCAGCTCTTAAGAATCTTTAAGATGGATTTTTTTAATAGATGAAGGAGATTTTGAAAATGGGAACCTTTAACGACAGGGTTGTATTGATTGAATCAGTGGGGGATGAAGTCGGGTATGCCATTGCTATCATGATGGCATCCAAAGGTGCGAAGCTGGCCGTCCTGGATATCAACGGGAAAAACACCTCCCACATGGTATCCAAACTCAAGGAAAACAAGATAGAGGCCCTCGGCATCACATCCGATCCGGCAGACTGTACCGGCGCAAAACAGGCCATTGCCACCATTATGGAAAAATACGGGAGAATTGATATCCTGATCAATAATTCCGATCTGATGATGGAAAATGATATCGTCAGCACAAAAGCCCAGGCCTGGTACCAGGGAGCCAAAAACAATATTGATCCGGCTTTCTTTTTATGCCGGGAAGTGATTCCGATCATGCGAAAACAAGGTTATGGCCGGATCATCAATATCGGCAGCCTTGAATACCTGGGGCTTCCCCACACATCCGTATACAGTGCGGCAAAATCATCCATGCTTGGGTTTACAAGATCCCTCGCCCTTGAAACAGCCAAAGACAATATCACCGTAAACTGGGTGGTTAAAGGAAATTTAAAGACATCCAGTATGTCGCAGGAGCAGGCAGAAACACTGGCGGCAAAAATACCGGTCAAAAAATTAGGCACACCGGATGATGTTGCAGGCGCCGTGACCTTTTTTGCTTCTGAAACATCGAAATTTATAACAGGTCAGACCTTCTTTGTCTGTGGCGGGAAAAGTCTGTATTTTTCAATGTCGATTTAGGATCCTGTTATGATTCATCAGGATATGGGGAGGTAAATATGGGAGTTCAGAACAGAGTGGCCATTATTACCGGGTCTGCCAGCGGAATGGGCAGAGATACGGCTTTCATGCTGGCCAAAAATGGTGCAAAAATTGTCATTAACGATATTGCAGCAGACAAAGTGGATCAGACCGCAAAAGAAATGCGGGATATGGGATATGACGTCATCGGAATTGTGGCCGATATTTCAAATAAAACGGCGGTCGAATCCATGGTGGCAGAGACTGTTAAAACATTCGGTTCCATCGACATCCTGGTCAATAATGCCGGGATGGAGAGGGCGGGCGCTTTAAGAAAACTGACCGAACAGGACTGGGACATCACCCTGAACGTCAATTTAAAGGGACCATTTCTCTGCAGCCAGGCCGTTCATGGCCATATGGTGGAGCAGGGTCGGGGCCGTATCATTAATATTGCATCCCGGGCGTGGCTGGGCGGAATGGGACAGGCACCTTATTCTTCGGCAAAGGCAGGCCTCATTGGATTGACCCGGACCCTGGCCCTGGAGCTGGGCGCAAAAGGTGTCACTTCCAATTGCATCGCACCGGGACTTATCCTTACACCGCTATGGTATGAGCTGCCGGAAAAAACAAGAAGCTTTCTTGAGGCCAAACAACCGTCCGGCAACATAGGAGAAGGAAACGATATCGCTAATACCGTGCTGTATCTAGCTGATGATGATACCACCTATGTGACAGGACAGGTACTTTATGTCTGCGGCGGAAGAAGTTTATTCTCCGGTTGATGTAAAAGCACTGAAAATTAAAAAATGAGAGCGATGGTTCCCGTATTCGGTTATATAAAAATGTTAGAACAATTTAAGGATTAGGAGGAAAAGCAATGGAAGGTGAACATAAGAATAGATCCCTGTCTGATGTGAAGGTGCTTGATTTCACAGGAGAACTGGGACCCTATGCTTCAAAATTGTATGCCGGTCTGGGTGCGGAGGTGATTCACCTTGAACCGATTACCGGTGACCCCTTGCGAAGAAAAGGTCCTTTTTACAAAGGCGAAAAAAACAATATCGAAGCCAGCCTTCAGTTCCTGTATTATAATGGTAATAAAAAAAGCCTGGTTGTGGATCTTCATAAAGAAGAGGGCCGGAACATTTTTTTAAGGCTCATCTCAAACATCGATATCTTCATGGAAAGTTGCGTTCCCGGCTATCTTACCAATCTCGGGCTTTCCTATGAAAATTTAAAAGAAGTCAATCCAAAACTGGTTCAAACTTCCATTACCCCCTACGGCAGTGTCGGTCCCTACAAGGACTATCCGGGCTCGGATCTGACCTGCTCAGCCATGGGCGGATTTTTATACCTGGCCGGGATTGATAATGAAAAACCGGTCCGGGCTTGCGATGATCAGGCCTATAGAATGGCTGAATCCTATGCTGCCGTGGGCAGCTCCATTGCCTTATTACACGCCAAGAGAACCGGCAAAGGCCAGTTTGTGGATGTCTCAGCCATGGAATCCGTGGGCATGGCCCTGGAAAATGCCGCCCAGTACTGGGATCTCGAAGGCAGCATCCGCCGGGGCAGGGGAAAGGAAGCAGGCTCTGCAACGGTTCATCCCTGCAAAGACGGCTATATTGCCATTGTGGCCATCATGGGGAAAAACAAGATCATGTGGGAGCCGTTCATGAAATGGATGAAAGATGAAAATGTTGAAGAATGGCAGGTTTTTGAAGACCCGAGATGGATAGAACCTTCTTATAGAAGATCGGATGAAGGCTATTCAACCTTCTGCAGGATTTTTCATAATTACACCATGAAACACGACAAACTGTCCCTGTATGAAAAGGGCCAGGCCAACCGCATTGCTCTATCTCCTGTCAGCAACGGCAAGGACCTTCTTGAAAATCCACAATTGAAACACAGAAATTTCTGGCAGACCATTGAACACGAAAATCTTGGCGGAGAAATCACATTCCCGGGCGCACCCTATGAGTTTGGAGAGCTGGACTGGCGGTTTGGTTTCCCGGCACCAAAATTCGGTGAGCATACAGCACAGATCCTGGAAAGCCTGAATTATAAAAAAGAAGAGATTGCTGTTTTTTCAAAGGAGGGAATTGTCCATGTCTAATTTTGAAAAAGCATTGGAAGGGCTTGTGGTCTGTGATTTTTCATGGGTTGGTGCAGGCCCTATTACGACAAATGTCCTGGGCCAGTGCGGGGCTGAGATCATCAAGATAGAAAGTTTGAAAAGGCCGGACATTTTAAGAAAAGGCGGACCGTTTAAGGATGGAATCGCCGATGGGCTTGAGCGAAGCGGGTATTTTGCCAACCGGAACCCCAATAAAAAATGCATTGCCTTGAACATGCGGCAGCCAAAGGCGCGGGACGTGGCTGTCCGCCTCATCGAGAAAAGCGATATCATTATCAATAATTTCAGGGTCGGCCAGATGGAAAAATGGAATCTCGGGTGGGAGGATGTCAAAAAGATCAATCCCCGGATCATCTATGTGACCATGAGCCTCCAGGGAATGGACGGGCCCCATAAATCCTATATGGGATTCGGGGTAAACCTGAATGCCCTGTGCGGATTGACGGCCCAGGCCTGCATGCCGGGAAAAAGCCCCTTCGGCACCGGCACCAATTATACGGATCACGTCATGGTACCAACGCATACGCTTTTCGGTATCATGGCTGCCCTTCTCCAGAGGGAAAAAACAGGCCAGGGCCAGACCGTTGAAATCTCCCAGCTCGAATGTGCCATCGCCATGAAACCCATTGACAGTATGGTTTACGCAGCCAACGGCGAAATCATGGGCGCCATGGGCTGCGGTGATCCCAATGCAGCACCCCACGGGGTGTATACGACCCTTGGATACAGAAAATGGCTGGCCATTGCCGTATTCTCCAATGAAGAATGGACAGCCCTTCAAAAGGTTATGGGAAATCCTGCCTGGGCAAAAGATGCAAAATTTGCCACCCTTGAAGCCAGAAAAGAAAATGAAGAAGAATTGAACGCCCATATTGAAGACTGGACAAAGGACAAATATGCAGTCAAGCTGATGAAAGCACTGGTCAAGGAAGGGGTTAAAGCCGGACTTGTCAATGATGCCAGGGCTGCCGTGGAAGATGAGCACCTCATTGAACGCGATTATTGGGCCTATCTGAACCACCCGGTCGTCGGGTCGACCCTTTATAACCGGGCGCCCATCATGTTTTCGGAAACCCCTATTGAAATGAGAAAAGCCGCCCCGCTTCTGGGGGAACACACCGACGAAGTCTTAACCGGATTTCTGGGATATTCGGATAAGGAACTGGAAGCGCTTAAAGCAGCGGATGTGCTGATATAACACATATGGCGGATGATGAATCCTGCTTATAAAAGATAAGAAGAGGGAAATTATGGATTTTGGAATATCAGAAGAATATATGATGCTCAAAGAAGCCATGAGAGAATTTGTAAAACGCGAGCTTCTGCCTTTGGAAAAAACGCTCCTGGAACGGGACATGAGTCTATGGACCACCCCTGGACCGCTGATTCCCAAAGACGATACGGCAAGGCTCTATGCCGTTACCAAGGAACTCGGGTTCTGGGGCATTGAAGTCGAGGAAAAATTCGGTGGTCAGGGGCTCGGTATGATGGCCAAAACCCTGGTCATGGAAGAGATGTGCAAAAGCTATGTGGGCTTTTCCCCGCATGGGTTTATGCTGCCGCCGGATGCGCCCAATCTGTATTATCTGGATGCCTGCTGCGTGGGCGATCAGAGGGACAGATATTTTATCCCTTATTGCAACAATGAGCTGGATTCCGCCATGGCCGTCACCGAACCCGATGCCGGGTCCGATGTCAGCGGTCTGAAAACCTCTGCCGTCAGAAAAGGCGACAAATGGGTCATCAACGGGACAAAAACCTTTATCAGCAAATGCGATAAAGACAATGTGTTTTTTATCCTCATTGCGGTGACCAATAAAGAAGCTCAGACCAAAGACCGGTTTACGGCATTTTTGATTGATAAATCCATGACCGGTGTACGGGTAGGAAAAGAAATCCCCGTCATCGGTGCCATGCCGACCTGGGAATTGATCTTAAATGACGTGGAAGTCGGTGACAACCAGGTCCTGGGCGATGTAGGAAAAGCCTTTATCCCCCTCCAGAACCGGTTCGGTGTCCGGCGCATTGAGCTTGCTTCCAGATGTACAGGTATTGCGGAACGGATTATCCAGATGATGATCGATCAGGCCAACACCCGGATCACCTTTGGTAAACCCCTTTCCGAACGCCAGACCGTCCAGAACTGGATTGCCGATTCCACCATGGAACTTGAAGCGGTAAGGCTCAGACTCTATTATGCGGCCTGGAAATCCGATCAGGGCCTGACGGATCTTCGCATAGAAGGTTCCAGCATCAAGGTGGCAGCCACGGAAATGCTCTCCGCAGTCGTTGACAGGGCCATGCAGATGCACGGTGGTGTGGGCCTTTCAAAGGAATTGGGGCTTGAATATGTGGCCCGTATGGTCAGGATCTGGAGAGTGCTGGAAGGCCCCAACGAAATTCACCGGTGGACTATTGCACGGCAGCTTTTAAAAGATAAAAAACCCTATAATCCGTTCATCGTGGTTGCGGAATAAAATAAACACATATGGATATAATTTATAGCTGGAAGGAAGAGATAAAATGGGCGTAGAATTTACAAAAGAAGATCATGTGGCATATATTACCCTGAACCGGCCCGATGCCATGAATTCCCTTGACCCGGAATCCGTGACACGGCTTGCTGAAATCTGGGGCGAAGTCGTAAAAGATGATGATATCCGCGTATCCGTTCTGACAGGGGCAGGGGAAAAGTCTTTTTGCACAGGCACGGACATGAAAAAAACACCGCCGCCAACCGAGTGCATGGCATCCATCTGGCTCAGGGATGGGCAGCCCATTATTCCTCACATGAGGATGTGGAAACCCATTATCTGCGCCATTAACGGATATGCCATCGGCGGCGGACTTGAAATGGCCCTGGCCTGCGATTTAAGAATCGCCAGCACCAAGGCCAAATTCGGACTCACGGAAGTCAAAGTGGCCAGCCTTGCCGGGCTGAACGGGACTCAGTGCATCCCAAGAGCTATTCCCCAGGCCGTTGCCATGAAAATGCTTCTGACGGGTGAATTGATTGATGCGACAGAGGCTCACAGAGTGGGTCTTGTCAGCGATATCGTGGAGCCTGCCGAGCTTATGAATCTTGCAAAAACGCTGGCCCTAAAAATTGCCGGCAATGCGCCCCTAAGTGTGAAGGCCGCCAAGCAGGCCGCCGTCATGGGTCTTGAAATGCCGCTTGAACACGGCATTGCCTTTTCTCATCTCCTCTGGGGAGCACTGCGGGACACCGAAGACAGAAAAGAAGGCTTTACGGCCTTTGCAGAAAAAAGAGCGCCCCAGTGGAAGGGCAGATAACCCTTGGAGGAATAAAAAATGCACATCGTGGTATTGGCAAAGGTTGTTCCGGATTATTTAGTCCCGTCCATGGATTTTGAATTAAAGGACAACCGCGCCCATGAAAGATATTCCCGGATGCTGGGGCTGTATGATGAAAATGCCATTGAAACGGCCATCCAGCTCAAGGAAAAAACATCGGCAGCCTTGTCTCTGATTTCCTTTGGATCGGAAAATGATGTCCAGTTTTTGAGAAAAGCCGCTGCCATGGGGGTGGATCAGCTCATCCTGATTAAAGGACAATCCGATGATGCAGCAGTGATTGCCCAAAATCTCATGGCGGCCGTCAAGACCCTCGGCCCTGTGGACCTCATCCTTGCAGGCCAGCAGTCAGCCGATATGGACCGGGGCGTTGTTCCCGGAATCCTGGCCCAGATGCTGGAGATGCCGTTTATTCCCCAGATCGGTTATATCGATTCCAAGGGCGGGGAGTGGGCAGTGACCCAGATCACGGCCACCGGGAAACGGGAACTGGAATTCAAGGGCCCCGGCGTCCTCTCCATTACCAGTATCCCGGAAAATGTTCCCCGGATACCGGTGGTGCGGGCCATCTTTGCAGCAAAGAAAAAGCCCGTCACCAAGCTTGAATCCATAAATCAAGGGAAAATGGCCTTGACGGAACTCGGTGTCGAGATCCCGAAAACCAAATCCATATGTGAATTCATTGATGTGGAAGATATGAATGCGGCCGCAAAGACGTTGCTGACACGGCTGACCGAGGAGAGATATATATGAAGACACTCATCATTGAAAATATTGATCCCAAAAAAATCGGCGAACTCATGACTGTGAGCCAAAAATTCTGTGAGATTCCCGATATCATTGCCCTGGGAGACGGCCCGGTTCCGGGAAAATTCGGCAAGGTCTGGCAGACGCCGAAAACAGTTGCTGCTAATCTGATTTCCAGCGTTGTAAATATCATTCAGGAGGAAAAATATGAAATCATCCTCATGAGTGTATCAACGCTTGGGACAGGGCTTGCCGGACCCCTCAGCGCCACATTGTCCGCCCCTGTGGTCACGGAAGTGACGGCCATCCATCCGGATAGGGTAGTGGAGCGGCCCATCTACGGCGGCAAAGCGATGATCAAACAGAAACTGGAATCAACTCCGGCCATACTGACCATTCGCAGGAAATATTTTGAACCTGCCACCCTTGATGGCACCACCGCTTCTACTCCCCTTTCATTGGATGCTGACAAAGTCAGGCTCGTTGCAGAGAAAAATGAACAGGCAGACGGAATTCCGCTGGAAGATGCTGCCGTGATCGTATCCGGCGGCAGGGGCGTCGGCGATAAAGATAGTTTCGCACTGCTCCAGGCCATGGCTGACCAGTTGAACGGAGCTGTGGGCGCTTCCAGGGGAGCTGTGGATGAAGGCTGGGCCTCTCCGACCCGCCAGATTGGCCAGACCGGCAAGATCGTGGCGCCCGACGTTTATTTTGCCGTGGGCATATCCGGTGCCAGCCAGCACCTTGCCGGCATTGCCAATTCAAAATGTGTGGTGGCTATTAATAAGGATGCGGAGGCCAATATTTTCAACCGGGCACGGTTCGGTCTGGTCTGTGATTATAAGAAAATCCTGCCGCTTTTAACAGAGGCTGTGAAGGAGAAAAGATAAATGCCCCGCGTTCCCTATTGGAATATCGATTTTGGTATTGTCATGGATCTTCTGGCCATTCCGGTCATCTTTATTTTTCTTTATGGCTTTTATCGGCAATGGCTCTTGATCCGTCAGGGAAAGATGAGGGTCAATCCCGATGTCGGCAAAATGATCCAGGGCATTGCAGCATTCCAGCCAGGGGCGTTTTTTGTCAGGGGCATATTGAATGAGAAACTTTATCGAAAACCATTCTCCGGCATTGCCCACGGGTTTGTATTTTTCGGGATGGCGATTCTTTTTATCGGGACCAATCTGGTCATCCTGAATGTACTTTTCGGCCTGCCGGTTTTTAACGGGGCCTTTAACCAATGGTTTATGGCTTTTGGACTTGATTTGGCAGGTGTCCTGGCTTTATGCGGGGTTGTTTTTTTTCTCTTGCGAAGGGCATTTATGCCTGAGCGTCTGAAGTTGCCTGCGGCAAGAAAGGGTTTTGTGATAGCCTGCGGACTTCTGGGGGGAATCCTTTTGACCGGCTTTATTCTTGAAGGCGCCCGGCTTGCCGCAGGCTCCCTTGAAATCGGGGCCTTTGCGGGCAATTTGATTGCAGCGGGTTTTATCGGCAATACCCATGCCCTTTCAATTCATACCGTCACCTGGTGGATTCATGGGCTTCTGGCCCTTTCGTTTATTGCCTATATTCCCTTTTCGCCCCTGGTTCACATTGTGCTTGCCCCTGTGAATGCCGGGTTTGCCGATCCTGCCCCCGGAGTAAAAATGGGGGTTATTGATTTTTCATCATTTGAGAGTGAAGATTCAGAAGAAGCACCTTTGCTGGGTGCAGACAAACTATCCGATTTTACGCGGAAACGGTTTCTGGATTTTGCATCCTGCGTATGGTGCGGCAGATGCCAGGAAGTCTGCCCGGCCCATTCTACGGAAAAGCCTTTATCTCCCAAAGGAGTGATCGTCACCATGGCAGAAAGGCTTTCAAAGGGGCAATTGGATGAACCGGTCTGGGATAATATATCCATGGAAGCCATTTTTAACTGCACCACCTGTGCTGCCTGCATGGAAGCCTGCCCGGTCAGCATTAACCAGCCCAAAACCATCATGAAATTCAGGCAGAATCTGGTCATGGAGCAGAGCAAGATTCCGGAACTTATGGGGAAAGCTATTGCGAGTCTAGAGCAGCGGGCGCATCCGTTCTTTGGGACAGGCTCGGGCATGGCGGAATGGCGAAAAGATTTGGATGTCCCATTTTTTGAAGCTGGAGAGACCGAATATCTGCTTTGGATCGGATGCTCTGTGACATACGAGCAGCGAGCCCAGAAGATCGGAAGGGCCATGGTCAATATCCTGAACAAAGCCGGGGTTTCCTATGGGATTCTGGAAGATTTCCGCTGCACGGGTGATCCGGCCAAACAGATGGGAAATGAATTTTTGTTTGCTGAAATTGCCCAACAGAATATCGAGGAATTTTCCGAACTCGGCATTAAAAAAATTATCACCCTCTGCCCGCACTGCTATAACAGTTTTACCCGGCATTATTCCAAACTGGGCGGGGACTACGAGGTCATCCCCCATGGATCAATGATTCAGATGCTCATGGATGAAAATAAAATAAAATTTGATAAAAAGCCCCAGCGCATTACCTATCATGATCCGTGCTATCTTGGCCGCCGCAATGGAGAGTATGAGGCTCCCAGGGCTTTGATGTCGGCAGCGGGAAATCTCATAGAAATGCCCCGCCATAAAAATGAAAGCTTTTGCTGTGGCGGCGGCGGCGGCAATTACTGGGCCGAGGAGACGGGCAGACGGATCAACCAGGAAAGGGCCAAAGAAGCCTTTGACACTAAGGCTGACATCATTGCGACGGCCTGCCCCTTCTGTCTTTTGATGCTGACGGATGGATTGAAAAAATGCACGGAAGAGACAAAAGCATTTGATATTGCAGAGATTGTAGCTTCATGCCTGCCTGATGTTTCAAGGTCATCATGACGGTTACTGAACGGTTTGCAGAATATATTCATCACACTTGTTTTGAGGATATCCCCGGGGAAGTTCAGCGGTATGCCAAATTATGTCTTCTGGATTGGATCGGTGTTACCCTTGGCGGTTCAAGGGAGCCGGTCAGCGATATTCTATTGGATTTTATCGATATTGTGGGCGGGAATGAGCATGCCACCATTATCGGAAAAGGTAGGAAAACCAATCTGATTTTTGCGGCCCTGGCCAATGGCACCCAATCCCATGCCTTGGATTTTGACGATACCCACAAGGGTGCGGGAATTCATCCCAGTGCGTGTCTTGCACCGGCAGTGGTTGCTGCCGGTGAATATATGAAATCTTCAGGCAGGGATTTTATCACGGCTTTTGTCATCGGGTTTGAAATCGCAGCCAGAATCGGCGAGGCAGCAGGGCAGGCCCATTATGACAAAGGCTTTCATGCCACCGCCACCATCGGCCGTTTCAGCGCCACAGCCGGTGCTGCAAAACTCATGGGCCTTTCCCACGAACAGATCGTCAATGCTTTCGGCATTACCGGAACCCAGGTGTCCGGGCTTCGGGAGGTGTTCGGCACCATGAGCAAACCCTTTCATGCCGGGAAAGCCGCCATGGACGGCTTGTTGTCCGTTGCCCTGGCCAAACGCAATTTTGACAGCAGCCGTGAAATTTTTGAAGGACGGTTCGGCCTGAAAAATGTGTTTGCACCTGAAGCAGATGCAACCAGGCTTTTTGCTGATCTCGGCACGGAATACCATATCATGGACATTGCGTTTAAGCCCTATGCTTCTGCGCTTGCTACCCATTCGACCATCCAGGCCATTGAAGAAATGAAAGAAATGGAAGGCGTCATGGCAGAGGATGTTCACAGCATCCAGATCGAATTCGCACCGCTTCCTTTCAGTGTGGTGAATATCAAACATCCGCGCAAGGTGCTGGAAGGAAAATTCAGTGTGTACCAGTGCGCAGCCCTGGCGTTTGTCAAAGGCCGGGTCAATCCGGATATGTTTACCCAAAAGTGGATCGATGATCCTGAACTGGTTGAATTCAGGGAAAGAATCAATGTTTTGCTCAATACCAATTTAAAAAAATTTGAAACCATTATCAAAGTCATCACCAAAGATGGCCGGATCCTGGAAAATTTTATCCGGGAGTCCAGGGGATCTGCTGAAGACCCGCTGACATTCATTGAAATGGAAAAAAAATTCGTGGGTCTTGCAGAACCGGTCATTTCAGAGGAAAATGCCGAAAAGATAGTTGAAATGATCGGGCGTCTTCCTGAAATAGAAGATATGAACGAAATTATTAATTTATGTCATCCCATGAGGAGGAATAAATGAGTCAAAAAAAAATCGGTGTGTTGTTGTCAGGGTGTGGAGTCTATGATGGCACTGAAATCCATGAAGCCGTGTTGACATTGCTGTATATTGCCGAAGCGGGAGCCGAGGCCGTCTGCTTTGCCCCGGATATTCCGCAGGCACAGGTCATCGATCATTTGACGGGAAAAGAAGAAAAAGAAACCCGGAACGTGTTGAAAGAATCTGCCAGGATTGCACGGGGAGACATCAAAAACATAAAGGATATGTGTGTGGCCGATATCTCCGCCCTTATCCTGCCGGGCGGGTTTGGCGCTGCCAAGAACCTGAGCGAATTTGCTTTCAAGGGGCCGGAGGGCAAGGTCAATAGCGATGTCGCTGATTTCCTGAAAAAAATGATGGAGGCCAAAAAGCCGGTGGGCGCCTTGTGCATTGCACCGGCCACTGTCGCTATGGCCTTGAGGGATCTATCCCCGGAACTGACCATCGGCAGTGAACCGGGGGTTGTTGGGGCACTCACATCCATTGGCGTAAAACATGCTCTTTGCAAGGTGGATGAGATCTGCGTGGATGAGAAAAACGGTATTGTGACCGCCCCTGCCTATATGCTGGGACCCGGCATTGCAGATGTGGCAAAGGGGATCAAAAAGCTGGTTGAAAAAGTCATTGAACTGGCCCGATAATGACCCGATAAGTTTTAAAAATTTGGTTGAAAAATAATAATAAAGCGATTTTAAATAATGAATCAGGCATTCCTGCGACCCGACGTAAAAGAGACAACAGACTGGATCAGGCGTAAGGTCAATGAAAACGATTATTATAATTCCGAGCACATTGTCCGGTACCTGAGCCAGAGAATTTTTTCCATAGAGGATATCCGGCAGGTTCTTCTATCCGGGATAATACTGGAAATTCACAGCCATCCGCTGCGCTGCCACGCTTTTCTGGTTTTGGGATATTCAAATAATGAGGCGATTCATGTGGCATGTACAAAGGACAGGGATGAAAATCTGATCGTTTTATATGCTTACCGCCCTTCTTTGCCTACATGGGAAGATGAAAAGACAAGAACAGAGGTGAAAGGCCAAGCAATGGATGAAAAACTGGATGCAAAAATAAGAAAATGTTTTTTCTGCAACAGCGAAATAGAACCCATCGTTGTCGGAAATTTTGATTTCCGGTGGGAAGGGGATTTGTACGTGATCAAAAAAGTACCGGCCGGGCTTTGCGTCCAGTGCGGGGAAAAATATATTTCTGCCGAAGCATCTGAAAAAATCGTGGTAAAAATAGAAAAAGAAGCCTTTATTGAAAAAGATGAAGTCCGTGTCTTTGATTATGAACGATAGAAGGAAATTCCGGTTGTGAAAGGCGATCATGAAAGGGCTTGATCTGTGCCGTGAGTTTTTTAAAACCTTTGGCGAACCCATGATAAAAGAAAAGTTTTCTTCCTTGCAAGACAGGATAGCCGTCGGGATGGTGGGAGAAGGTTCAGAGTGCCTGGGGTTTGATGATGCGGTGTCACGGGATCATGATTGGGGGCCGGGTTTTTGCCTCTGGTTGGAGGACGAGGATTTTTGTGAATTCGGCCCGGCACTTCAGGCAACCTATGAAAAGCTGCCCCGGGTATTCATGGGGTTCCATAGAAAGACCGCCCGGCTCAGCCGGCAGAAACTCGGTGTTTTCAGGATCTCGGATTTTTACAAACAATTCACAGGTCTTTCCCATGCACCGCTGACATCAAGCCAGTGGATGACTCTTTGTGATGCTTATCTATGTGCCTGCACCAGCGGGGAAGTGTTCTATGACCCGTCCGGCAGGTTTTCAAAAATTCGTCAAAAACTTCTTGAATTTTACCCGGAAGATGTCCGGAGATTTAAAATAGCCGCCAAATGTGTGTCCTGCGCCCAATCCGGTCAATATAATGTCATCCGGTCCGTCAGGCGCGGGGAATCAGTTGCCGCTGCCTATGCAAGAAACAGCTTTTGCATGGACATCATGGATCTTGTATTTCTGCTTAAAAAGCGGTTTGCCCCGTTTTATAAATGGAAACACAGGGCTGTAAAAGATCTTGGATCTCTTGGAAGTGCCATTCATGATGCCGTTGCAAAGGTGGTGGGCGGAACCAATGATCCTGAAAGCCAGGATCTCATGGAAACCATGTGTTCCGCTATTATTGATGAATTGAAACATCAGAACATCAGCAGAGCAACCGGCAATTTCCTATTGGATCACGGTCTTTTTATTCAGCAGTCCATTCCCGATGAAATGCTTCGGCAAAAAGATATCTGGGGGGCATGTTGACGATCAATATTCTGATTATCGGCGGCAGCTATTTTGCCGGACGCTCCTTGGTGGAACTCCTGATGAACGAAAAAAAGGGAAATATACACACCTTTAACCGGGGGAATATTCCTTTGAATATAAAAGGGGTCACTGAATTTCACGGGGACAGAACTTCCCCTGATTCCATCCGGCTAAATCTGCCCCCAACCGACTGGGATGCAGTCATTGATTTTTGCGGATATTCAGCCGAAGATATTGAATCCGCGATCCAGGGCATTCCCGGGAAAATCAGGCACTATATTTTTATCAGCACGGCCAGTGTGTATGATCATTCAGCCATGCTGCCCCTGGATGAAACCGCCAGGATCCTCAGTAAGCCTCAGCCTGAACCGAGAAACCATGTTGAATACGTCCTGGGTAAAATCAGGGCGGAAGAAAGCCTTAGGACTCCCCATCGGGAAAAAGCCATCCCCTGGACGATTCTGCGGCCTTCCATTCTCTATGGCCGGTTTAATTACGCACCCAGGGAAACCTATTTTTTTGATTTGATGGAAAAAGAGGCGCCCATCATTATCCCGGAACAGAATCTGGCCTTGTTTAATTTTGTCTTTGTGGAAGATCTGTCAGCAATCATAGCCCTCTGTATCAACAATCAAAAGGGTTATAATCAGGTTTTTAACACGGTATCCCCGGAATTTGTGTCCTATCAAAAATTTGTGGAAATCCTTGAAATCATATCCGGGAAAACAATCAAAACCATTGAGAAAAGTGTCCGGACGATTATTGAAGAAAAGATTCCCCTGCCTTTTACCATGGATCATCATGAGGTGTATTCAGGAGATAAGCTTCAAAAGGCCCTGGGATTCAAATTCACGCCACTTATTCAGGGGATGAAAAAAACCTATGAATTTTATCAGTTTTTAAGGAAAAAAAATAAGAAAAAAAAGGAGCAGCACAATGGACGTTTATAAAAGAAGCAGGGAATTTCTGGTAAAAAGTATCCTGGACATGGAATATGCCATGTTCCGTGCCGTTAATGGAGATGTGAACGCCCCATGCCAGGAACAGCCCGATGCATTTAGAAAAATCCGCGGAAGCATCTATGATTTCTGGTCCCATGAGATGCTGGAGTCTTATTTCAAAGATTTGGTGATTGCACAAAGGGCCAACCGGAATCTTGTGTTTGAAAAATATGCCAGAATGGACAACAAGATTCCAAAGATCAACATGAACCCCTTGATTGATAACATCGTTGAGATTGAACAAAAGTGGCAGGATGATCTGAAGAAAAAATACCCGGCCGTTTACAGTCAGACTTGCCGGGACACGAATATGGCCCAGGATGGCAGTAATTTTAAAGTCTATCTTTCAAGCGAGCTTGAGACCTATAGCGACAATACCCTGCAAAATTACTGGAGCCATATCAAAGAGGCGTTTGATGATGGAAAAAACCTCTCCATTGAAATGCTCAGGCAGCTTGCAAAAAAAAGTGGAATTGACAGTCTGGAAAAATTGGAAACCCTTATGCAGGCAGATCTGAACCCATGAAATGGAATATCGGAAAAATTTTAAGCAAACGGGAATTGTATACTCCGGATAAAGCCGCCCTTATTTTTGAAGACACACGCATTACCTACTGTGAGCTGAACCGGGAGACCAACCGGGTTGCGCATTTTTTCAAGGAAAAGGGTCTCAAAAAAGGAGACCGCATCGCAGTAGATCTGGTCAACTGCCCGGAATTTCTCACCTGCTATTTTGCCGCAGCCAAGCTCGGTCTCATTTTTGTTCCCCTGAACTACCGGCTGGTTTCCCAGGAGTTAAAATATCAGATCAACCGGTGCAATTGCAGCCTTCTGGTGTTTAATGAACAGTTTATCGAATATATAGAACCCATAAAAGATTCTCTGGAAGTCGGAAAGGAGAATTATGTCTGCGTGAGAGATAGAGCCCATAAAAACCCTTGCCCTTTGTGGGCGTCGGATTATCACTCGGCCATTGAATCCTATCCCTCTCATGAACCTTTTCCGGAGGAGGTTATTGATCTCGATGACCCGTTTATCATCATGTTTACTTCGGGAGTGACCGGCAACCCCAAAGGCGCTGTCCTGACCCATGGCCAGAACTATTTTAAATGTTTCAATATCATCAATTATACGGATATGCGGCAGGATGATATTTTTCAGTCCCAGGCCCCTTTATGCCATTCTGCAGGGCTTTGTGCCGTGTCCACCCCGGCCCTGTGCCGGGGGGCGACCCTTTTGATGCGATCGAAATTTGATCCTGAAAAATTTGCCCTGGATATTGAAACATACAAAGCAACAATCGTCTTCGGGCTCAGCACCATGATGAAATTTGTGCTGCAAACCGGCATCCTGGATAAGGTTGACTTAAGTAGCGTCCGGTTTGCCTATGGGGGTGGGGAGAAAACCCATCAGTCTTTTTTTAATACTCTGGATGAAAAAGGCCTGCATCTTTTACCCGGGTTCGGCCAGACGGAAAATTCTGCCATGGCCCTGATGCCCAAGAATGCCCCGAAAAGCAAAAACAGATCCGTGGGCTTGTCTAATTTTTTTACTGAATTGTGGATTCAAAATGAAAAAGGGCAAAGGCTTGAGCCGGGAGAAATCGGCCAAATCATGGCCATGGGGCCCAATGTCATGAAAGAATACTGGGACATGCCTAAAGAGACTCAGGCCACCCTTGTCAATGATGTGCTGCATACCGGGGATCTCGGATATATGGATGAAGACGGGTATCTGTATATTGTTGACCGGGTAAAAGATATGTACCGAAGCGGTGCGGAAAATGTTTATCCGGCAGAAGTAGAGGCCGTCCTGATGGATCATCCGAAGATTGAGAGGGTAGCCATTATCGGTGTGTCGGATGAAAAATGGGGAGAGATCGGAAAAGCTTTTGTCCTCTGTCATAAAGGGGAGACCATCACACTTGAGGAGGTGATATCGTTTTTAGAAGGGAGAGTTGCCGGATTTAAATATCCAAAATCAATCCAAGTAGTGAAATCAATGCCGATGACTGTAACCGGCAAATTGAAAAAGGGGGTGTTGAAAGAACAGTATTGTTGAAATTGCAGGACTGCATGTATCTTCTCTTTCGGTTGATTGACGGCTTTGTGGTTTTTGTTTGTGTCATGAACCGCATAAGCTGTTGAAAAGCTGAGGGAAACATAATATAGTACAAACTTATTAAAAATGGGGGTGAACTGTCCAACCCGACGGCTACTCCGAAAAAGATAAGGAAACAAGATGAAGATACATGAATATCAGGCAAAGGAATTGTTCAGAAAATTCAATATTCCGGTTGCCCGAAGCGGTGTGGCGTTTTCAAAGGAAGAGGCGCTCAAAATTGCGGATGGCCTTGGCGGATTTCCCGTGGTCGTAAAAGCCCAGATTCATGCCGGGGGCAGGGGAAAAGGCGGCGGGGTCAAGCTTGCAGCCAATCCTGAACAGCTCTTGACCATTGTGGATCAGTTTCTCGGGATGACGCTTGTTACCCACCAGACAGGGCCGGAAGGCAGAATTGTCCGGAAAGTCCTGGTTGAAGCCGGACAGAGTATTGATAAAGAATATTATTTAAGTCTTCTTGTTGACAGGCAGACTGAAAAAATAGTGATTGTGGCAAGTCAGGCAGGGGGGATTGATATTGAAAATGTGGCTGAAAAGACCCCTGAAAAAATCATCAAGGTTCATGTGGACCCGCTTCTTGGCATCCAGGGATACCAGATGCGGGAAGTCGGATTCCGCCTTGGGTTTCCTGCACTGGCCATGAAGCAGTTATATGCATTGTTGTTTAATCTGTATAAATTTTTTGTGGAATATGATGCATCCCTGGTGGAGATCAACCCTTTGATTCTGACTTCGGCCGGTGATGTGCTGGCCCTGGATGCCAAGGTGGATTTTGATTCCAATGCCCTTTACCGGCATAAGGATCTCCTGGAATTAAGGGATTTTGGAGAAGAAGACCCCATGGAAGTGGAAGCGTCCCGGTACAACCTGAATTATATCAACCTGGACGGGAATGTGGGCAATATCGTCAACGGTGCAGGCCTTGCCATGGCCACCATGGATATTATCAAGAATGCCGGGGCAACCCCTGCCAATTTCATGGATGTGGGCGGCGGCGCCAGTTCCCAGCAGGTGGAAAATGCCTTCAGGATCATCCTGGCAGACCCCAAGGTCAAGGCCATCCTGATCAATATCTTTGGCGGTATTCTAAGGTGTGATGTGTTTGCCAAAGGAGTTGTGGATGCAGCCAGGAAAACCGGGGTGAATATCCCGGTGGTGGTTCGCATGGAAGGGACAAACGTGGACATGGGTAAACAGATCCTCACCGAATCCGGTCTTAACCTGACCAGTGCTTCCGATCTTTTGGATGCTGCTGCAAAAATAGCGGCTGCCGTTAATTAAAGGAGATGCATCATGAGTATATTTGTGAATAAGGATACAAAGGTTGTGGTTCATGGCATCACCGGAAAAGAGGGTAGCTTTCATGCGAGAGCCTGCATTGAATACGGCACTAAAGTGGTGGCAGGTATCACCCCTGGAAAAGGGGGGCAGAAAATGGATGAGGTGCCGGTGTTTGATACGGTGAGCCAGGCCATAAAAGAGACAGGAGCAAATACCAGCCTGATTTTTGTTCCGCCTCCGTTTTGTGCCGACTCCATTGTTGAAGCGGTAGATGGCGGAGTGAAATTGATCGTTGCCATCACAGAAGGCATTCCCATCATGGACATGCTGAAAGTCAAAAATTACCTCACTACAAAGGCCTGCCGTCTCATCGGGCCCAACTGCCCCGGGATCATCACACCGGGTGAATGCAAGGTCGGCATCATGCCGGGCAAGATTCATAAAAAAGGGAATGTGGGTGTGGTCTCGCGATCCGGAACCCTGACCTATGAAGTGGTGGATCAGTTGACAAAAGCAGGTCTCGGCCAATCCACCTGTATCGGTATTGGTGGAGACCCTGTCACCGGAACCAATTTTATTGATGTGCTGGCTGCTTTTCAAGCCGATGATGAAACTCACGGGATCGTCATGGTGGGAGAAATCGGTGGAAATGCTGAAGAGCAGGCTGCCGCCTATATCAAAGAACACATGACAAAACCGGTGGTCGGATTTATTGCAGGACTGACCGCCCCTCCCGGCCGAAGAATGGGCCATGCAGGAGCCATCATTTCAGGTGCCGGCGGAACGGGTGCTGCGAAAATTCGGGCATTCAAGGAAAACGGGGTTCATACCTGTGAAAACTTAGGAGAGATCGGCCGGATTTGTAAAACAATATTTTAGCTGTATCTAACGGTAAATATATAAGGAGGTTCATTTGGAGAGTTATAGCATAGAATCAAATAAAAAAAAGAGCAGGCTGCCGGCAAGGCTTGATTTTGCCCAGAGCGCAACAGGCCTGATCCTGGGTCTGTTTATATATATGCACCTGCTCTTTGACAGCAGCATCATTTTTGGAAAAACAGCTTTTGGTTTTGTATCCGGAATGCTGGAGCTGTCTTTTCTCTCGGATACCGGCCATGGATATCCTATTGCCGTTTTTTTTGCCGTCACCATCATCTCCATTCTGTTCATCACCCATGCCCTGCTTGGGATGAGAAAATTTCCCAACTCGTACAAGCAGCACAGGATTATGGCAGACCAGGTGATCATGACAGATCATATGGAAACAAAACTCTGGTATGTCCAGGCAGTGACCGGGTTTATCATGTTTTTTGCCGGGTCGGTTCATCTGTATACCATGTTTGCCAATCCCGGCAGCATTGATCCGTATCTTTCGGCAGACCGGGTGATCTCAAACAATATGTGGTTTTTATATCTGGTTCTTCTGGTGTGCGTCGTGCTTCACGCCAATATCGGTCTTTACCGTCTCTGCATGAAATGGGGATGGTTTGCAGGCTCGGATGCCAGAAAATCAAGACTGAAATTGCAGCTTTTGAGAAACAGGATCATTATCTTTTACCTGGTCATCGGTGTTCTCGCATTGCTGGCATTCAGCGTGGTCGGTATGGGTCACAGGGGCAAGGCCGGAGAAAGGTATCTCAGCCAGGTGACATCAGTGGAAATGTTTGTGGGAATGCCCCAGGAATTGGCACAGACCCGATATATTGCAGAATCAAACGAATAAGGGGACATGTAAATGAAAGTCATATATACGGATTCACTTGTAATCGGCGGGGGTCTGGCAGGACTGAGAGTGGCCATCGCATCCATGCAGAGAGGGTATGATACCATTGTCCTGTCATTAATTCCGGCCAAGCGCTCGCATTCTGCGGCTGCCCAGGGCGGCATGCAGGCCAGTCTTGGGGCCTGCATCAAGGGCGATGGGGACGACGAAGACATCCATTTTGCAGATACGGTAAAGGGAAGCGACTGGGGATGTGACCAGGAAGTGGCCAGGGCCTTTGTCAATACATCTCCCAAAGCCATCCGTCAACTGGCCGCCTGGGGTGTGCCCTGGACCAGGGTCAGGGCCGGAGATCAGGATGTGGTGATTAACAATGAAAAAGTAACCATTACGGAAAAACTCGAATCCCATGGCCTTATTTCAGCCAGGGATTTCGGTGGAACCAAAAAATGGAGAACCTGTTTTACTGCCGACGGCGCAGGCCATACCATGCTCTATGCCATGGACAACAAAGCCATCCAGATGGGGATTCCGGTTCATGAACGAAAAGAAGCCCTGGCCCTGATCCATGATGACGGGGTGTGCTACGGCGCCATTGTCAGGGATCTCATCACTGGGGATCTCATCGCTTATATAGCCAAGGCCACCACCATTGCCACGGGCGGATACGGAAGACTCTATTCCGTTACTACCAATGCAGTCATCTCCGAAGGCATTGGGAATGCCATTGCCCTTCAAACCGGCATCGCCTCCCTCGGAAATATGGAAGCGGTACAGTTTCATCCTACAGGAATCGTACCCGTGGCTATTCTCATGACTGAAGGATGCCGGGGTGACGGCGGGCTTCTTCTGGACAAAGACGGCTACCGGTTTATGCCGGATTATGAGCCTGCCAAAAAAGAGCTGGCGTCACGGGATGTTGTCTCCCGGAGAATGACCGAGCACATGAGAAAAGGAAAAGGGATTCCTTCCCGGTATGGGGATCACCTCTGGCTGGATATCCGGCTTCTGGGCCGAAAACACATTGAAAAGAATTTAAGGGAAGTCAAAGAAATCTGTGAATATTTCCTCGGGATTGATCCGGTGGAAGAACTCATCCCGGTCAGACCCACCCAGCATTATTCCATGGGCGGGATCAGGACCAAGCCCACAGGAGAAAGCCCGGCCCTCAAGGGGCTTTTTTCTGCCGGCGAAGCAGCCTGCTGGGATATGCACGGGTTTAACCGTCTCGGCGGCAATTCCGTTGCAGAAACCGTTGTGGCCGGTATGATTGTGGGTGAATATGTGGCCGACTATTGTGCTGCAAACCCTTTGAACATCAGTACCACCACCATTGAGCATTTCATGAAACAGGAAGAAAAGAAGATTACCGATCTTCTCATGAAAGAATTTGGGGAAAATCCCTTTGAATTAAAGGCTGCAATGCAGAAAGTCATGATGGACAAGGTCGGCATTTTCAGAAACGGCCCGGATCTGGAGCAGGCGGTTGAAGAACTGAAAGTCTTAAATCAAAGGGCAAAGAATATTGCTCTGCGAAACCGCATTTCTTCTTCCAACCCGGAACTGGTCGAAGCCATCCGGGTGCCTATGATGATCAAGCTTGCCCAGTGTGTGGCCTATGGAGCCTTTCTGAGAACCGAAAGCCGCGGTGCACACGCCAGGGAAGATTATCCTGAAAGAAACGACAAAGATTGGCTGAAAAGAACCCTCACCACCTGGAAGGACGAGTCTGCCGATCTTCCTGAACTTAGCTATGAAGAGCTGGATGTGATGAAAATGGAAATGCCGCCGGGATCAAGGGGGTACGGAGTGGACAATATCGTTCACCACCCGGACACGAAAAAGAGAACCAGTCAGATTGAAACCATCAGGGAAGCCAATCCCGGCGCAGACCGGTTTGAGATTTCAGAAATCTTGAATCCCATCACCATTCCAGAAAAATTCAAAGGCAAAAACGAACGTATCGGCAGGGGGTTTAAATAATGAGCGACTACGAAAGAATTTTAAAATTTCATATATTCAGATACAATCCGCAGAAAAAGGGTGACAAACCTCGTATGGTAACCTATGAGATCACGGAAGCCCCGGGGATGACGGTTTTTATTGCCTTGAACGAAATCCGGGAACAGCAGGACCCGTCTATACAGTTTGATTTTGTCTGTAGGGCCGGTATCTGCGGTTCCTGCGCCATGGTCATCAACGGACAGCCCACGCTGGCGTGCCGGACCCTGACCTCAAAATACGAAAGCGGTGAGATCAAATTATTGCCTTTACCAGGATTTGAACTCATCGGCGATCTGTCCGTTAATACGGGAAAATTCATGAGGGCCATGTCCGAGCGGGTGGAATCCTGGATTCATGACACCAATGCAGACATGGTGGATTATAACAAACTGGAAGAACGCATGGACCCGGATGTGGCAGACAAAATTTATGAGCTGGAGCGGTGCGTGGAATGCGGTTGCTGCGTATCTGCCTGCGCCACCAAGCGTATGAGACCCGATTTCCTGTCAGCCGTGGGATTTATGCGTCTTGCCCGGTTTGCCCTGGACCCCAGGGACAAGCGGACGGATGAAGAATTTTATGAAATCATGGGTGATGATGACGGCGTTTTCGGGTGCATGACCCTTCTCGGGTGTGAAGACTATTGCCCCAAAGACCTTCCGCACCAGACACAGATTGCATATCTGAGAAGGAAAATGGTTCTTGTAAAATAATTGCATTAGTCAAAAAAAAAAGATAAAGAAAGTAACAGGCAGCAGGTAAAAAAATTGCCCTGCTGCCTGTTGTATTGTGAAAGATATATATAAAAGGGTGTGTAATGGATGGATTTATTTATGAAAACATGTTTCCCCTGGGCAAGGATACAACTCAGTATCGGCTTCTGACCAGGGACCATGTCAGGATAAAGGAATTTGAAGGGAAACAGGTTCTCATGATAGAACCCCAGGCCCTGACATTGATTGCCGACCAGGCATTCAAAGATGTGGCCCACCTCTGCCGGGCCGAACATCTGAATAATCTGCGAAAAATCATTGACGACCCTGAAAGCTCCGACAATGACCGGTATGTGGCCCTGGAACTCCTGAAAAATGCCGTCATTTCGGCTGACAGGGTGTATCCCATGTGCCAGGACACTGGAACCGCCATCATTATGGCCAAAAAAGGCCAGCAGGTCTGGACCTGGAGCGATGATGAAGAAGAATTGTCCAAAGGGGTGTATAAGGTTTATACCCAGAATTATTTAAGATATTCCCAGAATGCACCTTTTACCATGTATGAGGAAAAAAATACCAAAACCAATCTGCCGGCCCAGATTGATATTTCTTCAGTCCAGGGGGATGCCTATCAGTTTTTGTTCATTGCAAAAGGGGGTGGGTCTGCCAATAAAAGCAATCTTTTCCAGATGACCCGGAAGGTATTGTCATCGGAACAAAATCTGATTGATTTCATGGTGGCTAAAATGAAGGCACTGGGAACAACGGGTTGTCCGCCCTATTATATTGCCTTTGTCATTGGCGGAACCTCGGTTGAAATGACCTTGAAAACGGTCAAGCTTGCATCTGCCCGGTATCTGGATTCTCTGCCTACAAAGGGCAGTGAAACGGCCCATGCCTTCAGGGATGTGGAGCTTGAAGAAAAATTATTGCTCCGCTCGCAAAAGCTCGGCATTGGTGCCCAGTTCGGGGGTAAATATTTTGCCCATGCCATCCGGATCATCCGGCTCCCCCGGCATGGGGCATCCTGTCCCATCGGTATCGGCGTTTCCTGTTCAGCCGATCGCCAGATCAAGGGAAAAATTACAAAAGACGGGATCTTTTTAGAGCAGCTTGAAGAAAATCCCGGCAAATATCTGCCCCAGATTGAGCCTGAAATCAAACCGGCCATCCCGATCAACCTGAACCGGCCCATGGATGAAATCCGGGCGGAACTGTCCAATTATCCGGTTTCAACAAGGCTTGCACTGAACGGCAAGATTATCGTGGCAAGGGATATTGCCCATGCCAAATTCATGGAACGTCTTGAAGCGGGAAAAGGCCTGCCCGACTACCTGAAAAACCATATCATCTATTATGCCGGTCCTGCCAAACGACCCAGGAGAGAAATTTCCGGATCATTCGGGCCCACAACGGCGTCGCGAATGGATACCTATGTGCCGGTCTTCCAAAAAGAGGGGGCTTCCATGATCATGCTGGCCAAAGGGAACAGGAGCAAAGAAGTGACCAATTCCTGCAGGGTTCACGGCGGATTTTATCTTGGATCCATCGGAGGCCCTGCCGCCCGTCTGGGGAAAGACTTCATAAAAAAAGCCGAGATTATCGAGTATGAAGAACTGGGAATGGAAGCGGTGTATATGATTACCGTGGAAAATTTTCCTGCCTTTATCATTGTGGATGACAAAGGCAATGATTTTTACGCAGATCTTTTGTAATCGGTTTCAGTCATTGATAAGGTCTGATGAAATTTTTTATTTGATTTCATCAGACCTTAAATCGAATACCGTATGCTGCCGTTATGCAATTTTAAATTTACTTACAAATCCTTCAAGACTATGCGCCAGATTTGACAAAGATTTTGCAGTATCGTTAACCTTGATGCTGTTTTCCTTCATCTGTTCTGATGAATGGGTCACTTCAGCAATTTCCCGGGCGATATGTTCAGACACGGAAGAGCTTTGGG
>JAIFMF010000061.1 GCA_020048635.1 Desulfobacula sp. | reverse complement strand
ATATATTTGAATTTCCCCACCAGTGCAAAAAACAACCCATACCATAGGTGGTGTTCGGAGAAGTTTATAAAAAAATGAGACTTACATTAAAAATCCATTCTATAATTTTCTTTTTATCCTATAGATTTACAATACCTCCTGTGGCATTCTGCCAAGCTTATTAATTTCAATCAAGGAGGTTTCAAAATGGCTAAAAGTCTTAGAACTCAATTTATGAATCATATGATTCTTCATCGTTTTTCACATTACACCATAAAAAATTATATGTCTGCTGTCGAAAAACTTGCGAAATACCATAACAAATCTCCAGACAAACTTACTAATGAGGATATTCAAAATTATCTGCTCTATCTCATTGGAGAACGCAAATTGGCCTGGGGTACCTGCAACGTTCATATAGCAGGAATTTCATGTTTTTATAAAAATATTCTTCAATGGGATGAAACTGATTTTCAACTCCCCCCATCTCCAAAGATCAAAAAACTTCCCAATATATTAAGTGTAGAAGAAGCAAAAAGGCTGTTTGAATGTGCGGCCAATCTCAAACACAGAGTTTTACTCAAAACTTTGTACAGCGCCGGTCTCAGGATTAGCGAAGCTGTTAAGCTTAAGCCCATGCATATTGAAAGCGATCCTTCAAGAATGATGATCAGAATAGAACAGGGAAAAGGCAAAAAAGATCGTTATACTTCCCGGGTTGGGGCTCATGACGGAACAGGGGATGGACAGGTATTGCCCGACAAGGGCGGTGACAGGGTCCTTTGTTTCATCCACCTGAAAGGTCTGTTTATAGCCGGAGCAGTTTTCAAAGGCCACCACATTGGCCACGCATCGCTCGACAATTTTGACCACCTTGTCCGACCCCAGACCGATGGGCACGCCGGTCAAAAGCGGTCTTTCGTTCATTAAAATCCGTACTTGGGCTCAGGCCTGTTTTCCATCAGATAACCGATCGGGTAACCGGCCACCTTTTTATAACATTGATCGCATATCATCTGGTCCACAGTATCCGCTATCGGTTGAAACAATCGGGTATTCATTCAAGCTGGGATGATTTAAGAAAGGTTTTGACAGGCCAGAGCCGTGTGACGATAACCATGCAATCAAAAAAATAGTTAAAAATGAACAAAAGTAGTGCCATAAAGGCTTCACCAATGGATGAAACTAATTTTAATTACAATACCTTATGATTTTATATCAAAAAGATGGGCTAATACCTGAGAACGGTGAAATATTGACCTTTTAATGAAATCAGAATACAAACGATAATAAGTCAGACCACCAAAAGGAGAAAGACCATGAGATATGCCCACACCAACATCGCTGCAAAAGACTACAAAGTGCTTGTGCAATTTTATATGGATGTTTTTGACTGCAAGATCAAACCGCCGGAAAGGAATCTCTCCGGGGAATGGCTGGACAGGGCCACAGGTCTTACATCCGCAAAGCTACAGGGAGTGCATTTAGTATTGCCGGGTCATGGAGAAAAAGGCCCCACCCTGGAAATTTTCACCTATGAGACCATGGTCATGCAGGACCCTATCATGGCCAATTATACAGGATTCACCCATCTGGCCTTTGAGGTGGAGGATGTGGAAAAGACCTTTGAAAAAGCTTTAAAAAAAGGCGGGATGTCTCTTGGGAAAGTGACCCGAAAAGAAGTTGAAGGCGTCGGCTTTCTGACCTTTGTCTATTTCAGGGACCCTGAGGGCAATATTATTGAAATTCAATCCTGGAATTGAATGCGTACAGGGATAGATCAGCCTACCAGAACCTTTTCAAGCTGTTCCACCAGAAAATCCATCTCCTCCTCATTGATAACCAGAGGAGGAGAAATCCGGATGGTGTGTCCGTGGCTGTCATTGACAATTATTCCAAGCTTGAACAGTTTTCTGCAGAACTCCATGGCATTGCCCTCTTTGACTTCGATTCCGATAAAAAGTCCTTTTCCCCTGACTTCTTTCACATGGGGGGACCTTCTGGCAATGGCTTCAATCCTTTCTTTGAGTATTTTCCCTTTTTGAGCGGATTGTTCAGCCAGCTTTTCTTCTTCAAATACTTTCAAAGCAGCGGTTCCGGCCACGCAGGCCAATGGATAGCCGCCGAAAGTTGAACCGTCAGAGCCTTTGGAAAAAACCATGTCCATGATGAAGGCACTGGTGATGAAGACGGAAAGCGGAACAAGGCCTCCTGACAAGGCTTTTCCGAGAATAACGCCGTCCGGGACAATATCTTCGTGCTCAAAGCAGAATTTCTTACCGGTCCGGCCCATGCCCACCTGGATTTCATCACAGACGAGGAGAAGATCATACTCATCGGCCAGTTTTCGAAGCCCTTTCAAAAATCCTTCAGGTGGTATTCTCATTCCGCCTTCGCCCTGGAAAGGCTCCACAAGGATTCCGCAGGTGTTCGGGGTAATGACTTTTTTAACCGCTTCAAGATTGCCGAATTCAACCGATACAAAGCCGGGAGTTAAGGGGCCGAATCCCTCCTTATATTTTTTACTGGAAGAAAAAGAGACAATGGAAATGGTTCGGCCATGAAAATTGCCGTCAAACACGATTATTTCCTGTTTTCCGTCTTCGATTTTCTTTTTCTTGAATCCATAATACCGCATGGTTTTGAGGGCGGTTTCGACAGATTCCACGCCGCCGTTCTTGGGAAGCACTTTGTTGCCGTGATTTCCGAAGCGGGGCGCCATCTGGGGGGCGAATTTTGCCGCTTCAGACAGGAAAATCCCCAAAGGATCTGTGAACACGACATTGGATATAACCGAGGCGTAATTCCCGATCAGGGCATCCATGACCGCATTGACAATGGTCGGGTGATGATGACCCTGATTTGCCGCAGAGTAAGCCGCAAGGCAGTCCAGGTATTTACGGCCCTTTTCATCGGTCAGCCAGCATCCTTTTGCCTGCCTGACTACAAGATCGATTCTCTCATAATGGTGGGCGCCATATTCCTGTTCCAGCTTGAAAATGGTTTTATCCTTCTCATTAGAGAACCCGCTGAAATAATTTATTTTTCTCATTGCAGTCACGTTGACCTCCCCTAATTATCCTCTTTGATGATTTTGTAAATTTTTAATTCTGTTTCTGTCAGTTCCTGGTGCCGATCCAGTATTTTTTCGAGGAAACTGTGATAAAAATCATGGCGCAGGCTGTCTCGATTGGCCACAATAAACCATTGATTTCGTGTCCAGTTAATAGGAGAGATATCTTCATGACCGGTTTCAAAAACCCCGACAAGGGCCTCCCTTTTATCCATGATCACTTCGATGGACCGCCCGCCAATGGTCTGCTGGAGGTGTTCATGATCCGGGTGCATGACCATGACGTCAAATTTCATGGGGATCTCTCCCATGGCAATATAACGGATTTTTACCCCCCGCAATTGAGCTTCTTCTAAATATGGATTCAAGCGGCGATCCGCTTCGGAAAACAATCTCACATAAATCTCTTCTTTTGCTTCGTTAATCATTTCAACAGCTCTTTGCATGACGTTGTCATAACCTGTAATGGTCCAGATATATTCAAAATCTTCTTTCCGGGTTGAATTTAAAAGCTGGGTCTCAAATGCGCCAAGATTAGTTTCAAAACTTTTTTTGAGCCGCCGGATCAATTCATCGGAAGGCAGAGGCGCATATTGAGAGGCATTGATTTCAATGACATAGCCCTTGGAGATCAGGCTTCTGAGCACGTCATAGATTCTTGACCGGGCAATGCCGGATATTTTGCTCAACTGGGAACCATTCACCGGATGTTCACTGACCAACGCCATATAGCAGGTGGCTTCATACTGTGAAAAACCGAGTTCTTTTAAATTTGAATATATGTCCATAGTGTTGTTCTCCGGAAACTGTTGCTACTTTAATAGCAACATAAACCCAAAATCAATTCTTGTCAACTTCTCATTTTTTCATAAAAAAATATCCCTTTGACACAGGGTTTTGAATCAGGTAAATAATTTAAAAATCATATATCCTTAAATTTACCCTAAAACAGGAGAAAACAAATGGCTGGTCTTAATAAAGTAATGCTCATCGGAAACCTTGGCAAGGATCCTGAAATCAGATATTCCCAACAAGGGCTGGCAATTGTTAATTTTTCACTTGCCACAAGTGAGCAGTGGACTGACAAAACAAGTGGTGACAGGCAGGAAAAAACAGAATGGCATAACATCGTCGTATTTGGTAAACAAGCAGAAACCTGCGAAAAATACCTGTCCAAAGGTAGCCAGATCTATATTGAAGGAAAACTACAGACATCAACTTATGAAAAAGAGGGTCAAACGCATTATATGACCAAAGTGGTAGTATCAAACTTTATGTTTATAGGTGGGAAACAAGACGCAAAAGGCGGCGGCGGATATCAGAAATCCGATCCCGGCCCGGCCAATCATTACCAGGGGGCGGCGGCGGATATCAGAAATCCGATCCCGGCCCGGCCAATCATTACCAGGGCCAGACCAGTCCCGGCATGACCGGAGGACAGGATTCCATGCCCGATGACGATATTCCGTTTTAATGATCCCTTGTAAAAAATATAATACGCCCCATTTTCTTTAGCGATTGCCAGGTCAATGGGGCGTATTATATTACAAATTCGAGTGGCTTAATTCAACTGCTCCCTCATGGAAATATCATGCTTCAATTCCCTGAGGGGTTTTTTACCCGCCTTTTTGGCTTCTTCATCCTGTTGGCTTGCAACACAGACCTTTCTTAATTTTTCAACATTATTTTCCAGCTCCTGCAACTCTGCTTCAGGCAAATCATCTCCGATGCAGCTTTGATAAGTTTCAATACTTCTCTTTTTTACTTTAAACTCCTGGTGCCTTCTCAGTGCTCTGTCTTTCATCGTGGCGGCTCCTTAATAACAGTTTAAAATTAGCTTGCCGGGATCATACTTATAAATTTCACTTCACCAGTATGATGCTTCTTTAGACAAAAAGATAAACACTCACAAAGAATTTGGCAAGCCGGAATTTATTTTCTCAACAATTGAGAATTGACAAAAAAAAGGAGGCGTGTCAAATTGCTCCAGAAGTTCAGGCGTATACAAAGTTTTGACAGGAAGGTTGATGCAGGTAAACCCCAGACATGAAAGCCCTATTGGTATTTTTGACTCCGGTGTCGGCGGTCTTTGTGTTCTAAAGGAAGTCCGAAAACTCTTACCCTTTGAATCTATCACATATCTCGCAGACAGCGGCAACTGCCCTTACGGCTCGAAAACAAAAGATGAGATTCTTTCCCTGGCCAGGAAGAATATTGAATTTCTTCTTGAAAAGGATTGCAAGCTGATCGTTATTGCCTGTAATACCATCACAGCCGTTGCCATCGACAGTTTCAGGTCTGATTATAGAGTTCCGTTTATCGGGATGGAGCCTGCCCTGAAACCGGCTGCATTGCAGACCCGGACAAAGAAAATCGGAATCCTGGCAACGGAAAACACATTCAATGGAAGGCATTTCAAACAGACATTTGAGAAGCATGCCAATGGCGTAGAGGTTTTTGTACAGCCGGGGTACGGCCTGGTGGAGCTGGTGGAACAGGGCGAACAGAACAGTGAAGCTGCCCGGCGCCTTCTCGAAAAATACCTTGTCCCCATGATGGAAAAAGGGGCAGACACTCTTGTGCTGGGGTGCACACATTATCCCTTTTTAAAAAAAATGATAGAAACAGTGACACAGAACAAGGTTATCATCATTGATCCTTGCGATGCTGTGGCTGCCCAGACCAGAAGAATTCTCTCAGAATTTGATTTGATCTCGCAGGACGCCGGCAATCCCCGGTTCCACTTCTTTACAACAGGGGAAAAAGAAATGGCTGAAAAATTTTTTTCCTTTGCCATGGACAGTCCTTGCGAGCTTGAACAGATCAAGATATAGAGTTGGTCTTCCTAGTACTGATTTATTTTCCGACAATCTTTATTTCTCAGATCCCCGCAGGGTGATACGAAGAATCTGGCCGGGATGCCAGAGCCGCATCCGCGGTCCCCATGTTCCCGTTCCCCTGCAAACGATGGCGGTCATGCCGTCCACCTCGTATCTTCCCTCCAGGAGCGGATACCGCTTTTTGACCAGGTAGCCGAAGGGCCAGATCTGTCCGCCATGGGTGTGACCGCTGAGCATCAGCCCCACGCCTTGACCGGCCGCCTTTTCAGCTTGCCACGGCGTATGGGAGAGAAGAATGGCAGCACCTGGGGGGCGGCCTTCGAGTGCTTGCAGGATTGGATCTTTGCCCTGGCCATTTCGGCGGTTGATGGTCAGATCTTCCACGCCTGCCAGGACAAGGCCCGGTCTCACTTGTGTCCAGGTGTTGTTCAACAGTGTGAAACCTGCCGTTTTAAACAGATTTGTTTTGTTTCCACCGTAAAATTCATGGTTTCCAAGCACCGCCCATAGACCGTAGGGTGTGGAGAGTTGCTTGAATGGTTCAATCCATTGGTCTTCAGAAGGACCGCCATGGCCTTCAAAAATATCACCCAGCAATACCACAAGGTCGGGCTTCTCCGCCTTTATCTGAGTGATCCGGGCCTCCAGCCAATCCTTGCCGAGCTGTGAACCCAGATGCATATCCGATAGGGCAATGATAACGGTTCCATCCAGAGCATCGGGCAGGCCGGGAAGGCTTACTTCATATTTTTCCACCAGTGGCGGTCGAAGGCCCTGAACGAGAGCAATTATTGAGAGTACCATCCCGATTAACAGGGCAATTCCACGCAGGAAAGGTGATAGCCGGGGCATGATAAAACCGAATAAAGTGACAAGATCGATGAAAAGAAGAGGCAGAAATATCAGAAATAAAATCGCCATCCAGGTCATTCCGAGGAATTCAAGAACCCCGGCCGGAATTCTTGTTCCGTCATGCCCGATGACACGGCCAAGGATGAAAATAAGCCACAGGATCACGGCTGAAAAAATAAACCCCTTTCGAGGTATGTGCTGAACCACAAAAGGTACAGAGGCCGTTCTCCAGAAAACATAAACATGCATGAAGGTGCAGACTGATATCAGGATGGTTCCAAACATGATCCTCCAAAAAAGCAATGATTTTTATTTTTTGAACGGAACTGCGTTTAAGAGTTCCATAAGTTCCGCTGCCACAAATCCGCCTGCCAGAGCCAATGCAAAATCATTCATGGAAATGGGGCCGAAACGAAAAAGGTGCCTGAGAAACGGAATCAGACCTGTCAGTTTTTCATATGCGATTCGGCTCATGCCTCTTCCTTAATGATGGTGATGATGATGGTCATGGTCATGGTCATGGTCGTGATCATGCACCTTTTTTTTTATGCTTATCGGCATTGGTTTATACTCCTGCATTCTCAGTGGTTTTTCAAGACCGCTGTTAAAAAGAAGATCTTCATTAGTAAAAATATCCAGGGTCGGTCCATCGGCGGTGATGGTCCCCTGATGAAGGACAATGGTGCGCTCACACACGTCCAGGGCCATGTCCAGGTCGTGGGTGGCAATGATCTTGGTGTGTTCAAAGCTTTGAAGAAGGCTGATGAGACGTTTGCGCGACAGGGGGTCAAGGTTTGAGGTCGGTTCATCCATGACCAGGATATCGGGGGATACGGCCAGGATTGTGGCTATGGCAACAGCCCGTTTTTCACCGCCAGATAATTTATGGGGTGGCCGATTTCTCAGGTGGGAAGCGCCGACGGTTTCAAGGGCATGAGCCACTCGTTTTTCCACTTCCTGTTCCGTCAGGCCAAGATTCATGGGGCCAAAGGCCACATCATCAAACACCGTGGGCATGAAAAGCTGGTCGTCCGGGTCCTGGAACACCATCCCCAGGGAGCGCCGGACGGCTTTGATGTTTTTTTTGTTTAAATGATGGTCGCCGATGATGATATCCCCTTTTGTTGTGGTCAGGCACCCGTTCAGATGCAGCAGGAGGGTGGATTTCCCGGCTCCGTTGGCACCCACCAGGGCCACGGATTCCCCATGGGTGATGGTGAATGAGATGCCGTTGATCCCCATGGTTCCGTCCGGATAGGTGTAATAAAGATTGTCGGCCTTGACAATATGATGACTCATTTAAAAAAATCCTTCAATGATGCTGCCGACTATCACCGACAGGTTATAGCTTCGGGCAAGAATAAAGAAAAAAGACCAGGAAAGGATGAACAGGAGATCTTTATGCCCGAAGTGCATGGGCCGTGAAACCCGGATATGACCGTCAAATCCCCGGCAGAGCATGGCCAGATGGATGCGATGAGCCCGATCCAGGGTTCGGAGCAGCAACTGCCCCAGAAGAGGGACAAAAACTTTAAAGCGCAGGCCGCTGGTATCAAAAGTCCGGAGTGATCTGGCCCGGATCATCCGGGATGCCTCCTCGATCAGGACAAAGAGATACCGGTATAAAAACAGGAGCTGAACCACAAAGGGTGTAGGAACTTTCAGCTTTTCAAGGGCCATGCAGACAGTGTTGAACCCGGTGAGGCAGATGAGGATCAGGGCGGCGCCGACGGTCAGGGCAAACCGGATCAGGATGGAAAAAAAGGAGATCCATCCCCCGGACAGGGATAAAGAACCGATCTGCACCAGGGGGGTGGTATCCATGAGGGGGTTAAAGATCCCGATCAATATGGCAAAAGGCGAGACCAGAAGGATCTTTTTGAGCAGATAGAAAACCGGCAGATCAGCGCCGACCAACATTGTCACAGGATAGAGGACAAAGGGAACCATCATGGAAATTTCATACTTCCCCAAGGACACCACCATGACGACATAGATCAGAGTGGTGATGAGTTTTGCCCGGGGATCAAGACGGTGAAGATTGCTTTTACCCGAGGCCAGGGTATCCATGGTCCGGATATCAAAAAGCTGATTTTCAATGGTGGCCATTTATTTCTTTGCCATGGAACGGATCATCTCAGGCCAATGGCTGGTTTCCTTTTTTATGTCCGGGCAGCTTTCCGCCGTTTGATGATAAACCCGATCAATAAGGCCAGGCAGAGAGTCAGAAGACCTCCCACAAGGCCGGAGACGGATGTTCCAGGGTTAACTGCAGGCCAGGCTTCTGCGGTTTCTTCCCCGGTAGGGGATTTCTCTGTTTTGAACCCATAACCGGGCAGAAAAGCCGTTTTCTCCTGGATGGCGGCAAGGGATGAATGAATACCATTTTCCGGGGATGACAGTTCTTCAACCCCGGCTGTTCTGAACATAGCCCATTCCAGTCCGTCCGGATGGGAAGAGGCAAACCAGCTCAAAGCCCCGCCCACAATGACGGCAGCAACAGCAAATCCGATGATCACTTTTCGGATGGAATATCCTTTTACCACATGGAGGGAAAGGGAATCGGAAAGGATTTCAGGCCGACTTTTCCACACAAACATGACCACGGCAGCGGTTGTTATGCCTTCAACCAGACCGATGGCAAGGTGGATGGGCAGCATCAGTACCGCAAAGGTGGCAAAGGTAAGCTCTGATATACCTGAAAAAAGAGTTTCAAGGACAACACAAAATGCACCCATCTGCAACCCGATGATGGCACAAAGAATTGCCCCAGCCATGATGAAACCGGAAGACGCCTTGTCCCTGACAATGGGTTTATAGATGAACGGATAACAGATAAAACAAGGGAAAAAACCAAGATTGAAGATGTTACATCCCAGGGCCAGAAGTCCGCCATCGGCAAAAAACAGGGCCTGGACGGTGAGGACCGAGGCCATGGTCAGAAATGCTGCATGGGGACCCAGAAGGATGGCCAGGATCATTCCGCCGCCGAGATGGCCGCTGGATCCGGTGGCCGGTATGGTGAAATTGATCATCTGGGCTGCAAAAATAAAAGCCCCGAGAACTCCCATGAGGGGGATTTTCCGATCATCCAGATCCTGTTTAACTTTTTTTGAACAATATCCGATAAGGCCTGCCGAAGCAGCCCACAGGGTCCCACCCACTGCCGGGGAAATCAGCGCATCTGCCATATGCATGATAAAATCTCCTTTAATCTGAAAACCGATCTGTTATTTTTCCATCCGACCAAATAAAAACCACGCAAAGCCAGCGTTAAAATATACGCAAACCTTCGTGGTTGAGTTGTTATAAATCTTACTTCGTAAAAATTCTAAAAAAATTTCCGCAGACTTCATGTCTGCATTAAAAATTATTTTTAAATAGAATGAATTCCGGCAGATGTCAATTATAATATTTTTAGTAAGTTCAAACTGATTTCAGAAAAAGATAAACATTTCTGAATCTCTGTGGTATCCAAAAATATAAAATTGTTCCAGGGATATCACATGATAACAAAAGAAAAATTCAAATATTTCTTCAAATGGACCAGGATTGCTCTTATCGAAGCCTTTGAAAAGCTTCAGAAGAAATATTAGGAACAGGAAAGACAAAATAAAGAAGGAATCCCCTATTGAACCCATCTATCAATATCATTTATGATAAAACCGGCAACCTTTCCATTGATCGGTTTTCCGTCCGCCACGGAGAAGCCTGGTGCATATTCGGGTTGACCCATTTCCGTCCGCCACGGAGAAGCCTGGTGCATATTCGGGTTGACCCATTCCGGAGTTCATGAATTTTTCAGGCGCATCACCAGGGAGATGCCGGATATGGCGGGAAAACCATATTTCAGGGATTAAGCCTGTCCATCGCGTCGGGGCAGCACACCCTAATCACAGGCCCCAACGGCAGCGGCAAATCCACCCTTCTCCAGATGATCATTGGGGATCATCCGGCCTGTTATCAGAATAATCTATCGATCTTCGGCATTCAAAGAGGCAGCGGTGAATCCATCTGGGATCTGAAAAAAGAAATGGGCATTGTCAGCTCCGACCTGCATAGGAATTATCATGTGCCGGGAAGCGTCTTGAGCTGCATCATTTCAGGCTATTTTGACTCCATTGGCGTATACCGAACCGTAACACTAAAGCAAAAAGAAGAGGCTATGAAATGGCTTAGCCGCATCGGCATGAAGGGAAAGGCTCAGAGCCCCTTCCGTGACCTGAGTTTTGCCGATCAGCGTCTGGCGCTGATTGCCCGGGCCTTGATCAAAGTACCGAAATTGCTGATCCTGGATGAACCCACCCAGGGTCTGGATGAATTGAACCGCAAAGCCGTGATTAATTTTATCGAAGATGTGGCAAAGGAAAAAATTTGCACCATACTTTACGTCAGCCACCGCAAGGATGAATTCAGAAGTTTTTTCACTCAGCACATTAAAATGGGGTAATCAGATGAGCAGCCCTCTTTTTTTCAAAAGGGGGACCGGGTCCACGATGTGCCGGGGGAACCATTTTTTCTGCTCCTTGATGCCCTGGGCCAGGGACAAAAGTTCGGAAAAATGCAGGATGGGGATGGGGGCATCCAGGGTGCAGCGGATTTCAAGGTTCAGATGGCACATGGCGCAGGCCGTGACAAGGCATTCAGCCCCTGCTTCCATGGCTTTGAAAATGATTTCGTTTACGACTTTTCTGGCGATATCCGGTTTTGCAACGGACAGATAGGTGCCGCAGCACCGGTTGGCATAGCCATAGGACACAATGTCGGCCCCCAGTTGCGTGAGGCTTTTTTCAATGATCCCGGCATGGCTTTTCTCAAACCTCAGATCCGGGGGCATGGAGAGCATGCAGCCGTAATAGGGAGCTACCTTGATGTGTTTTAATTTTTCACCCGGATTTTCCATATGATCTTTCAGGTCAATCCGGTTGAAAATCTCAAAAAAATGGATGATCTCAAGATCCTCATCAAAAGGCGTTTCAAAAAAAT
>JAIFMF010000083.1 GCA_020048635.1 Desulfobacula sp. | reverse complement strand
TGGCGGTTTATTGCGGTTTATTTAAAATGTGCCATGGCCTCCTTTAAATGGTTGACCCAGATATCAATCATATTGTCATATTCAGCAGTGCCCTTCAGGACGGCCTCAATCTTGAATCCCTGTTTCTCAAGAATGGATTTCCAGGAATCGGGCTCGTTTCCGGCCAGGTCGTTTCTGGCATGATCGCCGGCAACGGACATAAACGGCATGAGCCAGACTTTTTTGCTCTTTTTTTCCTGCAGCATGGGAATCAGGTCGTCTATGGTGGGTGAGCCTTCCACTGTACCCATAAATACGAGGGGGTCTTTTTTCTGGAGATGATACATGAGGGCGGTGTAAAATACATTGGAAGGATGGGGAGTCCCATGACCCATGAGGACCACGGTCTCTCCTTTTTTGCGTCCGGCCGGGAGGTTCGCCAGAATGGCTTTTGTTACATCTTCCATGTCTTTTTGGCTTGAAAGCAATGGCGCACCGGTTACGATTTTTTCCATTCCGCCCGGCAGACCTTCAAATGCTTTCAGGGTTTGGACCAAGTCGTCAAATTCCTCACCCCGGATGGTGTGAAGGGACTGGACCGCCACATGGGTGAACCCCTGGTCCGTCATTTTTGCCAGGGCCATGGCCTCGGAGTCAAGGGTTTTGCCTTGCTTTGCAAGCTTGTTCCGGATGATGGAAGAGGTATAGGCCCAGAACACCGGGATGTCCGGGAATTCTTTTTTAACGCGCGTGTCTATGTTTTCAAAGGATACCTGGGCTTCGGGAATACTTGACCCGAATGCCACAAGAAGAATGCCTTTTTTCATTTCTCTTTTATGGCCGTGACCTGATGCAAAAGCAAGAGATGGAAGGATAAGAAGGGTAAACAAAAATACGAGGATAAATTTTTTCATGATAGCTCCTTAAATTAATCAGAATTCAATCCACTGATCCGGAGCCATAAAAAAACCCCCGGACCGATTTAGTCAACGATCCCGGGGTATCCCTTTTCTTTCCATAAGATCTTATGCTGATTCCCTTGTCCGCGGGGAATACATCAAATGTGTCCGGCAGGTCTTCTGACTTGTGGATCATCCTATCTGCTTATGCCTTCCCGCCAATTTTTGAATTCAGTTTAAATTGAGTTCCAATTGACAGTGGCCTTTTAAAGCCTTCGTCCCCACTTACAGCGGCGGGCCCGTCCCTGATTTTCACAGGCGTTCCCTTTTAAGCACCATGTGCACCTGAACAACAAGTCAGGTTATATTCAGAAAAAAAACAAAAGTCAAGCCCGGGTTTTTTCATCGGACTCCGGAGGATTTGTCAATGTCGAAAATTGTGCCTTTCACATATTCCTTTGTTTCATAGCGGGTGATGTGGGCCAGCTTTTTCGTGATTTGCCCCAGCTTTTCGGTTTGTGAGAGCAGAGTATTGATCAGAGTCAGGTTTGGGTCATTTTTTTCCATCGTCATTTTCATGATTTCAAGACTGCCTAAGATGACCTGCAGCGGCTGGTTCATTTCATGGCAGATGGCGCCGGCTGTTTCAATGGCGGCAAAGGCTTTTTCCGTTTGTTTCAGGTCAGTAATGTCATTGGCAAATACACAAATCCTGTCCACCTGGTCAAATTCGTTAAATACAGGATAAAGATGGACATCATAATACCGGCCTTTTCTTTCTTTCTGATAGCTGACCGGTTCCTGGTTTTCAACCACATCTCTGACCAGAACACTCAGCCTTGAGAAATCGTTTTCACCCAAAAATTTTTTAAAGCTTTTACCGATCATTTCATCCGGGCTTTTATCGAAAAGCAGGGCTCCCGGCGTATTCAGATTTTTAATCACGCCCTTAATATCAAAAAGATATACCATGCTTTTTGTGGCATTGATCATGGCCCGGATGGTACTCTCACTTTTTTTAAGGGTTTCCTGGGCCATTTTTTTCTCGCTGATGTCATGAACAATGGAATAAAGGACCTGTTTATCTCCAAATGCAATAGGGCCGCTATAGACCTCCACATCTCTTATTTCACCATTTTTGAGCCTGTGCCGAAAATTATAATAATTTCTTTTATTCGACCGGGTTTTTTTCATTTCTTTTTTTAATTCTTTTTCAGAAAGCGTATTGATTTCATGGGTTTTCATGGCCAACAATTCTTTTTCCGAATATCGATAAAATTTTAATGCTGCAAGGTTGGCATCAAGGATATCCCCTGTTTCAGGATCAATGATGAGCATGATCGAATGGGAGTGTTTAAACAGGCTTTCATATACGGATTGGTGGTTTGCCGGTGTCAGTGACATATTTCTCTGCCTTAAAATTATTGATTTGCCGTGTCCTTCCTGTCAGGCGGTATATCATAAATTAAAAATCAATAAAAGAGCTGCCTGCTTTTTTGGATGTGGTTCATTTTAACAATATATGGTCAGGTTTTTGCATAGTCATATTCAATAAGAAAGGATTATAAGTCATGAAAAAAATATTGATCACAGGCGCGTCAGGATTCGTGGGAAATAATTTGACCCGGTTTTTTTTAACCCGGGGCTATTCTGTTATCGGTGTCGGGACATCCAAGACTCATCCGCTGTCATCATCCTTTTCCGAATTTGAATGGATCAGCGCAGACACAACCCTTGAGGGAGATTGGCAGACTCAAGTGAAAAAAGCAGATATCCTGATCAATCTTGCCGGTCGTAACATCTTCCGGTACTGGACAAAAAACTACAAACAAGCCATTTATGACTCACGGATAGTGACCACTCGAAATCTTGTCAATGCCATTGAAAAAGAAAGCAAACAGACACTTTTGACCACTTCTGCCGCTGGAATTTATGGGGATCGCCGGGATGATGAACTGACGGAAGCAAGCAGGCCCGGAAACAGTTTTCTGGCCCGCGTATGTGTGGACTGGGAAAAAGAAGGGTTAAGGGCAACAGAAAAAGGCGTCCGTGTGGCAGTCATGCGGTTTGGCGTGGTTCTGGGGGATAAGGGGGGCGCTCTTTCCCTGATGGCTCCTACGTTCCGCATGTTTGCCGGCGGTCCCCTGGGAAATGGGAATCATTGGTTCCCCTGGATTCATATAAACGATCTGATCGGAGCCGCTCTGTTTATTCTTGAAAATGAGAACATCGAAGGGGTTTTCAATTTCACGGGGGAAAATCCTGTTCGCCAGAAAGAGTTTGCCTGGGAACTCGGCAGGGCGCTGAAGAGACCTGCCTTTATTCCGGCCCCTGCCTTTATCGTCAGAACGGTTATGGGAGAGCTTGGCTCTGCTCTACTCGAAAGCCAGAAGGCAATCCCGCAGCATCTTCTGGATTCAGGGTATGTTTTTAAGTTTTCCGATCTGAGGTCAGCTCTTCAGGATGTTTTCAATAAATAAATTTTTAATTGAAAAATGGACTGGTTTATATATATAGTAGGAAAATTTTGATGGATGTGGTATGCAATTTGCTGAATATAAATTAATGAATTTTAATTGAACCATAATTTTTGAAACGATAACACACTAACTAAGGAGAGTAAGCATGGGATTTGGATCGGTTGATGAAATATTGAAATTTGCCGTTGACAGGGAAAAAGAAGCAGTCGCATTTTATTCATCTTTGGCCAAAGAAGCAACAAGGGCATCCTTAAAAGAGACATTTGTAAGGTTCTCAAAAGAAGAGGAAAAACACGTGGCGCTTCTTTCAGACATTTCCGGTAATAAATCGAAAATTGACTCCTATCAGTTTAAAAAAATTACGGATCTGAAAATCAGCGATTACATGGTGGAGACTGAATATAAAGAAGGCATGCCCATGCCTGAGATTCTCAAGATTGCCATGAAAAGAGAGGAAAAAGCGGTTAAACTTTACACCACGCTGGCAGATCAGACAGATAATAAGGATGCTAAAAAAGTGTTTATGATTCTTGTCCAGGAAGAATCCAAGCACAAACTTGGGCTGGAATCCATGTATGACGATTACCTGGCGAGCCAGGAAGGTTGATTATCAAAATAAAGAGGGGCTGATCGCTTTTTAGTGACCAGCCTTATATATTGTTATACAGGGTGTGAAAATGGATTTTGAAGAGATTGTATCAAAACGGCGTGCTGTCAATTTTTTTAACCCTGACAAACCCATTGAGCCATCCCTTGTAAAAAAGATGGTGGAGATGGCATCCAGAACCCCTTCATCGTTCAACCTCCAGCCGTGGAACCTGATTGTATTAACGGAAAAAGAAGATAAGCTGCGGCTGCAAAAATGTGCCATGAACCAGGAAAAAGTCGCTACGGCTCCGGTCACCATGATTGTACTGGCGGATAATGAAGGCTTTTTCGAAGGTCATAAAACCGTTGAACGGGTGTTTCAGGAAAACATCAAAGCAGGCACCATGACGGAAAAACAAAGGGACTGGTTCCAAAAGGCAAGATCAAAGCTTTATGGGAAAAATGAAAAAAACATCCAGGCTTTTTCCTGCAAAAACACGGGTTTCTTTGCCATGGCGCTGATGTTTGCTGCAAAAAGTCTTGGCATCGACAGCCATCCCATGGACGGATTTGACCATGACAAGGTGATGGCGGAATTCAAAATTCCGGATCATTTCTATATTCCGTTGCTCATCGCATTTGGATATTTTGATGAAAGAAAACCCCTTGCCGCTCCCAAATGGCGAAAAGGGTATGATGACATTGTGGTTCGATTTTAACGGCACAATTTTCAAAATCCCGAAAAATAAGGAAGATCAGTGGAGTTAAAATATCTTTTCAAGCCATCGACCATGGCTGTTATCGGGGTGTCCACATCTCAGGACAACCACCCGGCCAATGTGATCTATACGAAAAATCACCTTCGGTATCCTGTTAAAACCTTCCCGGTAAACCCAAAGGGCGGGACACTTCACCGTGAAAAATTGTACCAAAGCGTTTTCGATATTGAAGAACGCATTGATATGGCTGTCATTGCCGTTCGTGCCGAATTTGTACCCAAAGTGATGGAAGACTGCATCAAAAAGGGAATCCGAGGCGCCGTCATCGTATCCGGCGGATTTGCCGAAGCCGGGAATACGGTTTTGCAGCAGCAGGTGGTGGATATCGCAAGGGAAGCCGCCTTTCCTTTCATCGGTCCCAACTGTCTCGGGATTTATGCACCGGATTATGTGGATACCTTTTTTCTTCCCGGAGAAAGAATTATAAGGCCTGAAAAGGGCAATGTGGGCTTTGTCAGCCAGAGCGGCGGGGTCCTGGTGGATCAGATGGTGAAATTTGCCGGCCAGGGCATCGGTGTGTCCCTTGCGGTCAGTATCGGCAATAAGGCCTTTATCCGTGAAACCGACATGTTGGACTGGTTTGCCAAAGATATTGAGACAAAAGTGATTGCCTTTTATGTGGAAGGGTTTGAAAAGGGCGAAGGCCGCCGGTTCATCCAGAAAACTGAACAATGCGGCAAACCCGTTGTCATCTTGAAAGCCGGGAAAAGCAAAAAAGGTATTGAAGCGGTGTCCAGCCATACCGCTTCTCTTGCAGGAGATTATCGGGTGTTTTCAGAAATCATGAAACAGCATTGCGTGGCCGAGGCTGACAATGAATATGAACTGACTTCCTTTTGCGAGGCGTTAAGCTGTTTTCAAAAAGGGATCAATGGGAATATCGGTGTTCTTTCCCTCAGCGGCGGGCATGGCGTCATTGCCGTCGATGCCTGTGAGCTCCATGGCCTGTCCGTCCCCAGGCTGGACCCGAAAACCATGGTGACCATCAGGGAAAAGGTGTCCCCGGAAATCAGGAACATCATTTCTCTGGGTAACCCTCTGGACTTGACGGGTAGTTCCGTGGACAACGATATTGTGGTGACGGCTACCTATCTTGCCAGGGATAAAGCGGTTGAATGCCTTCTTTGTTTATTGATCCCTTATTCACCAGGCGTTTCCGCTGATATCGGTGCAAAACTCAGCCAGGTTGCCAGAAATGAGGGCAAACCCATGATTGCCTATGTGCCCAATGAGGAAAAATACAGGATTATTATTGAAGGCTTTGAACTCAACGATATCCCTGTTGCTTCATCTGTGGAAGGAGCCGTACTGATGGCAAAAGCATTAAAGAGGTGCAGACCATGCTGAAGAATAAAATCAGAACCATCATTGACGCGCACAAGGATTTGGGATGGGTGCTGGAACCAGATGCCAAGGCCATCATGAAATCTCAGGGGCTGGATATCCCGGAGTTTGTATTGACCGATTCTTTTGAAAAAGCGGAAAAATTTTTAAAAAAAATAAACGGCCCGGTGGTAGCAAAAGCCGTATCAAAGAAAATTCTTCATAAAACAGAGCATCAGGCAGTTGTGACGGGAATAACTTCGGGCGATCATCTGAAAAAAGAGATAGAAAGGCTTAAGAGGCTCGACGGATGCGAAGCCATCCTGGTTGAAGAAATGGTCCAGGGCCTTGAAGTGATCATCGGTGCAAAAAATGATTTCCAGTTCGGCCCTGTGGTGGTATTCGGTATCGGCGGGACTTCCGTTGAAATTTATAATGATACCGCCATCCGCATGGCGCCGATCAAACCTGACGACGTGTCTTCCATGGCAGCTTCCCTTAAAGCCAAAGCCCTGTTATCCGGATACCGGGGAAAGGCCGGGGTAAACATGGAGATCCTCACCCATACCCTGGTGAAATTTTCCCAGCTCATCATGGCACTTGAAGATGATATGGAATCATTAGACCTGAACCCCGTCATCTGCACAAAAGACCGGTGTATTATTGCAGATGCCAGGATTATCCTGAAAACAGCCTGAAAGCGGACAATTTTTTTGGGACACAGGTGTATCATGAGACAAAAAGGAAGGAACAATCATGGCGGATAAAAAACAAATAAAAATTATTTCCTGGAATGTAAACGGGCTCAGGGCCGTCATGAATAAAGATTTTGTAAAAATAGTTCAAAACTTTGATGCTGATATATTTCTCTTGCAGGAGACAAAACTCCAGGAAAACCAGCGGACCGAAGAGATGATCACTATCCCTTCTTATGAATCTTTCTGGTCCTATTCCACCCTGAAAAAAGGATATAGCGGGGTTGCCGCTTATTCAAAAATAGCCCCGTTAAAGGTCACCACTTCATTTGAAAGGCCTGAATTTGATGGTGAAGGACGGGTCATCCAGATTGATTATGAAGCGTTCACATTATTCAATGTGTATTTTCCCAACGGCCAGATGAGCGATGAACGCCTGAAATATAAACTGGAATTTTATGACTGGCTTTTCGCCTACGCCGATACCCTGCGCAGTCATGGCAGAAGCCTTGTTATCACAGGTGATTTTAATACAGCCCACAACGAAATTGATCTGAAAAACCCGGGTCCCAATTCAAAATTTTCAGGGTTTTTAAGGATTGAAAGGGATGTCCTGGACCGGATGGTGCAGGATGGGTATGTGGATACCTTCAGGCATTTTTTCCCGGACACGGTTAAATATTCGTGGTGGACATATCGGTTTAATGCAAGAAAAACCAATACCGGGTGGCGGATTGATTATTTTTTTGTAACAAAAGATCTGATCGATAAAGGCATCGTCAAAGAGGCCTTTATCGATAACGACGTCCATGGGTCAGATCATTGCCCGGTCGGGCTTATCCTTGAAATCTGATCTCTAAATTAATCATTTGAGAATTAATCCTTGAACACGAGTTTCCCACCGATGTGCCCTGCAATACCGGCTGCCGCCACCATGATGATATTGACAAAAATGAACATCAGGGCTTTAGTGCCTGATAAAATCCCTGGGTCGGCAAGATACCAGATGAGACTGATCAAACAGAAAATAGAGGTGAAGGCGGCGGCAAGGATTTTTATTTTAAATATCGGAGTGAGCGCGCCCTGATATTTTTTCTGCCATTCCAGGATTCCGGTGAAAACAACAACCGGGAGGGAAAGTATCACAAAAATCATATTGATCATGGCTGCCTTGGCCAGAAGCTCGGAATTAAACATCCAGGAAAGAATCCATAGAACTACGGCAATGGGCAGGATACCGTTGGGTGTGTGCACTGAAATCGGGTGGATATGATGTTTTAATGCCAGGGATTTAATTTTAGCAAACCCTTTTTCAGGTGGTGGCGGCGGTTGCTTTTTAGGGGGTTCAGTGGCGACCTTGACAGAAGGAGATGGAGCGGGGGAATGGTCTGTTGTCGGGATGTCCGTCTGACCAGCCGGTTTTACCGCAGCCTTTCTCACAGGCCTCACCTGTATCCGTTCTTCATCAATTTCTATAAATTTGTTTTTGTTCACACCGCAGACAGGACATTTTTCAGGCGGCGTGGATTCCCTGTGAACATATTTGCATACAGTGCATTGCCAGACTTTCATGTTAAATCTAATCCTTTATTTATAATTTAATAATTGTCGTTTATTATCGTTTATCCAGATCAACAAACACGCATTCATCAGGGCCGCAATAGCTGCCTACATAGGTTGCCCCCGGTCGGTAAAGAGAAGGCTTTGGAGCGGCCATGGCAAATTGTTCTTCAATCACATGGGCTGACCATCCGCTGATTCTTGAAATGGCAAACACAGGAGAGAAAAGATCCATGGGAATGCCCATGGTATAGAAAAGGGAGGCACTGTAAAAATCTACATTGCAATAGATTTCTCTATGCTTCCGGGCCATAAAAGCAGCTTTGGCCTTTTTTTCAAGTTCTCTTGAAAGTTCATACCAGAGGGGCTGCCCTGTAATTTCACCCATTCTTTTGCTCATGGGGCCAAGAATCAGGGCTCTTGGGTCATCGGTCTCATAGACGGCATGGCCGAGTCCCATGATGAGGTCATTAGCGTCCAGTACGCTGCTGATATAGGCATCGATTTTATCCATCGATCCGATTTCCTTTAACATTTTCATCACCCGGACATTGGCCCCGCCGTGAAGCGCACCGGAAAGCGATCCAATGGCAGCAGACACGGAGGCATAAATATGGGCCCTTGTGGAAGCTACCTGCCTTGCCGTAAAGGTGGAGGCATTAAATGAATGCTCTGCATGAAGGACAAGGCTTATATCAAAAAATTGAGCGGTTTCAGGATCAGGGATTTTCCCGGTGAGCATATAAAGAAAATTGGCTGCATGATTCAAATCATTATTGGGTGGGATTACTTCCCTGCTGTTTCTGATTCTGTCCCAGGCCGCTGTAATGGTTGCCATCCCGGAAATCAGGTTTTCTGCGCTGTAAAGGGTATTTTCAATGCCGGGTTCTCCTGCAGCCTTATCATTCTGGATCAAAAGAGGGGTGGCCATCTGGAGAACATCCATGGGGTTCATATCCTTGGGCAAAGCCTTTAAACAGGTCATAATATTTTCAGGCACGGCTCTTTTCTGCTTCAGGCTTTGGCCGAAATCCAGGAGCTCTTCTTTTTTAGGAAGTCGTTCATATAACAGAAGAAAACACACTTCTTCAAAACCTGCTCTTTTTGCAAGGTCCTGAACTAAAAATCCACGGTAAATAAGTTTTCCTTCTTTTCCACGGACATCACAAATTTTTGAACTGGCTATATTCACGCCACGAAGGCCGGTATTGAGAATAGACATACATTCATTCATAAGGATCACCTTAAAAGCTAGAATATTTTTTCAGGGGGCCGTCTTTCAGGAACATACTCTGCTTCGATCTCTTTGTTATGCAGGGCTTTTGAAACATAAAGACCGCAAAAGCAGGTCCCGTATTCCTTAATATCAGGTTCCCGGTAAATACAGGGGCAGATAATATCCTTGTCCTTTTCCCTGTCGTTGCAGGCCAGCCTGCACGGGCAGGCCAGATATCCATAACGGTCTTTGTTCAAAAGAAGGGCTGTCAGAAGTTCGAACACAAGGTCTTTGTCCCTGTTAAAATAATAGCCCTTTTCTTCCTGGGATTTTTTCAATGCCTGGTAAAGTTGTTCAACCTTCATGATGAATCCCCAAGGCCTCCTTAATTTCTTTTTCCTTATACCCTACAATGACAGTGTCGTTGATCTTGATAGTGGGAAAAGAACAACGGGGGTTCATTTCTTTTATTTCTTTCAGAACGGCTTTGCGTTCTTCTCCTTCCAGATCATCTACCTCAATATAGTCGAATTCCACATTGCATTCTGAAAGAAGCTTTCGGGTTGATTTGCAATGGCTGCATGTACTCAACCCATATAATATTGTATTATTTGGGATCATGTGTTTCTCCTTAAGACGGCATAGGGTTAAGAAACGATTCTGTTCAGGCTTTCACAGGTTGTCACGCTTGAAGTTTGCACAATTTATGCCATATTTGCAAGTTTAAATTAAATAAAAACAATTTATGTTTCTCCGACAATAATTGATAGTCATGGCCTGAATTTTGCTATATTAATAAAAAGAAATTTTGAAATGATTCGGTATCACCAAAAAAAACAGGAAACAGAGAGCGCAGATTATGGCAAAAGACATTACAATACTGATAGCAGGTTCGGCAGGACAGGGGATTCAAACCATCGGGGCTCTGCTTGCCAGGATCTGTCACAACGCAGGGCTGTTTATTTTTTCAACAGATGAATTTGAATCCAGGATCAGGGGCGGCCACAGCTTTCATCAGCTCAGGATCAGCACCCAGGCCCTGGGCGCTCCTTCAAGGCATATTGATATTCTTGTGGCCATCAATGAGAGAGAGTATGAGGTCCATAAGGATCGCTTAAAGAAAAACGGTATTGTCCTGATCAATACTGATAAGGAACAGTCAGCGGATTCCCGGGTGTTTCATCTTCCCTTTGATGCAGCGGCAAAGGAATCCGGCGGCGTGATTGCTTCCAATACGGTTGCTGCAGGGGCAATCCTGGCCATTATCGGTGCTGAGTTCAAAGAATTTGAAGCCGTGTTAAAAGACAATTTCAAGGGAAAGTCCGAGGATATTTTTAAATTAAACCTGACGGCCGCTCAAAAAGGCTATGACATGGGAAAGGCAGTTGATTTCCCGAAATATTTTGATTTTGACGGAAAAAGCCATCATCATGTGGTCATGTCGGGTGCAAAAGCTGCTGCTTTAGGCGCTTTGGCGGCAGATTGCCGGTTTTTCTCCTTTTATCCCATGAGTCCCGGAACCGGGATTATTACCAATGTGGTGAAATATGCAGATACGCTTCCTATCGTCATTGAGCAGGCGGAAGATGAACTTGCAGCCATCAACATGGCCATGGGCGCTTCCTTTGCAGGGGTCAGATCTCTGACTTCCACATCCGGCGGCGGGTTCTGCCTCATGACCGAAGGAATCGGCCTGGCCGCCATGACGGAAACCCCGGTTGTGATTATCAATGCCCAGCGTCCCGGCCCTGCTACAGGTCTTGCCACACGGACCGCCCAGCCGGATCTTTTGTTTACCATTCATTCGTCCCAGGATGAATTTCCCCGGTTTGTGTTTGCGCCCGGAACGGTTCTTGAAACCTTCAACAGTGTGAAAAAAGCCTTTTATTTATCTGAAAAATACCAGGTGCCGGCCATTGTTCTCATGGATCAGTTTCTGGCGGATTCGGCAAGAACCGAATCCGAACCTTTTCAAACCGGTTTTGAGCATGAATCCTTTCTGGATCTGGAGACCTCCATGTCTCAAAATAAGGCGTCTCAAAATCAGGTGTCTCAGGATCAGATCTATCTGAGATATAAACAAACCGATACCGGCATTTCACCGAGACGGGTGCCCTGCCAATCAGAAGGACTGGTCAGGGCCACAGGAAACGAGCATTCGGAAGAAGGACTGTCCACAGAAGACCCGGAAAACAGAACCGCCATGGTTGAAAAACGGTTTAAAAAGCTTCCGCTGATGAAAGATGAAATAAAAATGCCGTCTATCTTCTGTGATGGCAGCGCATTTTATCTGACCGGTTGGGGCTCCGCAAAAGGAAGCATTATGGAAGCCTGCCTCCATTTGCGCGAACAGGGGATTGAGGTGGGCTGGATTATTTTTGAAGATATCTGGCCCATGGATTCTCATAAGCTGACCAAACTCCTTGAAAATAAAAAACTCATCATGGTGGAAGCAAACGTTACCTGCCAGATGGGCAACCTGATCCGTCAGATGACCGGGATTGATTACATGTCGAGTATCTTAAAATATGACGGAAGGCCCATCTATCCGGAATATATCATCGAAAAAGTAAAACAGATCATGGGGAAATAACATGGCAACAACAAAATTTGATATCGAGAATGAAAACCAGTGGTGCCCGGGTTGCGGTAATTTTTCCATCCTTCAGGCCATGAAAAAGGCTTTTATTGCAAAGGCGCTGGAGCCAAAAGACCTTTTCATTGTGTCCGGCATCGGCCAGGCCGGGAAGACTCCTCATTTCATGGCCTGTAATATGCTGCACGGTCTTCACGGACGGGCGCTCCCCCTTGCAACAGGGGCTAAAATCGCCAATCACCGCCTGAACATACTTGTGAACTCCGGTGACGGGGACTGCTATGGCGAAGGCGGCAACCATTTTCTGGCCGCCATCCGGAGAAATATTGATATTACCCTCCTTGTTCATAACAACCGGGTTTATGGACTGACAAAAGGCCAGGCATCTCCCACCACTGCGCTTGGAAGGCAGACCGAGATGCAGAACAAAGGAACCGTTTCTTCTCCATTTAATCCCATTGCAACAGCCCTTGTGACAGGGGCCGGGTTTGTGGCCAAAGGGTTTTCCGGCAATATTGAACAATTGTCCGGGCTTATTGTTGAAGCTATGAATCACAAAGGTTTCTCCATGATCGACATAGATCAGCCCTGTGTATCCTTTAATAAGATCAACACCCATCTGTGGTACAAAGAAAGGGTGTTTGATTTGAAAGAAACCGGCCATGACCCTGCCGATTATGAAAAGGCATTAAAGGTGGCCCACATGGGAGAAGATAAGATTCCGACAGGAGTGATTTACAAAGCCCATACTCTGGCTTTTCACGAGAGGTTCGATGTGTTGAAAAAGAAACCACTTTTTGATTATAACTTTGATAAAACCCGGATGGATGAGATTCTGACCAGGGCGTGAAGTAAATAAAAGGAGATCGTGAATGAGTGAGTGGTATTGTTCCGTTTGTCATGAAATATTGAAAGGTGAAACCAAGCCTGGTGTCTGTGACATCTGTCAGGCCGACGACCGGATGATCATAAAAATGGAAGAGGTTCCCAAAACTCTGGAACAGGTCAGAGATGCGGCCAGAACAAAGCTTAAAGGCATATGCGCGGCTTATCCTTCCTGTGACGGCAATTTTGATAAGATCTGCCAGCGGGAAGCCTATGGAAAGCCCATCGGGCTTGGCGGCGCAGGCCAGGGATTTTCTTTTCGGGCCAATGCGGAGGCCTTATCCAGGATTCAGTTCAATATGTCGGTCCTGGGGGATCATTTTGAGCCGGATACCGCTACACGTTTTCTCGGGATTGACCTGAAATTTCCTGTCCTTTCCTCATCAACGGCAGGGGCTCAAAAATACAACGATGCTCTGGATGAGACCCAGTTCTGCATATCGGTGCTGAAAGGGTCAAAGGAAGCCGGAACCATCGGGTTGAGAGGAGATACCTGGTTTTATACCCGTGAAGACCACCCCTCCCTCAACGCCATGAAAGCCTGTAATGGGTATGGCATACCCATCTTCAAACCCAGGTCACAGGACGTCCTGAAAAAGCTTATTGAAACTGCACAGGAATATGGATGCAAAGCCGTGGGCGTGGATCTGGACGGGGCCGGGTCCACCGTCATGGCCCGGCAGGGCATGCCGGTATTTAAAAAAAGCGTTAAAGATATTGAGGAGCTGGTCCGGTTTACCACCCTGCCGTTTATCGCAAAAGGCATCATGATGCCGGAGGAAGCACAGAAATGTGTTGATGCAGGTGCCGCCGTCATTGCTGTCTCCAACCACGGGGGAAGGGTGCTGGATTCAACACCGGGAGTGGCCACGGTACTGCCCCTGATCCGGGAAAAGGTGGGAAAATCGGTGCTTATCACTGCTGACGGCGGGGTCAGAACCGGTTATGATGTTTTAAAAATGCTGGCTCTCGGGGCGGATGCCGTACTTCTCGGCCGGGATATTATTCGGGCGGCAGTGGGAGCCGGGACCCTGGGGGTAAAACTGCATTTGGAGCATGTCCATGATACGCTGAAAAAAGCCATGTTCATGACAGGCACCAAAAATATAAAAATGGTGGGTTCACGAATTTTATTTAATCAGAATTGAATAGGAGAGGAAAAATGGGAAAAGTATTGATCGTATATGCAACAAGGGCCGAAGAAACAGGAAAGATAGCCGATCTGATTGCCGAAGGCATTCGCATGACAGGCCATGAGGTAGTGCTTAAAAAGACCGGTGAGATCAAAAGCGAAGAAGACCTGAAAGGCTATGACGGATACGCCTTTGGTTCATCCACCTATCATGGCGAAATGATCACTTCCATGAAACAGATTCTGTTCATTGCAGAGCGGGCGGAACTGAAAGGAAAAATCGGTGGGGCATTCGGTGCTTACGGCTGGAGCGGTGAAGCTCCCGGCAGGATATTTGATACCATGGATCATATCTATGGCATGAAAATGGTCTCAGGGCCGTTGATGCTCAAGGCAAGCTGGATACAAGGCGGCATCCAGGCTGCCCAGGCCTATGGGAAAAGTATAACCGCGTTGATGTAAAGGATATTCATCATGGCTGACAATTTGATATTGGTGTGTAATAAATGTTCGGCAAAAAACAGGGTCCCGGTATCAAGGTTGAATGAGACCCCAAAATGCGGGAAATGCGGGACAGTCTTGCCAAATGAAAATTTAAGCCGACCGGTGAATGTGACGGATGCCACCTTTGACAGGGAAGTGCTGGGTTCGGCACTCCCTGTCCTGGTGGACTGCTGGGCACCCTGGTGCGGGCCGTGCCGGTCCATCGGTCCGATTTTTGATGAACTGGCTGTAAAATACAAGGGACGGCTTAAAATTGCCAAACTCAACCTGGATGAAAATCCCGGCATTGGTTCAAGATATTCCATTTCAAGTGTGCCGACCCTCTTTCTTGTAAAAAACGGCCGGATCATTGACACACTTTTAGGCGCCCTGCCAAGAGAGCAACTGGAATCTCAGATTGCAAGAATTCTCTGATCTCTTAAGGCCGGAATTCTTTCAATGGCTCTACGATCAATGGGGTCTTGACGTACAATCCGTCCGGAAGGATATTGAAATCCAGGGCAGCCCGGAGCGGACACTCTCACGGGTGGTGGTTCAGGATAAAAGCGGCAGGCTTTTTCTGCTTGAGAAATTTCCTGAAAATAAATTCCAGGTCCGGGATCGGGTGGCAAAAGCGGTTGATTATCTCAATGCCCATGGCCTGAAAGATTCCCTGGCATACCGGAAATCAAAACAGGGAGACTTCCTGCCATTTTTTAAGGGGGCATGTTTTCAGCTTTCTTCTTTTATTGATGGAACTCCTGTCAAGAGGCCCGATTATCTTGATTCATCAGCCATGGGAAAAAGTTTTGCCTCATTTCTGACCCGGATGGGCAAAGCTTCCACGGGTATAGAAAACATGTTATCCTTCCCCCATTTTTCCATGAAAGCCTATATCTATAAACTCTTCATTGATATGAAAGCCCATGACGGGTCGGTTTATGAAAAATTCCTGCCGGTTTTAAGCTTCCTTGAATCAGGGTTTATGCAGGCCCATGATCATCTGCCCCTCGCTTTTTGCCACGGCGATCTTCATCCTTTAAACATCATTTGGAATCAGGATGAAATCAAAGCCGTGATCGACTGGGAATTCACCGGTATCAAACCGGATATGTATGACGCCGCCAACCTTGTGGGCTGCGCCGGGATAGAAAACCCCAACGGCCTTGGCATGGATATGGTCATGACATTCATCGAAGAAATGCACAAAACACCCGTGATCAGCGAAACAGGGTGGCGGTTTTTTCCCGAATATGTACTGGCCTTAAGATTTGCCTGGCTGTCGGAATGGCTCAGGAAAAAGGATGAAGAAATGATCGACATGGAACACGCCTATATGCGGATTCTGGTTGACCATATGGAAGAAATAAGAGCGGCTTTTTCCGTATAAAATCCAGGTAAAGGTATCTTAAAAAACTGGATACCTTTCTGGTTCAAATCTTAACCATGATATAAGGGCTATTTGCCGAAATAAGCATTGGGCAACCATAAAGCGACCTGGGGGAACACCATGACCAGAATCAATCCAAACACCATGACAAAGACAAAGGGAACAATGGACCGGTAAATATCCGCCAGTGTAACATCCGGAGGGGCCATGGCCTTCATCAGAAACAAATTATACCCAAAGGGAGGGGTAATATAGGCAATCTGACAGGTGATGGTATAGAGAACCCCATACCAGACCGGATCAAACCCGAGACTCATGATCAAGGGAATGTAAAGCGGCGCAACAATGATGAGCATGGCTGTATCATCTAAAAACATTCCCATGATGATATAGGAGACCTGCATCATGATCAGCACCCCCCACGGGCTCAGATGCCACTGGTCAAGGAACAGAGCCTTGATGGCATGGACGGCGCCCAGCCCGTCAAACACGGCCCCGAAACACAGGGCCGCCAGAATCACCCACATGAACATGCAACTGACACTCAGGGTATTGCGCAATGTGTCCTGCATGACCTTTTTGGTTAGTCGGCGTTTGAAAATCGCGGCCAATGTTGTGGCGGCTGCACCTGCGGCCGAGCATTCCACAAGACTGGTAACGCCCATGAGAAAAAGGCCGGTCATGGAAACAATAATGACCACGGGAATGATTCCTGCCCGGAGCAGGACAAATCGTTCTTTCCAAGTGATCTGCTGCCGTTCTTCCAGGGTCAAAGCCGGTCCGAGAGACGGATTGATGTGACATCGGATGAGAATATAGAGGATAAACAGAGCCGCCAGCAAAAGACCCGGGAAAACCCCGGCCATCCATAACCGGCCCACATTCTGCCGGGCGATCATGCCATAGAGAACCAGGACCACGCTGGGTGGGATCATGATGCCCAGGGAACTGCCGGCCTGGATCACACCACTCACCATGATCTTATCATATTTCCGCTTCATCATTTCCGGCATGGCAATGGTGGCGCCGATGGCCATGCCGGCCACACTCAACCCGTTCATGGCGGATATGGCCACCATCAAGCCGATGGTGCCCACAGCCAGACCGCCGTTGACTGGGCCTGTCCAGACATGGAACATGCGGTAGAGGTCACTGGCGATGCCGGATTCGGAAAACATATATCCCATATAAATAAATAAAGGCAGGGTCAGGAGGGGATACCAGTTCAGCAGAATAAAGCTGGCATTGAATGGCATTTCCACACCGCCAGTTCCCCAGAGGAGAAGCGAGAAAAAGGCGGCCACACCACCGATGGCCGCAAACACGCGCTGTCCGGTGAGGAGCATGAGACCCATTGAGGAGAAGATTAAAAAAGCGATCAATCCATGACTCATTTTATTTTTCCCCCCTGGCTCTGGCAAGGTCCTTGAACCATTCTGCAATGGTCTGCAAGAGCATCAATAAAATTCCAAAGGCCATGACGACCTTGATGGGAGCCAGGGGCGGCCCCCAGGGAGTATAGCTCTTCTGGTGGTATTCAATAGCATAACCAAGGCTGGAAATGGAACCGATCAAAAGGACTACCAGATAAAAAATCAGGATGGGCCCGGTGATCAGATCGGCAATGGCCTTTCTCTGCGTCGACCATCGGCCGTAGAGCAGGTCCATCCGGACATGCCCGTCGATCATCATGGAATACCCGCCGCCGAGCAGGTAATAGGCTGCCATAACAAACTGGGCAATTTCCACGGCCCAGATATGGGGCTGATTAAAAGCGGTTCTGGATACGGATTCAAACAACAGTATTCCACCCATGGCAAAGACCAGATACATTGAAAACTTCCCTACAACCGTGTTCACGGCTTCAACATATCTCACAAAAAGTTTAATTGGTTTAGGCATTCTACACCTTTAATTTCCCTTTATCGTTGAAAAAACCGAACCCTTATTCAAAAGCAGCCTTCCCTGTCCGGTTCGGATACGGGGACAGGAAAGGCAGACATCATTCATGCATTAATGCTCAGCAGCCGTTTTATTAATACCGATATGGCGGGCCTGCTGCTTCCATGGTCTTGTTATATTCTTTGAGAATGGCCACAACCTGGGCATTTCTCGGACTCTTGGCAGCAACCTCATCCCATAATTTGTAAGCTGCGTCTTCAACCACTTTCCATTCTTCCTTGGGAATGGTCGTTAACTGCATCTTGCCGCCCTTGGTGCGGTAATTGGCTTCTCCATACCAGTACCAGTGCTGACGGTAATAGTGGGAGCTGTCCATGCAGAGCCGGAACAGGGTCTTCAGGTGCTCGGGCAGGGCTGCCCATTTGTCGGTGTTGGCAAAATATGAACCGGCCCAGGCCCCGGATATGGGGTTGGTCAGGTAATATTTACACACATCGGCCCAGCCCACTGTATACACTTCGGTAATGCCCGACCAGCAGACACCATCCAGTTCGCCCGTCTGTATCGCCATCTGGACATCTGAATAGGGAAGAGACATGGGAATGACACCGAATTGCTGCAAGAATTTGCCCCCGGTGGGGAAGGTATACACCCTGAGACCCTTCAGGTCGGCAAGGCTCTTGATGGGTTTGGAAGTTGAAAAATTGCAGGGGTCCCAGGCCCCGGTGCTCAGCCAGGTCACGCCCTTGACTTCGGCATAGGCTTCTTCCCATATTTTATTGAGTCCCAGCCAGTGCCACAGCGCGGGAACATCCAGGGAATACCGGGTGGCAAAGGGGAAATAGGCGGCAAATATGGCCACATCAACCGGAGCGGCCATGGAGTCGTCATCACTCTGGGCAGCATCAATGGTACCCTCGGAAACAGCCCTGAACAGTTCCCCCTGGGGCACGAGCTGGTCCGCATTGTACAGCTCGATAATCATCTCCCCATTGGCAGCCTTGTTAAACGCATCAATGGAGGGTTTAATGACGTGCTCGGCCAAGGCAGAGCCTGCATAGGTCTGGAGCCTCCATTTGATGGCCGTTTTTGGGGTTGTTATTACAGCAGGGCCGGATTCTATTTTTTTATTCTCAGCGGAATCCCCTGTTTTCTTTTCACACCCCAAAAAAAGTCCTGCGGATGTTGCTGCAATAGCCGCTACGGTTCCTGTTTTTTTGATAAATTCTCGTCGCTCCATTTTCCTTCACTCCTTTGCTTATGTTTTATTGACATTCAACCCAATTATATAAGAACGCATTCAGGGATATTCCAACCCTCCTGAATTCCAGATGCAACACCATATGTCACATTTGAACCAACAAACAATACCTTTTTTAGAAATAGTATGGAATTTTGCCTGTAAATTTTCCTCCATTGACATCCTCACCCTCCGGCAGGTCAGATCACCGGAGAGGCGGATATTTACCCAAGCATTTTCCTGAGCAAGCCTTTTACAATCTGCACCTTGAATGCATTTTTGGCGAGCGGCCTGACCGCTTTAACGGCAAGGTCTCCGGCGGCCAGAGCGGTTTTATCGCTGACAGGTTTGCCTTCCAGAAAGGTTTCAACTGCCTTGGCCCGCAACGGAACAGGTGCCACGGCCCCCAGAACAATGCTCGCCTTCTGGATGGTCTTTCCTTCCAGGTCAAAGGAATAGGCAAGGCTCACAATGGGAAAATCAATGGCATTCCGTATTCTGAATTTCTGATACCCCTGCCGGTTAGTTTTTGAGGGCGCCGGAATTTCGATTTCCTCCACCAGCTCGTCATCTTCAAGAACCGTGCATTTCATGATGTCTGCAGCAAAAAAATCATCGGCATCAAGGGTCCGTTGTGTGGTTTTGATCTTTGCGCCCAGGGCCATGAGGGCCGGGGCCATATCCGATGCATTCACGGCAATGCAGCCGCAATTGATACACCGGGCCGCTTCGGACCGGATATCCTCCAGGGTCTGGATGCCCGGAGTTCTGCTGCCTTCCAGGGTCTGGATGCCCGGAGTTCTGCTGCCTTTGTTCTGGCCATCACAATGCATGTCCAGGGATTCGCCCATGGGCATATGGGACAAAGGCTTGATCTTGGCAACGGCATAGGCGGTTTTGCGCCCGGCAGCCACGGCATGGATCACGGACAGGGGCCCACTGACGATGTCGCCGCCGGCATAAACCCCTTCCAGATGGGTGGCCCTGGTTTTTTCATCAATGACAATGAGGCCGCGCAGGGTGTCCACCTCGTCCTTGGTATAGGCGAGGTCCGTGGCCTGGCCAATGGCCAGGATGATCTGGTCCGCCTCCAGGGTCTTTTTGACCGAAGCATCAAAGGCGGGATTAAACCGGCC
>JAIFMF010000188.1 GCA_020048635.1 Desulfobacula sp. | reverse complement strand
GTGAAATTGATGCCCTTTTCAGAAATGCCACACAGACATTGGGCCGGGATACGGAACTGGGTCTTGATTTCTCCATGGTCAATTATTATGATGGCCAGGGATTTCTTGTTCCCAAAAAACTCAAAGTAAAAAGTGCTAAGGAACTTGATGGTGCAACCGTTTGTGTTCTTCCCGGAACAACGACTGAATTAAATGCTGCAGATTATTTTCGTTCAAACAAAATGACAATGAAACCGGTTGTCATTGAAAGTAATGCCGAACTCAACCAGGCCTTTTTTGCCGGCAGATGCGACTGTTTAACATCGGATGCGTCTCAGCTTGCAGGGATACGTGCAGTAGCCCCAAACCCTGCTGATTACATGATTCTTCCCGAAATCATTTCCAAAGAGCCGCTGGCCCCTGCCGTCAGACATGGAGACAACCAGTGGAAAGACATTGTGACATATACCGTATATGCTTTAATAGAAGCTGAAGAACTCGGGATCACGTCTAAAAATGTTGATGAAATGCTTAAAAGTGTAAATCCGTCAATTCAAAGATTTTTAGGTGTTACTGCCGGAAATGGAAAAGCACTGGGTCTTGATGAAAAATTCGCTTACAATATTGTCAAAATGGTAGGTAACTATGGCGAAATTTTCGAAAGAAACGTCGGCGTTGGTACTCAACTGGGTATTGAAAGAGGACTGAATGCCCTTTGGAAAAATGGCGGCTTAATGTACTCTCCCCCATTTAAATAAAAATGCTCCCTTACGCAGGGTGAAATTATCATTTCACCCTGCACTTTCTTTCAAGCATATATGAAAAAGCATAATGGCTATCACTATTTATCAAAAAAATTCTAAACCCATATCCTTCTGGTATGATCCGGATAAACGATCCATACTGTATCAGGTTGGAGCAGTTTGCTTATTGACTTTTGTTGCATGGTATCTGATTTCCAATACACTGATCAATCTGGAAAGGCAATCCGTAACCACAGGTTTTGGATTTTTGAACAAGGAAGCTGCCTTTGAAATCGGAGAGTCTCTAGTCTCATATTCTGCCGTCGATAGATATGCAAAAGCTCTTTTGGTCGGTTTCTTAAATACCCTTCTGGTATCATTTATCGGAATCCTTTTGACCGTCATCCTTGGAACAATTATCGGCATTGCAAGATTGTCAAAAAACTGGCTGGTTAAAAAATGTGCTGGCGTTTATATTGAATTGTTTCAGGATATACCGATTTTGTTACAACTTTTTTTCTGGTATGCGTTGTTTAATGAAATGCTGCCTTCTCCAAGAGAGGCCATCAGTCCGTTCAAGGGTTTATTCTTATGCAACAGGGGCCTGATTTTTGGAATCCCGCAATCTCACCCTGTTCATGTCTATATGGCGATTGCATTCCTTATCGCAATCATTGCCATCGTCATTCTGAAAAAATGGGCGGCCAAAAGACAGAATTCAACAGGCCAAATCTTCCCTGTTTTTTATACTTCCACAGCGTTAATCGTTGGCCTTCCCCTGATATGCTGGCTCATTGGCGGGGCGCCGACGGATATGAACATCCCTGAATTGAAAGGATTTAATTTTAAGGGTGGCATTGGGGTCAGCCCTGAGTTTACAGCACTGCTTCTCGGGCTTGTTTTATACACGGCTGCCTTTGTAGCTGAAGTTGTCAGGGCAGGAATCCAATCCGTTTCAAAAGGCCAGACCGAGGCTGCCATGGCTATCGGTTTAAAACCCGGACAGGTTTTAAACCTCATCGTCCTGCCCCAGGCCCTACGGGTCATAATTCCACCCCTGACAAGCCAGATGCTCAATTTAACAAAAAACAGTTCTCTTGCTGTTGCCATCGGCTATCCGGATTTTGTTTCCGTGGCCGGAACCGTTATCAATCAGACAGGTCAGGCCATTGAAGGGGTTATGCTAATCATGGTGGTATATCTTTTCTTCAGTATATCTACCTCTGCCTTTATGAACTGGTATAATAAAAAGATGGCCATTGTAGAAAGGTGATGACTTTCAAATAAATATTTATGGAAGCGCGTAGAAATAAGAAAAATGAGGTAACGCTAAAACCCCCCATTGCAAGTGTGGGCATTTTGGGTTGGATGCGAAAAAATCTGTTCAGCACCCCTTTGAATACAATTTTGACCCTTATTATTATCAGTCTCTTCTGGTTTTCCATCCTTCCTTTTTTACGCTGGGCACTCATAGATGCTTCCTGGCTTCCCGGTGCAAACTGCAAAGAATCTGGCGGAGCCTGCTGGTCCGTCATTTCCAGTAATTATAAAATGATCTTGTTCGGATTTTACCCCCAGGATATTTTGTGGCGGCCCATCACTGCTATTTTGATGCTGATCACATTGCTTTTCATCAGTAGAAACAGAAACTATTGGAATTCATTTCTTGGATATGCCTGGGGTATTTCCCTGGTGATTATAGGGATTTTACTCAAAGGAGGTATTTTTGGTCTTGAATCAGTTGAAATTGAAAAATGGGGCGGCATCATCCTGACCTTGCTCCTGTCTGTTTTCGGCCTCACCGCCGCATACCCTTTAGGCGTTATCCTGGCACTGGGGCGTCAATCAAGAATGCCCATGATCAAAACTTTCTGTGTTTTTTATATTGAATTCATCCGTGGTGTCCCGTTAATCAGCCTGCTCTTTATGTCTTCGGTGGTCTTCCCATTATTTCTACCCAAGGGTTTTGCCATCCATGCCGTGCTAAGGGCACAGGTCGCCATTATCATGTTCACGGCCGCCTACATCGCCGAAGTTGTCCGCGGCGGTCTACAGGGGATGAACAAAGGTCAGTATGAGGCGGCCGATTCTCTGGGTTTGAATTATTCTCAGACCATGAGGCTTATTATTCTGCCCCAGGCATTAAAAATTGTGATCCCGCCGTCGGTCAGTATTTTAATATCTGCCTTTAAAGATACATCCCTTGTCGTCATTATCGGATTATATGATTTGTTAAAAACAACAAAAACGGCATTGTCTGAACCCAAATGGATGGGATTTTCAACCGAAGCTTATATTTTTTTGGCGGTCATTTATTTTATATGCTGTTTTTTTATGTCAACTTACAGCCGAAAACTGGAAAAAGAACTCAATACGGGTTTGGAATAATTATTTAACTTTTTTTATTTTTAAAGCGATTATTTATGAACACAGAAAAAACAAATGACATCGATATTTCAAGTGAAGAAACTATCATTAAAATTGTTGATATGCATAAATGGTATGGTGATTTCCACGTTTTAAAAAACATTAACCTTTCTGTAAAAAAAAAAGAGCGGATTGTGGTATGCGGCCCGTCCGGCTCTGGGAAATCAACCCTTATCCGATGCATTAACAGGCTTGAGGAGCATCAAAAAGGGCAAATTATTGTCGATGGCATTGAGCTGACCAAGGATCTGAAAAACATTGAAAAAGTTAGGTCTGAAGTCGGGATGGTGTTCCAGCATTTCAATCTTTTTCCCCATCTTACCATTCTTGAAAATTTAACGCTGGGGCCGATATGGGTGAGAAAAACGCCCAAAAAAGAAGCTGAAGAAATCGCCATGTATTATCTTAAAAAAGTAATGATTTCCGAACAGGCCGCAAAATTTCCCGGACAATTATCCGGTGGGCAGCAGCAGAGAGTGGCAATTGCTCGCAGTCTTTGCATGAAACCCAATATCATGCTTTTTGATGAGGCAACATCAGCGCTTGATCCTGAAATGGTAAAAGAAGTTCTTGACGTTATGATCAGCCTTGCCCAAGAAGGAATGACCATGATTGTCGTCACCCATGAAATGGGGTTTGCAAAAAGCGTTGCCCACAGGGTTATTTTTATGGATGAAGGAGAAATTATAGAAGAAAACAATCCTGAAGATTTTTTCAACCATCCTCAAAACGACAGAACCAAAACCTTTTTAAGCCAGATTCTGTATTAACACTGAGGATTAGCACAACAACCACCCGTCATCAGAAAATCTTCATCTTTTTTAGCAATACTGTCCAGCATTTCACGCGCGGCAGCCAGGTTTCTTTGATTTTTAATTTTCATTTTCAACCGCATAAAAAAATGTCCAATCTGTTTGAAATCTGTTATAGAACTCTTAACAGTGTTGGTGGATAAGATCAAAGATAAAAAAATGCCTTTTGAAAAATGAAGGGGGCAATATGATTAATGTAGGTATTGCAGGTGTAACAGGGTATACAGGGATTGAACTGGTTAAGCTGATTTCAAATCATCCAAAGGCCAAATTGTGTACCGTGAGTTCAAACAGTTATGCAGGGAAAGCTTTGACAGATGTTTTCCCTTCCATGAGAGGATTTGAAACGCTAATTTGCGAAGGCCTCTCTGCTCAATCGCTTTCACAGAAGGTTGATGTCATATTTCTGGCATTACCTCACAAAATTTCAATGCAGCATGTACCGGAAATTCTCGATCACAATATCAAAGTAATTGATTTATCAGCCGATTTCAGGTTTTCAGATGCATCCGCCTATGAATCGGCATATCAGGAACATACTGCAAAGCATTTATTAAAAGAAAGTGTTTACGGGCTCAGTGAGATATACCGGGAAGAAATCAAAGCTGCCAGGCTCATCGGCAATCCGGGATGTTACCCGACAAGCATCCTTTTGCCTTTGATTCCCCTTTTAAAAAAAAACCTGATCCAGTCTGATGGTATTATTTCAGATTCAAAATCCGGTGTCAGTGGTGCAGGCCGCTCCTTATCTCTTTCTTCTCATTTCTGTGAGGTAAACGAATCTTTTACACCTTATAAAATCGGAAACCACAGGCATACTCCTGAAATCAATGAAATCTTAGGTATTCAATCAGGTAAAAAGATCTCCATCACCTTTGTTCCGCATCTCTTGCCGCTCACAAGAGGAATGTTGTCCACAATTTATGTTGAGGCAAAAGAAAATACAGATGAAAATAAAATCAGGGATGCCTATGCTTCTTACTATGAGAATGAACCTTTCATTAGGATTTTAGGGAAAAATTTATTTCCTGCAATTTCCTATGTGAGAGGGACAAACGCGTGTGATATCGGAATTCATTTCTGTGAAAAAACAAAGAGAATCATCATTGTGTCTGCCATTGACAACCTCTTAAAAGGTGCTGCCGGACAGGCTGTTCAAAACATGAACATCATGTTTGGTCTGAAGGATGAAATAGGTCTGAACTCTGTCCAGGTGCCGTTATAATGAATATTGTACTTGACAGATAGCTAATATCTGAATAAAAAAGGAAACCATGAGAAACAGAATTAAAATATGGTATCACTCAAGTGCCACGGCTGATATCAGAGAATTCTCGATTCACAGAACTCTATGGATCTTTCTATTTTTCTTTGCCGCTTTTTCGATTATTACGGCCTCCTTTGTCGGGTATGATTATATCAAACTGAAACGCCTTTCATTAAACAGTGACGGTTTTAACCAAACAGTCCAGTCATTAAATGGTGAAATCACAACTCAAAGAATTCAAATCCAGCGGTTTGCCGAAGAAATCGAAAATTTAAAAAAACTGGTTGATAATCTGTCAAAATTTGAGGATAAGGTCAGGCTTATTGCAGATATCAAACAAACCAGCGACTCAAGCGGACTAATCGGGATCGGGAGCATCCCCACCGACACTCTTGACCCTGATCTTCCTTTGACCCAAAAGCACAGCAGCCTGATCCGTGAAATGCATCAACAGGTCACTCAGACTAAAGTTGCAGCCGAAAAACACGCCCTTGACTTTGAGCAGCTAATAAAACAGCTTGAACAAAAAAGAAACTTCCTTGCCTCCACACCCTCCATCAGACCAGTGAATGGCTGGGTTACTTCCGGATTTGGAAAAAGGACCTCTCCTTTCACTGGCCAAAGTGAATTTCATACAGGACTGGATATTTCCAATGCTCCCGGGACAAAAATCATTGCACCTGCAAATGGTAGGGTTTCCATTGCTGCCGAGAAACTTTACATTGGAAATCTTTTGGCCATTGATCATGGCCATGGACGTGTAACTCAATATGGTCATTTAAAGGAAATCCTCGTAAACCCGGGTCAGGAAGTAAAAAGAGGGGATGTCATCGGCCTTATCGGCAATACCGGGAGAAGCACAGGGCCTCATCTGCACTATGAAGTTTTGATCAATGGGACGCCTGTTAATCCATCAAAATACATTCTTAACTAACATCCGTCACCCTTATTTCCATCCAAGCAAATTTATTAATTTTTTATTTTGATTTATAAGATTAATGCTTATATGTTTCAGTTGAATTATTAACCGTTTTAATAAAAGATAGGTGAACTATCGCATGGTACTGAATTTACTCACTAAGATATTTGGATCCAACAATGACCGAATTTTGAAAAAAATCCAACCTTTAATAGAAGAAATCAATCAATGGGAACCAGAAATAAAGCTTCTATCCAATGAAATGATATGTCAAAAAACATCGGAATTCAAAGAAAGACTGAGCAATGGCGAGCCGCTTGATAACCTTTTGCCTTTCGCCTTTGCCCTTGTCAGAGAAGTATCCGTCAGAACTCTTGGCCTGCGACACTTTGATGTTCAGCTTATCGGCGGTATTGCTCTTCATAATGGTATGATTGCGGAAATGAAAACAGGTGAAGGAAAGACCCTGATGTCTACGCTTCCAGCCTATCTGAATGCATTGACGGGGAAAGGCGTTCATATCATTACAGTAAACGATTATCTTGCCAGACGTGATGCGGATTGGATGTCAAAAATATATCATTCCCTTGGATTGAAAGTGGGTGTGATTCTCCATGATATGACGGATCAGGAAAGAAAAGCAGCTTACAACAGTGATATCACATATGGTACAAACAATGAGTTTGGTTTTGATTATTTAAGGGATAACATGAAATTTGATAAAGAATCCCTTGTTCAGAAAGAACTCAATTTTGCCATTGTTGATGAGGTCGACAGTATCCTTATCGACGAAGCCAGAACCCCTTTGATCATTTCAGGTCCTGCTGAAAAATCCACCCATCTTTATAACCAGGTCAATATCATAATCCCATCTTTTACAAAAGATATGGATTATACCCTTGATGAAGAATCCAGATCGATCGCCTTAACTGAACTCGGCATTGCCAAGGGTGAAAAGCTTTTAAACATTGATAACCTCTATGACCCTGCCAATATCGAAATCCTGCACCATTTAAACCAGGCCTTAAAAGCACATAAGGTCTTCAAACGGGATACGGATTATATCGTTCAAAACAACCAAGTTGTCATTGTTGATGAATTCACCGGACGCCTGATGACTGGTAGAAGGTACAGTGAGGGTCTGCATCAGGCCCTTGAGGCAAAGGAAGATGTAAAAATTGAAAATGAAAATCAGACCCTTGCCACCATTACCTTCCAGAATTATTTCAGGATGTATAATAAATTGTCCGGGATGACCGGTACGGCGTTGACCGAGGCACCGGAATTCAAGAAAATTTATAACCTTGATGTCCTCGATATCCCAACCCAAAAAAAAATGATCCGTACGGATCACCCGGATCTGATATACAAAACAAAAAAGGAAAAATACGATGCCTCAATCCAGGAAATCATCCGTCTGCATAAAAAAGGTCAGCCTGTTCTTGTAGGAACGATTTCCATTGATGTATCTGAAGACATGAGTGAAAAACTCAAGAAAAAAGGGATTCGGCATACTGTCTTAAATGCCAAACACCATCAGGCAGAAGCTGAAATTGTTGCCAATGCAGGCCAGAAAGGAGCTGTTACCATCTCCACCAATATGGCAGGCCGTGGTACGGATATTGTTCTGGGTGAAGGGGTGATAGAGCTTGGTGGACTTCATATCCTTGGAACATCACGGCATGAATCCCGGCGTATTGACAACCAGCTCCGAGGCCGATCCGGCAGACAGGGGGATCCAGGATCATCAAGATTCTATCTATCCCTGGAAGACGACCTTTTAAGAATTTTCGGCGGTGACAGGATCCATGCAGTCATGGATAAACTTGGGATTGAAGAGGGTGAGCATATAGAGCATCGCTTTATCAGCAAAGCCATTGAAAATGCTCAATCAAAGGTTGAAGGCCATAATTTTGAGATCAGAAAACACCTGCTCGAATATGATGACGTCATGAACCAGCAAAGGGAAGTGATCTATCAACAACGACGTAAAGCGCTGGTGGAACAAAGCTTGAAGCCCCTGGTGATGGAAATGATTGAAGACAAAGTCTATGATATTGTGGATGAATTTGCGGTTGAAAAAGCCCCTGTTCTTAAATGGGATCTTGACGGTATTAAAAATAGGTTCAGGCAAACATTTAATTACAACCCTGACCTGGAAAAGGTAACAGCGCATAATGATTCTGCTCAGAAACTATCTGAATTCTTATTTGAAAACCTGAAAACAATCTATGATCAAAGAGAAGTTGCCTTTGGTGAAGAGATAACAAGAGAGATTGAACGGCATATCGTCCTTCAAACGGTCGATACCCGCTGGAAAGAACACCTTTTATCCATGGATCATTTAAAAGAGGGCATCGGCCTTCGGGGATATGCACAGCAGGACCCCTTAAGAATCTACAGGAAAGAAGGCTTTGAGATGTTCCAGGGCCTTATGGAAAGAGTTAAAGAAGAAATTGTCGAAATCCTGTATAAAATTCAGATTTCAAGCCCATCTCAAGTGGACACCCTGAAAAAAAAAGAACAACAGAATCTGACATTTTCCCATTCTGATGGCGCAAGCACAAAAAAACCTGTCAAGCGATCCTCTGATAAAGTACAAAGAAATGCTCCCTGCCCCTGTGGAAGCGGAAAAAAATATAAAAGATGTTGTGGGGTTTAGGAGTTATAACCGATGACATCAACAGATTCCAAAACAAAAACAGATACTTCATCAAGATCAAAAAATGATCATCCACCAATGTTTAAAGTCATTCTACATAATGACGATTATACAACCATGGAGTTTGTTGTGGAAATTCTCTTGAACGTTTTTGGAAAATCACTTGAAAAAGCAACGCAAATAATGCTTAATGTACATAATAAAGGAAAAGATATCTGTGGGATTTATCCTCGGGATATAGCGGAAACTAAAGTTGAGACAGTACATCATCTGGCGAGCAGCAAGGGGTTTCCTTTAAAGAGTACAATGGAAAAGGAGTAGTAGGTATGATCAGCAAAGAACTTAGCACCGCTCTCGGTTTTGCCGTTAGAGAGGCAAAAAAGAGAAGGCATGAATATGTGTGTGTTGAACACGTTCTTTATGCAATCCTTAACCATGAGGCAGGTGTCGAAACAATTGCAAAATGTGGCGGCAACCCGGAACAAATAAAAGAAGAACTTGAAAAATTTTTTGAAGAAAAATTAACAAAAATTGATTCAAAAGAAGAATATGTATTACAGCAGACCATTGGTTTCCAGCGAATGATTCAGCGAGCCATAAATCAGGCCAGATCGGCAGAAAAAAGCGAGGTCAATCTGGGGGACATTCTTGCATCCATCTTCCAGGAAAAAGATTCTCATGCGGCATTCTACCTTGAGTCTGAAGGGATCACCCGCCTTGATGTTTTAAAATACATCTCCCATGCTACGGATCATGAGAAAAAAGACATGCAATCCCTTGATCCATCACAGAACATGTTCAAACAAGCGGACATGAAAACAAAGAAGTTGAAAAAGAAAGACCCTCTGGAAGCTTTCACCACCAATCTTTTACAAAAAGCAGAAGAAAACAAAATTGATCCCTTGATCGGAAGAGTGAATGAACTGGACAGAGTTATGCAGGTTCTCTGCCGACGACGCAAAAACAATCCTATCCTTGTGGGTGATCCTGGAGTAGGAAAAACTGCTATTGCCGAAGGCCTTGCACTAAGAATAAAAGACAAGCAGGTTCCGGACCTTCTGGAAAATTGTGAACTTTTTTCCCTTGATATGGGTGCCCTTCTGGCAGGAACAAAATACCGGGGAGATTTTGAACAACGGCTGAAAGATGTTATCATTGCCCTTGAATCAAAAGAAAATGCATTGCTGGTGATTGATGAAATCCATACTGTTGTGGGTGCCGGGGCAACAACAAGCGGTTCTATGGATGCTTCAAACATATTAAAACCAGCTCTTTCTTCAGGGGATATTAAATGTATCGGCACAACAACCTATGAAGAATATAAAAATCATTTTGAAAAAGACCGCGCTTTTTCACGAAGGTTTGAAAAAATTGAAGTGTCAGAACCCTCAGTGGAAGAGACGACTCAAATCCTGAACGGACTCAAACCCTATTATGAAAAGCACCACGGTCTCACCTACCCCGCTGAGATAATAAAGGCGGCGGCCTATCTTTCCGACAAATATATAAATGACCGTCTTTTACCGGATAAAGCCATTGATGTGATTGATGAAACCGGCGCATATCTTCGGTTAAAGGGAAATAGAAACCAGGAAACCGTCACACTGAGCGATATTGAAGAAATTGTTGCAAAAATCGCCAAGGTCCCTGTGACAAGCGTGACATCAACTGACAAGACAAACCTTGAATCTCTGCCGAAGAAATTGTTAAATGTCATATTTGGACAGGACAATGCCATTGAATTGCTGACCACATCTATAAAAAGATCAAGGGCAGGTCTCTCAGACCCGGAACGACCCATTGGGTCTTTTTTGTTCATGGGACCGACAGGTGTCGGGAAAACAGAGGTCGCAAAACAACTGGCTCACCACATGGGCATAGAATTTTTAAGATTTGACATGAGCGAATACATGGAAAAGCATTCGGTTTCACGACTTATTGGCGCACCGCCGGGTTATATCGGATTTGATCAGGGGGGAATTCTAACAGACGGTATCCGGAAACATCCCCACAGTGTACTTCTTTTGGATGAAATTGAAAAAGCCCATATGGATCTTTACAATATCCTTCTTCAAGTCATGGACTATGCAACTCTGACGGATAATAACGGCAAATCTGCCGATTTCAGGAATGTCATCCTCATTATGACCTCCAACGCGGGAGCAAGAGAAATGAGCGCTAATGCCATAGGATTTGGCCCCCAGTCTGCTGATGTTGACTTCAAAGGCATGAAAGCAGTTGAAAAAGCCTTCAGTCCTGAATTCAGAAACCGGCTTGATGGTATTGTCCAGTTTAACCATTTATCCGCCAAAGTCATGGGGATGATAGTTGACAAAAATATAAAAGAACTTGAATCCATGCTCAAGGTTAAAAATGTTACCCTGACCTATTCGGACAAAGTTCGATCATATCTTGCTAAAGAAGGGTATGATTCTAAATTCGGCGCAAGGCCCTTGTCTAGAATTATCCAGACTCGGATAAAAGACAAACTCACAGATGAAATTCTCTTTGGCAGTCTCGAAAAAGGCGGGAAGGTTTCCATTGGAATCAGGAATAAAAAACTGAGCTTTACATTTAAGAACTAAATGCCCCTTTTTCGGTTATCAGAACGATTGGATTTCCCACCCGCTTGGCTTGCAAGATCAGACGGACTTTTATGTATTGGGGGCGATCTCTCTGCTCAGAGGATACTGCTTGCATATGAGAACGGTATATTTCCATGGTTCTCAGAAAACGAACCTATCCTTTGGTGGTCACCGGATCCAAGACTTGTTCTCATCCCAGAGCACATCAATATTTCAAAAAGTTTAAAGAAAAAAATTAAGAAAAATTCTTTTCACCTGACTCTCGATCATGCCTTTGAAGAAACTATTCTTTCCTGTGCGCAACCAAGGAGGAAAAAATATGCAGGCACCTGGTTGATAGAAGAAATGATTGAAGCCTATATTCAACTTCATAAACTCGGCTATGCCCATTCTATTGAAACCTGGAAAGAAGGCCTGCTTGTTGGAGGGTTATACGGAATCTGCCTTGGCGGAATTTTTTTTGGAGAATCCATGTTTTCCTTTGAAAGTGATGCATCAAAAATTGCTCTGATAACCCTGGCCCATCATTTAAAACAGCACCGGTTTGATCTTATCGACTGCCAGGTCACCACAAACCACCTTCTAAGCATGGGGGCCACTGAAATTTCGAGGAATTCGTATCTTGATATCATTCAACAATCTATAAAAAGGAAGGATATCAAGAATATATGGGATCAAGAGATCCTTCTTACAATTCCACAATCGACATCATTACATGAATAAATCATGATTCAATTTTTCACGGGATGTGTTAAACTTCCGACATGAATTTCTGGAACCAGATACCTTACAAAATCAGCCCATACTTGATTCAATTCAATGGTTTTGGCATTCGATATTACAGCCTGATGTATGTTCTGGCCTTTGTAACCTTTTATTTTCTGATAAAATACAGGCTTAAAAAAGAACGCTTTCCCTCCATTGAAATAAGCCATATAGATGATTTTCTTATATGGGCAGCCGCGGGTGTTCTTCTGGGTGGGAGGCTCGGATACGTTATCTTCTATGATTTTAAATATTATATGAACAACCCTTTAACCATTTTTTTACCCTTCACTTTTTCCGATGGCTTCACCTTTACTGGAATATCAGGGATGTCTTACCATGGAGGACTCATAGGAGTGATGGCCGCAGTTTATTTTTTCTGTAAAAAAAACAAACTCAACCTATGGGAATTTTCCGATCTCCTTTGCCCTGTTGTACCTTTGGGATACACTTTTGGAAGGCTTGGAAATTTTTTTAATTCAGAACTTTACGGGAGAGCCACTTCACTCCCGTGGGGGATGGTTTTCCCATCTGACCCAACACATACATTGCGCCACCCTTCCCAACTTTATGAAGCTTTTTTTGAAGGCATTATTTTATTTGGCATTCTTTGGTGGGTTCGAAAATCCAAATATCTGAAACATCGATTGTTCGGCCTATATCTTTCAGGTTACGGATTAATAAGGTTTATTATTGAATTCTTTCGTGAACCTGATAACCATTTAAAATTTGTTGCGTATTCCTTTACAATGGGCCAAATTCTATGTCTCATAATGATATTTGCAGGTTTTTTAATATTCTTCAGAAATAAAATTAAAAATTGATTTTATCAATCACCCTTGCTTAGAACGGGATCACAGCAGTAGAATTATTGGGACAACACAGTTTCGACTTGATCCTCATGGATGGCTCTATGCCTGAGATGGATGGATATGAAGCCACAAAAACAATACATGCTTCTGGAAATATGCTTCCCATAACTGCCCATGCCATGCAGGGAGACCGCAAGGAATTTATCGATGCCGGAATGGACGATTATATTCCAAAGACTGTTAATGCGAAGGTACTTGAAAAAACCATTCAGAAGGTACTGCGCGAAGCTTGACAAAAACAGGTTTGGTATCATTATCTTTATACTTTAAATACTTATGAGGAGCAGATCAAATGCTGTTAAAATTATTCTTATGCTTTACCCTGATACCTGTTTTTGAACTTTACCTGTTAATAAAAGTCGGAACAGTTATCGGCGGCCTCAATACAATTCTGCTGGTACTTATTTCAGGGTTTCTGGGAGCATGGCTTGCAAAGCGTGAGGGCATTAATACCATTATGAAACTTAAAATGAACCTTCAGCAGGGCCTTATGCCAGCTGAAGAATTGTTTGATGCAGTGATCATATTTATTGCCGGTGTGGTATTAATCACTCCAGGTTTTCTCACTGATATAATGGGCTTGTTTTTGTTATGGCCTGTGACGAGAAATCAATTAAAACGAATGTTGAGAAAAAAATATGATGAAATGCAATTGCAGGGAAATATCAATATCACACACTTTCATTAATTTTAGATGGACACCCCACCATGTTTTTAAATCTTATTTCTAATAGAAGAAGTATAAGGAAATTTAAACCTCAGCCGGTTGAAAAAGAAAAAATAGACACTCTGATCGAGGCTGCCCTGAGATCCCCGTCTTCAAGAGGCTTTAACCCATGGCGATTTGTTGTCATTGAAGACCGGACAATTCTTCAACAACTTTCCAGAGCCAAACCTCATGGTGCGGATTTTCTTAAGGAAGCCCCGCTTGGAATTGTTGTCTGCGGTGACCCGTCAAAGAGTGATGTCTGGATTGAAGATACTTCTATTGCCTCTGTATTCATTCATCTTGCTGCCCATGATTTAGGGCTTGGCAGTTGCTGGATACAAATCAGGAAAAGAGAACATAATGATTTAGAAAGTGCGGATGTCTATGTTAAAGAACTCCTTAATATACCCGACAATATGATGATTGAGTCCATCATTGCGATAGGATATCCTGATGAGGTAAAAAAAAATCATAAAAAAGATTCTTTGCCATTCCATAAAATTTCTTATAATACTTTTAAAATAATGGATTAAATGGAAATAAAAGATGAAATTCTTAAAATGATTCAGAAAAAGGATAGCGACCTTCCAACTCTCCCTGTTGTAATTGACCGAATCATCAGCGTGGCGTCAGACAAAAAAACAACGACAGAAGAACTTGCAGAAGTTATTTCATATGATCAGGCAATGACAAATAAGCTTTTAAGACTTGCCAACTCGATTTACTACGCACAAAAAGCACAAGTCGAAACCATTAAAAGATCAATTGCCATCATCGGTTTTGATGAAATCATCGGGATTGCTCTTGGAATGGGAATACTTTCATCCTTCATGGACAAATCAGGCCTGGGCCTGGATATGAAAGCCCTCTGGATTCATGGTATCGGAGTGGCCACCGCTTCCAAGGAACTTGCAAAGAGGACAAACCCCGGAATCGCCAATAAAATTTTTGTTCCCGCACTTCTCCATGATATGGGAAAAGTTATTTTTTCAATATATTTTAAAGATGAATACAGAAAAGTCCAGCAGCTTGCCATGGAGACCAAAAAACCTTTATATTTTGCTGAAAATGCCATTTTTAAACTGGATCATGCCATATTATCCGCACTTTTGATGAAACGATGGAATTTTCCTCAATCCATAATGCTTCCCTGCAGGTTCCACCATAATCCTGAATCTGCTCCTATTAAATTCAGGCATCAATCTTTGATTATCAATCTTGCCGATTATCTAACCCAGAAAGCAGGGATCGGGCACAGTGGAAACCCGGTTCCGGTGACGATAAAGAACTCACCAAAAAAAATAGGTCTGAATCCATCTATTTTAATCCTCATGGTTGATCAATTAAAACGAAAAGAAGACGAAATTAAAGACTTCTTCAAAATCACCACTGAATGATAACCTATTTCAGATGTCTTTTAATTGCCTTTCACCAAGTGAGGATTTACAGGCCTTGGCAAACTCATTGATACTTTGGCCCAGGGTTTCAAACTCCACTGTTTTACTGATTTGAATCCTATCATCCCCTCTTTGTTCAAATGCAGAAATTACATCAAAAACTGTTAGGGTTTCAATATCCTGTGCCGGTACATAACCATTTCCTCCCTTCATATCAGTTCCAAGGAGGATCCGGCATTCCAAAAGCTTTTCCAATAATGCCTTAACAATTTTCAATGGAATTTTTATCTCTGAGGCAATATCAAAGTCTGACGCCGGCATTTTCTTATTTGCAAACCGGATTACACAGAGGTGAACAATTCGTAAAACAATTAGTTTTTCCAAATGGATACTGATTTTATCATATTCCATATCAGAAGGTTCTAACGCTTCTTTGTTTTCCCAGGAGAATGAAATCTCAGCTCCGAATAAAAAAATTACCCATGATGTCTGCAGCCAGATCAGAAACAAAGGAAGGGCTGCAAAACTTCCATAAATTGCATTATAGCTGGAAACACCGATCTGAAATCTAAAATAGGCGATCTGGATAATTTGATATATGGTGCCGGATATTAATCCTCCTATTACTGCGGCTGTAATTTTTACCTTTTTATTGGGGATGAAGAGGTAAAAAAAGATAAACAATAACCATATCGTGAAGAATGCAAAGCTGCTAAATCCAAGGGAAATCAATTTTTCAAATTTTTCAGGCAGATTGACATAACTCAGGAATTTTGTAAGAAATGTGGTAATAAAAATGTTGGCACTGCTTGAAAGAATAACCAGGATACCCGCTGTGATTGAAATAGCAGCATAATCCGTTAATTTTCGAATCAATGGCCGGTCATCCGTGACACACCAGATTTTATTAAACGCATTTTCAATATGTCCGATAAGTTTTATCAGTGCGTAAAATAACAGGATAACTCCGAAAACTGCCATCATCCCGCCTTTAGTTCTTTCCAGAAGATTGTTTGAAAAAGAAAGAAGATTTTGAATCACCTGCTCCTGACCGGCAAATAAATCAAGAATCAGACGTTCAAGGAATTCCTTAAAACCGAATCCCTTGGCAATACCAAAAGCCATGGCCATAATCGGTACAATCGATAAGAGGGTAAACAAGGTTAGAGACGATGCCTGAAGGTCACACCTATTCTTCCTGAATTCTTTAACTGCAGATACAATCACTTTAAAGAGCTGCTTATAAGACGAAAACAGACTTTTCTGGAAATATTGTGTCACCATTTTCCATCTCCCTGTAACAGCCATTCTCTTAATTTTAAAAGGCCCTCTTTTGTAGAAATTTTTGGATAATATCCCAAATCTTTTTTTGCCCTGGATATATCAAACCAATGAGAGGTTGACAGCTCTTTTGCTGTGAATTTAGTGATCGGAGGTTCTTTTTGAACGCGAAAAAACCGATATACAATTTCAAATAAGGAACCTGCCATATAGGCTGTTTTTGCCGAAACATGTCCCTTTATGGGCGGCAAACCGGCAGCATCAAGAAAGGAATTGGCCATTTCCCACTTGGACACAGGATCATCCTGGCTGACAAAATAAATATTGCCGGATAAAGAAGGGTTTGAAATAAGTTTTTCAGAAGCCCACACATGGGCATCTGCTGCATTGTCCACATAAATTGTATCCACAAGGTCATCCTTTCGCCCCACGCATTTTAACCGTGTAGCTCTTTTTAAAATCCCGGGAACAAGGTGGTTGTCATAAGGTCCCCAGATCAGATGAGGACGAATGATAATGGCCTTCAATCCTTTATTTACAGCGTTTCGTACCAGTTTTTCAGCCATTGCTTTTGTCAGTGGATAGGGTGCGAGATATTTTTCAGGGTAAGGGACACTCTCATCAACATTTTCCATATCGTTTTCATCAAATATCACACTTGGAGAACTTGTATATATCAATTGTTTAACATTATTGATAAAGCATGACTTGATTACATTTTCAGTTCCCGTCACATTCACCTTGAAATAATCATTAAAATCTCCCCAGATGCCGGGTTTTGCTGCAACATGAAATACAACATCAATATCCTTGAAAGCAGTTAATATGGATGATGTATCTGAAAGATCCCCCTGAATCTGTAAAACACCCATACTATCAAGGTCTCTATAAAAATTCCTTGAAAATGAAGTGACTCTTAATTTTTTCATCAGGAGCTTTTTTACAATTGCTTTTCCTAAAAAACCACCCCCACCAGTTACAAGTACATTTTTAATTTCCACTTTCCAGCCTTATTTCTCAAAATAGTATTAATTTCAGGGTTTCAAAAAGAATCTTTTCTTGACAAAAATATTCTTATAAAGTAGAAAAAACAAAATTTCACTGAGCGGGAATAACTCAGTGGTAGAGTGCGACCTTGCCAAGGTCGAAGTCGCGGGTTCAAATCCCGTTTCCCGCTCCATCTTTTCCGGCACTGCCTAAAAATCAATTAAATGACCGATTTTCTTCTTTAAGGCTATTTCATATATGGCCGAAGATACTGTTAAATCAAACAGGCCCATCCCTACAGATTTAAAAAAAATCGTTTTATTATCATCGTATGTGTTTTTCTCAAGCAATATTGAAAATTCTTTTATCTTTTCTCTTATGGCAACCCGCTTTTTTAACGGGATCACAATATCACCGGATTCTTCTATAGCAAATACAGTATCAACAAAAACGTCATCTGCAGACTCAATCACGACATCAGGGAATTCCTGCATATCCGGCCGATATGAGCCGATCGAAATGAAAGTCTTTCTCTTGAGGCTTTCAGGTTTTGCTTTAAACAAAGGGCTATGGCTGGTTGTTGCTGCAATGATCACCCTTGATTTCTCAACAAGTTCTTCTGCGGTTCTTGATATTACATATTCAACCCCATAAAATTCCTGTTTCAATTTTCCTATCATATTCTCTACCATTTGCGGATTCAAATCATAAAGGTATAGAGTCTCTATTCTGCGATTAAACATGAGATAACGAGCCTGGCTGAATCCTTGTACACCAGCACCCAAAACTCCGGCCGCCCTGACTTTTTCAGGACTAAGCAGTTTCACGGCCAAACCTCCAACCGCACCTGTTCTCTGTGCTGTAATAGCTGCACCATCCATAACGGCCAAAGGCTTTCCTGAAATATTATCAGAGAGTACCAAGACGCCATTCACAGATGGTTGGCCGTGCTTCACAGCCTCTGGAAAAACCGAAACGAGTTTTGTTGCAAAATATTGCCCGGAAAAACATGGCATTAATAAAAGTGAATTTAGACCATCTGACAGATGCATCCTGTCCGGCATATTATAATCCTTGCTCGAAGCGATCTCATATGCCTTTTTAACGGATGTTTGAATAATATTCTGATCCAGCTTCTGTATTTCTGACTTATTTAAGAATAACATAAACTCTCCTGCTTTTTTAATGTTTCCAATATTCTGATATTACAGAAGGTGATTAATCTCAAAAACCTTAAGAATTCATCATTCATTTCTTTTATCAGGTATGATATTAATATTGCAATTTATTATTATTCATCAATCAAAGGAAATTTCATGACTGTAAGCGAAACAGTATTATGCATTAAAAAAAATGCTCTGCCGGAGTCCTGGGTACAGCTCAGAAGCATTGTTTCACTTGATTTGGACGCCTTTATCGAAAATTGTTCAGCAGCGGGTTTTGAATTTTTGAACCGGAAAGATGTGGAAAAGGACCTTGCATACAAACAGATTATACCCTATACCGTCCTTCAAACTAGGGATATGAAAAAAACTGCAATATACAACCGCCAAGGAAGTGAAAAACGGCTTCATGATTTATGGTCTGTCGGTATCGGTGGGCATATTAATCCAATTGACAGAAATAGACGAAACGACTCTTTCAAACAAATTTTGATGACCGGAATGGAAAGGGAATTAGATGAAGAGCTTGTTCAAAAACATCTAAAGGATTATCCAGTCTTCATGGGAGTAATCAATGAGGACATCACAGATGTCGGGAAAGTTCATCTTGGGGCTGTTTTCAGAATACTGACAGAACACCCGGAAAAATACCAGCCCGGTATGGAATTATTACAATTCGCGTGGTCTGATACAGAATTTCTTAGCCAATTCGATATGGAATTGTGGTCGACACTGGCACTTAATCTTATCCTATAGGTGAGCCTTTAAAATTTTCAAAACAGTGGAATCTTTTTTTTAAAAATTCTTGATCCGCGTGTAATTTTACACAAGCTGATACGGTATTTAGCTGCTATTTTTCGAAGTGCCTATTCTTCTTCAAATAATTGAACCTGATATGTTGAAACACCAAGATTACCAATCTTCCATTCATCAAGAGGCAAGCCTGCTTTCAAACAGAGCTGCCCTAAAAAAGTTTCATGATTTTTTAACTGTCTCCAGACCTGAGGCAAAAAAGTAGCACTCCGGGAGTTTTTTCTGATTATTACACCATCAATATCAGGTCTGATTTGACTGATCAAATCCCATCCGTGTTTATATTCAAGCTTTTCGGGACAGGTGAGAATACTGACCTCAATTTTTGTATCCAAAAATTCTTCAAAAGTTAAAGGGTTGAACCTTGTATCATGAAAAGCGGCATGCTTTGCATTATCTATAACCCCTTCGAATAAAGATTTTATAGGTTCAATAGTACCGATACACCCCTTAAGATTCCCCTTTGTATGTAAACTTACAAAGACACCACGACTTTCCATTAAAATGTCTCTGGATGTATCGGGAATTATGGAAACAGACTCATCATGATTCTTTTCAAACTCCTTGAGTATGCTATCCCTGGCTATCCTTAACAATAGCTGACCCTCATCTTTGGATATATTTTTTCCCATATTATTTCCATCTCCTTCAGATGTCCTTATATTATATTCGATTCCTTTTGCAACGCCAGTTCTCTCAATATCTCACCAAGATATTTTCAAAGATTACCGTATATTAGGTTCTTTCGATATTTCGGAATCCAAATCAGATGATACTTGCAGTCCCA